>NZ_JADEWT010000040.1 GCF_015207505.1 Tychonema sp. LEGE 06208
AATATTGTCAGGAAATAGTTGTTGAATTAATGAAAATAAGACCTAATAAATTGCCATTTTTTCAGAAGGGTATGAGAGCTATGTCCTTGATTGAGTCTATGTTTTAACGGGGTTGTCACCCCGTCAGAAAATTGGTATAATCCCAAATTTATGCGTATACCAAAGCAGGTACTCGCTTGTAAGCAGGCGTGCCCGATCGCTTTTCAATCTCCGGGTGAAAAATCACATTAACTTCAGGATAAAACATCAAAGCAGCACCCGCACGAACCGCCCCGTAAATCACCTCAACATTTTCCATTTTTCCCGCATTTCCCTGCACCGTAACCCGCTGATGTTCTTGCAAACCCGCGCTTTCTGCATCCTCGCGATTCATTAAAATGCAGTTGCGGTGCGGCATTCCCCGGTACTTGTCATCAATTTTGTAAACCACAGTATTGTGCTGAGAATAACTGCGTCCCGTCATCAAGGCTACCACTAAACCGCGCACCGATTCCGATACACCAAAATCTTTAATTTCCGGTAATTTTAGCTCTGGTAAAGGCGCGACAAACATCTTGGCTTTGCCGGAATCAGTGGGGAATTTAGGTTCCATAAAAATCCGCCCGCTGATGGTAAATTCCTCTTTTGTATCATCAATTGTTGCCATTTTTTCATAGCCGGGAATTGTTTTAGCAATCAATTGTCGAATGTATCGCGTATCTTGCAGTTGGCGCCAGTTTACTGGATAACTGCCGTGAATTCTGCTCGCCAATTCGGTCAAAAAATGCACTTCTGGAATTAAGTCAGCCTCTTTGAGGTGAGTTTCGCCTTCATCATTGAAACGCACAAAGTTATTACCAGATTCTACCGTTGTTTTGTGGGGGTTTTCAAAGCGATTCAGCACGGGAATCACAATTGTATTGTGCTTTGCCAATCCGTTAAAATGCCCTAAATTCGGTTTGGTTGCGAGGTAGATAATAGTTTCAATCTTACCTAAAGCGCGTTTTGCTTGAGTTGAATCTGGGTTGGCTGCGTACAAGTTGCCGCCCAGACAGATTAACGTATCGACTTTGCCTGCATCTGCTGCTTCAATGAGCGATCGAGTTTCGTAACCCTTAACGCGGCTCAGGGGACGATCTAACAACTTTTCGAGAGCGGCTTGGATTTCTTTTTTAAGATTCACAGTCACGCCCATAGAGCCGAATCCTTGGACGTTTGAGTGTCCCCTCACCGGCATTAATCCCGCCCCTGTTTTGCCGACATTTCCCGTCATCAAAGCAGTGTTGGCGATGCTAAAAACATTATCTACGCCGTTTTTTTGTTGGGTAATTCCCATCGCCCAACCGAATACAACTCGCTTTGAATTGCCGATAATTTTGGCGGCTTCCTCAATTTCTGCTTGCGAAACCCCGCAAGTTGTAGTAATAGTTTCCCAGTCGGTTTCGCGGGCGTGCTGCACTACTGCTTCCCAGCCTTCGGTGTGGGCTTGCAAATATTTTTCATCCAGTAATCCTTGTTCGATTACAGATTTTTGAATCCCAACAAATAGGGCAGTGTCGCTGCCGGGAATTGGTTGCAAGTAGAGCGAGGAAATATCGGAACCGGGGATGAGCGACTTGACGGGAAATGCTGGAGAACCAAATTTGACTAACCCGATTTCCATCACGGGGTTGATAATAATTATTTTACCGCCTTTGTCGCGGATTTTAATCAACTCGTTCATGAAGCGGGGATGATTGTAGGCAGAATTCGCGCCCGCGAGCACGACGCAATCTGCTTGCTTCAAGTTTTCTAGACTCACTACCGAGGTGCGGGTAGCAAACATTTCGCTTAACCCGGTGGTTGAGGGAGCGTGGCACAAATCCGAACAATCTGCTAAGTTATTGGAACCCATCGCCCGCATCATCAATTGCAGCAAAAAAGCCGCCTCGTTGGAAGAGCGACCGGAACTGTAAGATGCGACTCTTTCGGGGGTTTTGCGAAACGCAGCCTCGGCAATTTGATAAACTTCTTCCCAAGAAATGCGATCGTAATGAGACGAACCAGCCCGCAAAATCATCGGGAAACTCAGCCTTCCCAGCCTGTCACATTCCATTGAAGTTAATTGCTGGAGTTCTGCAATATTGTGCTGTTGAAAATAGTTAGTCTTAACAGCAGGTTTAATTTCAGCGGAGATTGCTTCAACGCTTTTCATGCAGCGCTGAAGTTTTTCGCCCTCTTCATTAGTAAAGCCTCCTTTCTGCCCGCCAGTGCCCCAAGAACAGGACAAACAAGCACTATTGTGAAGCAAAGTTTTCCAAAGTTTCGGGCCTTCCGGGGACAAGGTATGTTCTGCCCAATATTCAATTACGGGTAAACCGCCACCAATGTCTGGTGTTTCCTCATTTGTCTCGTTGAAGGGCGGAACGGGTTGGATATTTTGGGAGTTGGTGTCCATGCGGTTTACCTTTGGTTTGAATTGCGGGTTGATGCGACGGGCGAACCGCCAAAGAAGTTAAATTTATGACTAAAATTTTACCGCAATTTTACAGCTTAAAAAACCTGTCAACAGATAGATGTTTGAATCTCTATTCAAAGCTAGGTTTGCAGCATCGGAAAGCAAGTCCTTCTTCATCCGCATAAAAGCGAGATCGAGAGGGATAATCCTTGAGGGTTTACTTCTTTTTATTTAAGGCTTGCTTCCCAAACCCAAGACAAAGCATTCGATCGCCCTCAGTAACATTCGGGTCATTCTGCAAATAATCTCCCACCCATTCGCAACTACGAGCAATAATATTATTCAGTTCCAAATTTTGCAAAGGTAAGAGAATTATAGTCTTATCCCTATTAGCAAAAGCCAGAGTTTTGCTGTCAGAACTAAAAGTAACGCTCAACACCCGATCGCCTAATTCCAAAGTTTTAGATAGCAGCGCCTTCCTACCGTTAAAATTCCACAGCTTAACAGTATTTCCCGCACTCGCCGCCGCAATCAACTTGCCGTCTGGACTGAAACTAACACTTTCCACAGTATCGCTGTGGTCTAGTTTTTCAGTTAAATTTGCCGCCGTTCCATCAAACGCCCACAAATAAACTTTTTTGTCAGCACAAGCAGCAGCAATCGTCTTACCGTCGGGACTAAAAGTCACATTCCTCACCGTATCTTCGTGGTTGAGAGTTGTCAAACGCTTCGCCGACGAACCGTTAAATTGCCAAAGATAAACTTTTTTTTCTGCAGCAATTTCAGCAACATTGTTTTTGCCGCTTTCCTTGTTGTCAGCAGCCGTAGCAGTAGCAATAGTTTTGCCGTCGGGACTAAAACTAACACTAATCACTGGATTGGTATGATCGAGTTTTGTCAGCAAAGTTGCTTTAGAACCGTTCCAGCGCCAGAGGTACAATTTGCGATCGGCACCGCTGGCGGTGGCAATTATCTTGCCATCTGGACTAAAACTCACGCTTCTAACAACGCCGTTATGCTTCAAAGTATCTAACAGTTTCCCGTCTAAACTCCAAACTTTCACCGTTTTGTCATTGCTGGCAGAAGCAACAGTTTTATTGTCCGGTGAAAAGCTCGTCCAAATTACAGAATCCTGATGACCTTTTAAGATTTTTAATAAACTGCCATCAGTGTTCCAAAGTCTCACTGTCTTGTCTCCGCTAGCAGAAACAATTGTTTTGCCATCTGCACTAAAACTGACTTTGTAAACCCAGTCTTCGTGTCCATATAAAATCTGATTCAACGGAGTTCTGTCCGGTTGCCAAATTTTTACCATTTTGTCCTTACTTGCGGAGGCAATCGTGCCGTTGCGACTGAAACTTACTGCCCTTACATCATCTTTATTTCCTCGAAAAGTGCTTAGCAATGTGCCGCTGCGACTCCAAACTTTTACCGTATCGTCGGCGCTGCCGGTGACAACTTTTTCGCTGTCGCTACTGAAACTCGCACTCAGAACTTCATCGTTGTGTCCTTTGAGAGTTGTGATTTCCTCACCCTTTCGGTTCCAAATTTTGGCTGTGGTGTCGGCACTGGCTGAGACGAGTTCTCGATTGTTTGGGCTGAACTTAACGCTGTATACAATGTCAGAATGTTTGGTTAATGTTTTGGGATTAATTTGAAATCTCTGGGTTTTACCTTGTCGGTTCCAAAGTTTGATAGTTTTGTCAGCACTTGCTGAGGCAATTGTTTTGCCGTCGGGGCTGAAACTCACGCCGAGTACCCAATCTTTGTGTCCGGTTAAGGTTTGCAGCAATTTTTTGTTTCCCAGATTCCAGATTTTTACGGTGTTGTCGTGACTCGCAGAAGCTAGGGTTTTGCCGTCGGGGCTGAAGCTAACGCTGGTGACGATATCGCGGTGGCCGGATAAAGTAGCGATCGCACTTTGGTCATTATCTACTTGCCAAATTTTAATTGTGCGATCGGCACTACCAGTCGCGATCGTTTTCCCATCCGGGCTAAAACTCACACTCGTCACAATATCGCCGTGCTTAAAAGTCTTTAATAACTTACCTTCTTTGCTCCACAATTTAACAGTTTTGTCAGCACTTGCCGAAGCAACAAAATTGCCATCTGGACTGACACTTACATCCAAAACAGACTTATCGTGCTGCTCGAAACGATTGCGTTCTTGCACTCCTGAAACAGCTTGTCTGAGCCTCTCAGTAATTTGATTTTTAGTATCCACAGGTAGCGCTGTACTTTTCTGAGAACCGCGACCGATTTTGATACTATTTTTCAACACTGCTAATTGATTTTGATCGTTAGAAACCACCAAAGCTTCCGATGCCGAATTCAAGGCATCTGTCCGACTTGTTTCCGCCTCTTGTCGCGCACTTTCTGCTAATTTTGCTTGATAAAATGCCATCCCCGAAACTCCTCCGAGTACCAGCACTCCCAACACCGCCGCCCGCAATTGCCATCTCCGACTTTTGTAAAGTTGAGCTTCCGCTTCGTGCTGTTTGTCTCGGGCTTGGCGCTGTTTATCTCTAGCTTCCGACAGCAAAGCATCTCGCTCTCTATCTTTGCGAATTTGGTCAATTTCATCTCGGTTAATTTTGTTTTGCTTTCGCAATTCCTCAAATTCTGCCTTGTTATCTAATTCCTGTTGCTGGCGGATGAAGCTAACTAAATAGTCGTGAACCAGTTGATAAAGCTCTGCCGGCAGTTCCATCCACTGAAACACTAAGCCGGATTTTACTAACAGTTCTAAAACTAAATCTAACTTTTCAGATTCGGCAACTGTCGCTAAATCGGAGGCTAATTCGGCGCGAGTTTTTAGGGGGCGAATCTCATTTTCGTCTGTAAGGAAATACAAAACTCGGCGCACCGCCCCTTCATTTTCCGGCCCGCAATCTTTGATTACTTCTTCGAGGAAATTTTCGACTAATTTTTGTTTAGGATTGTTACCTAGTTCCTGATATTGGCTTAAAGTTCTAATGTTTTCTTGTTGCAGTTGAGCGCCGACAAGTTGTAGTTCGATCGGGCGGACTTCTCCCAATTCTCCAGCTAAATCTTTGACTAATTCTTCGATTAGCTCCGGTTCTAAGTTAAATTGCGATCGCTCAGTTAAAGTGTAAATTACCGAGCGCGCATCTGCTAGGGAAAAATTTCCCAAATAAAATAGAATATCTTTGCTAAGAACGTCCGCTAAAATATCATTATTGATGAATTGTGTTTGGTTTTTTGGTCGGGAAAATTCCAGCAAATAGTGCAGGTAATCTTCCCGCAAAGACAGGACGACTTTTAAATACTTGATTTTCAAACATTCCCGCAAGAAATCAAAAAATATCTGCCTTTCTGTTGGCTCTTTCCACACGAAAAAGAATTCTTCAAATTGGTCAAATATCAGAACTGTCACTAGATGTTCGGAATTGATTTGCAGTTCTTTGATAATTTTTTCGTATTCGATCGCCTGTTTTTTGACGATTATTTCTACAGGCTGTAAATCCTTAATTATCTCCAGATTTTCCGCAGTCGAAACAAGATTTGTACTGACTGCGCCTGCTGCTGGGGTCAAATCAACCTCTGCGGAACTCGGTACTGCTTCAGAACTTTCGAGATTGAATATTTCAGCTTTCGCAGCAGATAACTGTCTGGTCAATTCCTGGGGCCAGTTGTTGTAAACCTGCAGCACGATCGGCAAAACAGTCCGCATTTCTATCTTTTTTTGTCTAAGAGCGGGGACTAATCCCCCTGTGATAATTGAACTTTTTCCGACTCCAGACTGACCGTAAATTACTGTCAGTTTGTCTGGTGTATTGTTCATTCTATATATCAATCGGTTGAGGTCTTGTTCTCTACCGGAAGCAGTTATTTCGTCAGCAATAGTAGCAGCGGCGGTAACTGTTTCGGCGGGATCTATCGCTTCTCTGTGCGGCTGCAATTTTCCGGCTCCAATAAAAGCTCGAAACCGATAGGTATGTTCTACTCCTCGATAGTCTTGCTTGATTTGAAATGCTTTGAGATATTCTCCCCGCTGAAAATAAACTACTCGCAGCATTTCTAAAACCCGCAAATACAGTTGCGGGTTGTAGCAAGGTTTGGTTTCCGAGCGAGCAAACTCTAAATGGGCGATCGCCTCTTCTATCTCGCCCAACTCGCTCTGAGCCTCTGCTAAAATTAATAGATACAAGCCTTTATGCTGCGATTTTACAGGCATTCCCTGTCCCGTCGCTTTTAATTTGGAGTTCAGAACATCTAGAGCGATTAAAGCCCATTCTTTCGCCCCTTCCCAGTTTTTTTGCTCTAAGGCTACTCTAGCCAAAAAGCCATAATCTTGAGCTAAATTAACTGCTGAATTTTTCATATTTTGATGTAATCTCCGAGCTTTGATAGCTAAATTCCAGAGTGCATCCCAATCTTCTAAATGTTGCAATACTTCCCCGAGTTGATTGATGAATGTACCAGCAGCATCCGACTGTCCGGCGCGTTCTAAAACATTAATACATTCCTGAAAATAATTCTTAGCTTCTGTCCAGTAAGGACGGTTATCGCTGCGGTTCTTTTCTGCTTGGAAGCGGTAGCAAAGACCGATGTGGAATAGCAGAATTCCTTCTAAAACCGGTGCGGGGTGAGCGGTAAATAATAATTCGCTAAATTCTGTTTGCGTCCCCAAGAATGCTACTTGATATTTCCAAAAATCGAGACTTTTTTGATACAATTTAATGGCTGCATCAATGCGGTGAAAAGCATATTCTTCTCTGGCCCGAATAAATTGCAAATTTGCTTCGATGGCCGGTTCTAATCTGATGTTGCAAGTTTGCAAGTCTTGGCTGGCTGACTCTAGTTCTGTCAAAGAATTGGCTCCTAGAATGGCACAATTACTTAAGCGCCAATTGCCAGTTTCTAAAATGCTGGCAAAAATGCGATCGGCACTTTTTGCCAGAAAATCTACCAATTCGTCTGGGCCTTGCACAAATTCTACTGTTGTCGTCCAAGTCTCGATATCTGTTACTAACCGAATCATTTTTTTGAGTATTTTGTCTGTCACCCACAGCACTATGGGGAAGGGAAAGTTATTGCGAAATTCTTCCCTGACGTAGTTGGTAGAAGTCAGCACGCGATCGATCGCACTTACCGACTCCAATCCAAACACCATTAAAGCTGGCGGCCTGCTACCGTCAAGTTCGGTTTCTATCGTCGTGTAAAGAGTTTTAACAGATGTCGGGAGGACAATTTCTCGAATCTCAATCCCAGACTCCTCTCGCAATAGCCGTAGAGTTTCTTCTTTCATGGCACTATAATTGCACCGCACTAAAATCAGCGAAAATTGTCCCTGAGACATCGACAGAGTGCGAGAGAGAGTTTGCAGCGAACTTTTGTTTTGCTGTGCTGCGGTGTCTTGGCTGCAGTGCGAGTTAATCATAGTCTTTGAAAATTATGATGGAATAGATGCTGTAGAAAGAAGAAAGTTCGGGAACGGATTTTAGCACCTTACGGATTGTCGGATTTTTAAGCATGAATATCACTTTGATACAAGGGAGTTTGTTGCTACAAAACTAGCCCGATCTATGTCATCGTGCACGCATACTAATACCATTTCTCTAAAATCATGCAATACTCTTTGACCCCCCCTAGCCCCCCCTTGTAAAGGGTGGGGGACAAGAATACTGTTGCATTATTTTTTGAAATTGGTATAACCTCAGAAATCCAAAACCTTTCGTAGTGCGGACTACGAACCAAATGTGCTAAACTCAGAAACCCGGTTTCTTCTTATATTTCTCATTTTTCCAAAACTCGTAGAAACCGAGTTTATAGCTCCCCACGCCTAAGCCTTGAAACTGTCCGATTGTTTTACTAGATATAGTTAAAGCATACCCGAAAAAATACATACTCTGTTATTCGCATAAGTTCAGGAAAATCTGCTGGATTTTACTGATTGTTTTACCCTCGCACAGCGAGAATTCTACCTATTGAAAAAGCCGATCGCACAAACCGCACAAACCGCACAAATCTGACTCAATCATTCACATATCCCGGAAATCCGGCATTGTCTGGTGGACTGACCCCTGGCCGCACTGAGATAAACTACGGCTGGCGGCTCCTCAATAGTTATAGGTGGCAGATTTTCTGTCATAAATTTAGTAATCTCCATATCTAAGTTAGTAGCTGAAAAATCAGGTTGATCCCAATCCTCGCTTTCTTCAATGGCGATTGTTGTTGGTAGCGCCATCTCAAAATCTAGCTCGTCGCCAAAAGTTGAAACTTCTTTAATTGGATCGATTTTCTGAACAGTATCGGCGGCCAAAGCTTGATTTGTATTAGCCATTAGTGCGATCGGCAGTGCGATCATTGCACTTATCCTTTGTCGCGCCGTAATTTTCCGCATGAGATCCTCCTGGTATCAACTAAATTTTTCTCCTCTAAATTCAACATCCGCCACTACTTTAGATCCCTGTTATTAATGAATAGTAGTTTGTTGTTAGATAAAATATAATTCGAGCTTTGAAACTTCGCGCGAAGTTTGCACGGGCGGAAACTGAGGGTATTTTGTCAAGGGTTCCTACTTCTGTTTACTACGTAAAAACTCTTAAACAGTCCGGTTTTCCAATTAAGTAATTCCCGAACTCGATCGCCAGTGTCAATCCCATAGTCAAAACGGTGAGAAGTTCGATCGCAGCCCCGCGCTGCCGCCTGCTAGCTGATTTGCTATACCATACGCACCGCAGATGTGTCAACAATTATATCTTAACATTTTTAATTTTTTGCAGCATTCTCGTTACCAGGAAGAGCCTGGTAACGCAGATCGGGGAGGAAGAGCCCTAAGCAAAGTCGAGAGGAATCCTACTTAGTCAAGCCGTGTTCGAGCGCGTAGCGAACCAACTCAGTACGGCTGTTAGTACCAGTCTTGCTAAACAAGCGACTGACGTACTTTTCCACATTCCGCACGCTAGTTTCCAAACGGCGAGCAATTTCTTTATTCATCAAACCTTGAGCAACCAAATCCAAAACACTTTGCTCTCGCGGAGTCAAATCAATTTTAATCGGCGAAGCACTTTGGACGATCGAACTCCGCCCGCTCAACAAAGACTCAATTCTCGCCATTTGGCTAGCCAAAGCAGCAATATCAGGACTTTCAGCATTTTCGCCTGTCTCCTTAGCAGCCGCGCGGCGCGCTAACAAATTGGTGACAATTGCTACTAATTCGTCGGGATCGAAGGGTTTAGAAAGATAAGCATCGCAGCCGGCTTGATAGCCTTGAATGCGATCGCCCGTCATCCCCTTAGCCGTCAAAAACACCACCGGCAAAGCCTTATAACGAGGATCTTCCCGCACTTGCTTGAGAAACTGATAGCCGTCCACCTGCGGCATCATAATGTCTGAAATCACCAAATCAGGATTGTGCTGCTGCAAGAGTTCCCACCCATCCCGAGCATTACTGGCAACCTCAACCGAAAAATTGCTATCTTCCAAATAAGCTTGTACCGCTTCCCGCAAGCCCGGTTCATCATCTACCAATAATAATCGTGCTGACATATCCGTTACCCTTACGTTTGATCGCTATTATCTTTGAACTTAGCTGAATTTAACTATTCTTGTCACTCCATCTATAGAAGCAATTCAAAAAATTGTGGTTCAACTCAAGAGTTTTGAGTTTTGTTTTGCTGCAACAGACAAGATTACCAAAATAGTTAGGAGTGGCTATAATATCATATCCGCTCAATTAACCGCAAAAACGCTTGGTTTGTAGTGCGAACTTAAGTCCGCACTACGAACTAATATTAGTATTGCGGTTAATCGATCCCAGATCAGCTAAAAACTCATCCCACAAAAATCTTTTTTTCTTGTGGGACGAAGATCCGCCCTAAAAGTTGATGAAAAGGACTTTTACAATCTTGTCTATTCTTGAACTATTCCGACTTAAACTTTTGAACGATCGGTCAAAATTTCATAACCGGTGTCCGTCACCAACACAGTATGCTCAAACTGAGCCGACATAGCATTATCCACCGTTACAGCAGTCCACTTGTCAGCCAGCGTCCGAGTGTACTTAGAACCCGCATTCAGAATTGGCTCGATCGCCAATGTCATACCCGATCGCAATTTCACATTCGGCATTTCGCGAGTGCGGAAATTGAAAACCGACGGTTCCTCGTGCAAATTGCGCCCGACACCGTGGCCGGTAAACTCCTCAACGATACTAAAACCGTTGCTTTTGACATGATCTTCGATCGCACCGGCGAGATCGAGCAAATAAGCTCCAGCCTTCACTTGTTCGATACCTTTATAGAGAGCTTCTTCTGCGACTCTAATTAATTTTGCAGATTCCGGTGTCACCTCCACAACTGCGATCGTGATGCAAGAATCGCCGTGAAAACCTTGGTAATATGCTCCCGTATCTACTTTCAGAACATCTCCGGCACGAATTACTTTTTTGCGGCTGGGGATGCCGTGAACAACTTCGTTATTAATGCTGGAGCAAATCGAGCCGGTGAAACCGTGATAGCCTTTAAAACTGGGAGTTGCACCCATTTCTCGGATGCGTTTTTCGGCATAAACATCCAAATCAGCAGTAGTCATTCCCGGTTTCACAATTTGCGAAATTTCTTTCAGTACGGTTGCGACAATTTTCGCCGCCTGCCGCATTATTTCGATTTCGCGTTCCGACTTAATTTCAATGCCTCGACGCTGTTTTGTGACTTGGGGTTGTTTAGTTGGCGCGGAAAGCAGACTGCTAAAAATATTCATGTATTGAATGTCAGGTAATTTTGTAGTTGAAAGGCAGGTTAAAGCAAAAAACGGTAAATGTCCGGTTTTTTGGGGAAACACCGGTGTCTTGTTCCGAACTGTCGATCGCTCGTCCTTTCAGCTAGTTTAATATTTTTCTTGGTAATCGGCACGGGAAAGGGGGATATGGGGAGAGGGATCGGGAGAAAGGGGGAGAGGGGGAGAGGATTTGAGGATTTGAGGCTTTTTGATGTGCCGCCCGATCGCCCAATACAATTTAAATGCAGTACCACTTACCAAATCCGGCTTAGATACCCCGTCGCTGTCGATCGGCGATAGTTTTACTCTCAGGCGGTTTCAACCGCCGAGTCCCTTTGAGCGTCGGATCTGTGGCCTTTTAAATTGAATGATGCAACAGCTTTGAGGCCCACCGGATTTCTGAGGATTCCTGCGAGGTTGGCAATTCCTGCAATTAACTTAGTTACCTCAACAGGTTTAGATAAGTGCATCTGGAAACCAGCTTCCAGCGCTTGTCGGCGATCGGACTCTCTCACGTAAGCAGTCAGGGCGATCGCAGGCATTTTTCGCTCGCGCAGCACTTCCATTTCTTTCACCCGCGCGATTAACTCATAGCCGTCTGCTTGCGGCATTCCAATGTCGCTCAGCAGCACATCCGGCCAAAAACTCTCCAGTGCAGCTAGAGCCTCGGCCACCGATGTCGCCGATCGCACCACAGCTCCTTCCTCTTCGAGTACAGCAATCAAAAAGTCCCGCGTGTCATCGTCATCATCCACCACCAGCAATTGCAAATTAGCCAAAGTTGGTAGAGCCTCTGACACCTCATCGAGTTCAAAGCAATCATCAACAGCACCTTCCCCGTTTCTCTCAACAACTGGCAGAAAAACCGTGAATTTCGCACCCTCGCCCGGATTATTCTCTGCCCTAACATTACCGCCGTGCTGTTCCACCAAGTGACTGACGATCGCCAATCCCAGCCCCAAACCCCCATAAGACCTCGTTGTGCTGCTATCAGCTTGTCGGAAGCGATCGAAAACATAAGGCAGAAAATCAGGATTAATACCAATTCCGCTATCAATTACCTGAATTTGCGCCTCATCGCCCACTAACTCCAACCGCACATCTACTTTACCCCCTTCAGGAGTAAATTTAATCGCATTAGAAAGCAAATTCCAGACTACTTGCTGCAAGCGATCGCTATCGCCTATAACTTTACCAACCTTTGAGTCAGCTTGAAATACGATCGCAATTGATTTTGTCTCTGCCAGCGGTTTCAGAGAATCAATTGCCATTTCAATCACATTTTTTAACTGAATCGGATACAAATTAAAATTTAATTTTCCGCGCAAAATTCGCGAAACATCTAAAATATCTTCAACGAGTTGCGCTTGAGATTTAGCATTGCGCTCAATAGTCTCTAGAGCTTTATCAACCGTTGCTTGGTCAAACTTTTTTGCCCGAAGCAGCCTAGACCAGCCGAGAATCGCATTTAAAGGAGTACGGAGTTCGTGGGAGAGAATAGCCAAAAATTCATCCTTCATCTGGTTAGCTCTCTCAGCTTCTTGCCGCGCTACTTGTTCGCGGAGCAGTCGGCCGCGTTCTTCCTCTGCTTGCTTGCGGTCTGTGACATCTCTAACAGTTCCAACGTGACCGAGCAGTATTCCCAAATCCGAAAACATTGGCGAAGACTGTACGTTAATCCAACGCACATCTTCGTTATCAACTAATCGAAACTCACTCGAATATTCCTGACCTTCTTTAATCCAACCCGACCAATCTGCTACTACGCGATCGCGGTCTTCAGGATGAACTGACCGCTGCCAAACTGACACCAAGCTTTCCTCCAAAATTAACCCAGAAATCGCTTGACATCGGGGATTCAGGTAAGTACAACGGCCTGCAACATCAGCTAAGTAAATTCCCAGGGGCGAACAAGCACACAAAGTCCGAAATCGTTCTTCACTTTTACTTAGTTCATTATTAACAGCAGTTAACTCTGTTGCTTGTCGCTTCACCTCGGCAGTTTTTTGGAACAATTCCACAAATACCGCCACCTTCGATGTCAATATTTCCGGTTCCAACGGTTTGAAGAGGTAATCCACCGCACCCAGAGAATAACCTTTAAATACGTGGGTGTCATTGCTGCTGAATGCTGTGATAAAAATAATCGGAGTCGATCGCGATCGATCTCTAGAGCGAATCATTGTTGCTGTCTCAAATCCATCCATTCCCGGCATCTGCACATCAAGCAAAATTACCGCAAAATCTTGATGAAGCAGACATCTCAGAGCTTCTGCGCCTGAATTTGCCTTGACTAAATTATAAGACTGGTTCTTCAAAATAGCTTCCAGAGCCACCAAATTTTCTGAGCGATCGTCAACTATCAGGACATTTACTCGATCTTCGGGCTGCACATTCATAAATTTTTTAATTTTTAATTGTTAGCAAATTGACCAAACAGGGAGCGATTTGAGAAAGGGGTAAAATCCAGTCTACTTCAACATTTGCGATCGCAGATGCAGGCATTGTCCGGCAGAGAGCAGAATCCGGTTCCTCCACAAATGTCAATCCTCCTTCAGCTTTAATTTTTGCCAGCCCAGCAGTACCATCAGAACTAGCTCCTGTTAAAATTATGCCAATAGCGCGCTCCCCAAACGCATCAGCAGCAGACTCAAACAGCACATCGATAGAGGGCCGCGCGTGGCAGACAGGAGCATCAGTTGATAGTGCAAATGTAGGAGAAACGCGACTGAGGATTGGGGATTTTGAATTGTCTATCGGCTCCACCGCCGCGCTCTTCCATGCTGTACCGTCGTTTTCATCAAGGCTAAATTTCTCCACCCAAGGCAATTCTACGAGCAAGTGATAGTCAGCGGGAGCCAAGTAAACCCGGCCAGGTGCGATCGGCTCTTTGTCCTCGGCCTCCGTGATTTGGAGAGAGCTTTGCTGTTGTAAAAAATCAGTAAGCCTGTTGGGAGAAGTCTTGTGGCGGTGTTGGACAATAACCACAGGTAAAGGAAAACTTTGTGGCAAATCTCCCAGCAGGACAGTCAGAGCATCTAGCCCTCCCAAAGACGTGCCAACAACCACTATCTCAAAAATATTTTTATTTAATTTTGCGGTAGATTTTGTCACTTCTTTCAACTGCTTCATAGTTTTTTTCATAAGGCGTAAAAGTGAGAGACTCCTGATGTCCTAATCCTAAAACTCCAAACATTCCCAAACTCTCATAAAAAAGCTTGTGTACCCGCTCTTGGAGCTGTGAATTGAAATAAATCAGCACATTGCGGCACACAATTACATTAAATTCATTAAAAGAAGTATCGGTTGCTAAGTTGTGGTGAGCAAAGACCATGTTATCTTTAAGTGAAGACCCAAAAATAGCATTTTCATAGGCAGCAGTATAATACTCAGAAAACGCTTTCTTGCCCCCTGCTTGGTGGTAGAGCTGCGTATATTCTTGCATTTGTTTCAAAGGAAATATACCAGCCTTGGCTGTTTTCAACACTAATTCGTTCATGTCAGTAGCGTAAATTCGACAGCGGTCATAAAGCCCTTCTTCTTGCAGCAAAATTGCCATAGAATAGACTTCTTCTCCCGTTGAACATCCAGCGTGCCAAATGCGAATAAAAGGATAAGTACGCAGCATCGGTACTACTTTTTTTCGGAAACTAATGTAAAATTTAGGGTCGCGAAACATCGTAGTTACATTAACAGAAACATCCACCAAAAAACGCTCTAGACAGGCCGGATTGTGGAGTATCTTTTCCTGAAGTCCAGAGACCGTGGTGAGCCGTTCCGAGCGAATAGTGTTCCAAATGCGACGCTTGATAGACGCAAGAGCATAATTACGAAAATCAAATCCGTAATAGCGAAATATTCCCTCTAGTAGGAGTTGAATTTCGATTGTTTCAAGTTCATGGGTTTCGGGCATTAGTCATTAGTCCTTAGTCATTAGTCCTTAGTCATTAGTCCTTAGTCATTAGTCCTTAGTCCTTAGTCCTTAGTCCTTAGTCCTTAGTCCTTAGTCCTTAGTCCTTAGTCCTTAGTCCTTAGTCCTTAGTCCTTAGTCCTTAGTCATTAGTCCTTAGTCATTAGTCCTTAGTCCTTAGTCCTTAGTCCTTAGTCCTTAGTCCTTAGTCCTTAGTCCTTAGTCCTTAGTCCTTAGTCCTTAGTCATTAGTCCTTAGTCATTAGTCCTTAGTCATTAGTCCTTAGTCCTTAGTCCTTAGTTATTTGTTATTTGTTATTAGTCCTTAGTTATTTGTGATTTGTCATCAGTCCACAGCCTACAGTCCACAGCCCACAGTCCACAGCCCACAATCCACAATGACTAATGACTAAGCTGTAGCGCATTTAAATTGTATATTCAGGGCGGGCGGGACACCCCACAAGACGGGGAATTGTTTTTTGACATACAATTTAAATATCCGACAGCTTAATGATTAATCTCTAATCACTAATCACTAATGACTAATGACTAATGACTAATGACTAATGACTAATGACTTATTTCATCTATAAAGCCAAACGCGCAGCAGCGAGAGCAATTGTTCCGTATCAACAGGCTTCGTGATGTAGTCAGACGCTCCAGCTTCGATACATTTTTCCCGATCGCCCTTCATAGCTTTCGCGGTAAGAGCAATCATTGGTAGCGAACCGAATTGAGGCATCTTGCGAATTGCTTCCATTGTTTCGTAACCGTCCATCTCCGGCATCATCACGTCCATCAACACAATATTTATGTCAGGCGTATTTTGCAACTGAGCAATACCCTCTCGGCCGTTTTCAGCAAACACAATTTGCATTAGATGGCGCTCCAGCATACTCGTGAGGGCGAAGATATTCCGCACATCGTCGTCAACAATCAAGACTTTTTTGCCCGCGAGTGTCGAATCTGTTTGATACAACTGTTCTAGCATTTGGCGCTTCGGTTCCGGCAAATTTGCTTGGACTCGGTGCAAGAACAAAGCAGTTTCATCCAAAAGCCGCTCTGGCGATCGCACATCTTTAATAATTATTGTTTCCGCCATGCGCTTCAGTTGAGTTTCTTCAGTTCTCGTCAACTCTTTGCCCGTATAAATAATAATCGGCAAACTTTTCAAATTCGGCTCTTGCTTGATCTGTTCGATCAGTTCAAAACCAGTCATATCTGGCAGTCCCAAATCGAGCACAATGCAGTCAAAATGCCCAGACTTCAAAGTTTCTAGCGCCTCTGCACCGCTACCCACAGCCGTCGTTGAAACATCGTGATTGCCGATTAAATCCACAATGCTAAGACGTTGCGTTGCGTCGTCTTCGACAACGAGCAAATTTTTCACCGGTCGATCCACAAAACCCTTAATATCAGTCAAAGATTTGCTCAGCGCCTCATGACTGACAGGCTTTTGTAAATAGGCGATCGCCCCTAACTGCAAACTGCGCTGCCGCCCTTCTTCAACTGATACAATGTGAACCGGAATGTGGCGCGTACTCGCGTCGTGCTTTAGGCGATCGAGCACCGTCCAGCCATCCATCACAGGCAAATTTAGATCAAGCATAATCGCAGTTGGCTTGAACTCTCGCGCCATCGCCAAACCGATATCGCTCCGCAAAGCAACCAAAGCTTTAAAACCCTGTTCCTGCGCCATATCCACCAGAATCCGAGCAAAATTGACATCATCCTCGATAATCAAAAGAATGCGATCGCCACTCTCAATATTTTCTCGGTCATCAGATATTGTAACCGACGGATAAGGCGCGATGGGCAAATGGAAATTCGGCGAAGGAACAGTCACAGAAACACCAGGCGGCAACTGGGGCGTTGGGTTGTCGGTTCCAGAATCGCGATCGTTCATTATGCCAGATTCTTGATAAGTTTGCGGCAGATAAAGCGTGAATTTACTACCCTCACCAGCGCGACTCGTCAACTTAATTTCTCCCCCTAACAGATTAGCAATTTCTCTACTAATCGACAAACCCAAACCCGTGCCCCCGTATTTCCGGCTAGTGCTACCATCAGCTTGTTGGAAAGCCTCAAAAATAACCCTGTGTTTGTCAGCAGAAATCCCAATCCCCGTATCGCTAACCGAGAAAGCCAAAACAGTAGCAGAACTCGTTAAAGCTTCAACCTCTAAACTCCACCCTTCCCGCACTACTTCGACACGCAACTTCACCTCACCCCGTTCAGTAAACTTAAAAGCATTAGAGAGAAGATTCTTCAAAACTTGTTGCAGCCGTTTAGCATCAGTATAGATACCTTTTGGCAACCCAGCCTCAAGCTCTATTTGATAACTCAACTTCTTATCCAGAGCAATTTGGCGGAAAGTTCGATCCAAATGCTCTCGCAAATCCCCAAACAAAACTTGCTCAATATCCACCGACATCGTGCCCGATTCAATCTTAGCAAGATCCAAAATGTCATTAATCAGCTCTAACAAATCAGTTCCCGCCGAATAAATAGTGCGCGTGTATTCAACTTGCTTAGAACTCAAATTGCCGTCAGGATTATCAGAAAGCAATCGAGCCAGAATCAACAGCGAATTCAGCGGAGTTCGCAACTCGTGAGACATATTTGCCAGAAACTCCGACTTATACTTAGAAGTTAGAGCCAACTGTTCGGCTCTTTCTTCCAGCAACGCCCTCGCCTGTTCAATATCTCGGTTTTTCCGCTCAACTTCCTTATTTTGCAGCGCCAACAATTCAGCTTGTTCTTCTAATTCTTCATTCGTTTGTTGCAACTCATCCTGCTGATTTTTCAACAGTTCCTCAGATGCGCGGAGCGACTGCGCTTGTTGTTCGAGACGCTTGTTAGTTTCCGTTAGTTCCCTTTGCTGAGTTTGCAACTCTTCTGTCAAAGACTGCGACTGTTTTAATAACTCTTCCGTCCGCATACTCGCCGCAATTGTATTTAAAACAATCGCGATACTTTCTGTAAGTTGGTCTAAAAATGTCAAATGTATTTCGCTGAAGCGGCGGAACGAAGCTAACTCGATTACCGCCGTCACTTGTCCCTCAAACAATACGGGTAAAACCACGACATTCAGCGGCGAAGATTCTCCCAATCCCGAGCTAATTTTAACGTAATTTTCCGGCACTTCCGTCAACAGTATTCGTTCTTTTTCCAGGGCGCACTGTCCGACCAAACCTTCGCCTAAACTGAATCTATTTCCTAGATGCTTGCGTTCCCGGTAGGCGTAGGTACTTAACAGTTTGAGAAACGGATCGTGTTCTATAGATTCCATCAAAAAGAATACACCATGCTGAGCAGAAACCAGCGGCGTCAGTTCAGATAAAATTAGTTTAGAAACTGTTTCTAAATCCCGCTGACCTTGTAGCATTCGAGTGAACTTAGCCAGATTTGTTTTCAGCCAATCTTGCTCAGTATTTTTATGCGTGGTCTCCCGGAGATTGGCGATCATCTGGTTTAGATTATCTTTGACAATGGCAACTTCTCCTTCAGTAGCGACGGAAATTGACCTCGTTAAATCGCCTCTGGTAACAGCAATTGCCACTTCGGCGATCGCCCGCAACTGAGTAGTCAAATTCGCCGCCAATTCATTCACATTGTCCGTCAAATCTCGCCACGTCCCCGCCGCACCCGGAACCTTCGCCTGACCACCCAATTTCCCTTCAATTCCAACTTCCCGCGCCACTGTAGTAACTTGATCGGAAAACGTCGCCAGCGTATCGATCATCTCGTTAATCGTATCAGCCAGAGTCGCAATTTCTCCCTTAGCTTCCAGGATTAATTTACGCTTCAAATCGCCATTCGCCACCGCCGTCACAACTTTAGCAATACCCCGCACTTGCGCCGTCAAATTCTCCGCCATCGAGTTTACATTGTCGGTTAAATCTTTCCAAGTCCCCGCAACTCCTTTCACCTCAGCTTGACCGCCCAATTTACCCTCAGTTCCCACCTCCCGCGCCACCCGCGTCACCTCAGAAGCGAAGGAATTAAGCTGATCCACCATCACATTAATAGTATCTTTCAACTCCAGAATTTCGCCTTTAACATCAACGGTAATTTTCTTAGACAAATCTCCATTTGCTACCGCCTTCGTCACTTCCGCAATATTCCGCACCTGCGCCGTCAAATTTCCCGCCATCAAGTTAACAGAATCAGTTAAATCTTTCCAAGTTCCCCCTACCCCGCGCACATAAGCTTGTACGCCTAATTTGCCTTCGGTTCCTACTTCCCTCGCAACTCTGGTTACTTCTGAAGAGAAGGAACTCAACTGATCTACCATGATGTTAATCGTGTTTTTCAGTTCAAGAATTTCCCCTTTGACATCGACAGTAATTTTCTTAGATAAATCGCCATTGGCCACAGCAGTTGTCACTTCAGCAATGTTGCGGACTTGGGCTGTTAAATTCCCCGCCATCGAGTTAACTGAATCAGTTAAATCTTTCCAGGTTCCTGCAACTCCTTTCACCTCAGCTTGCACGCCTAATTTCCCTTCGCTTCCTACTTCCCTCGCAACTCTGGTTACTTCTGAGGCGAAGGAATTTAACTGGTCAACCATCGTGTTGACAGTGTTTTTTAACTCTAGGATTTCACCTTTAACATCAACAGTAATTTTCTTAGATAAATCGCCATTTGCTACAGCAGTCGTCACCGCCGCAATATTCCGCACTTGCGCCGTCAAACTACCGGCCATAAAGTTAACAGAATCCGTTAAATCCTTCCAGGTTCCTGCTACGCCTCGGACATCCGCTTGACCGCCTAGTTTACCTTCCGAACCTACTTCCCTCGCCACCCGCGTTACTTCTGAGGCGAAGGAATTAAGTTGATCCACCATCACGTTAATGGTATTTTTTAGTTCTAAGATTTCGCCTTTAACCTGTACCGTAATTTTCTTAGATAAGTCACCGTTAGCAACAGCAGTCGTCACATCAGCAATGTTGCGGACTTGGGCTGTTAAATTGTTGGCCATCGAGTTAACAGAATCCGTTAAATCTTTCCAGGTTCCTGCAACTCCCTGGACTTCTGCTTGTACGCCTAATTTGCCTTCGGTTCCTACTTCCCGCGCCACTCTGGTTACTTCTGATACGAAGGAATTAAGTTGATCCACCATCGTGTTGACGGTGTTTTTTAACTCCAGAATTTCACCTTTAACATCAACAGTAATTTTCTTAGATAAATCGCCTTTGGCCACAGCGGTTGTCACATCAGCAATGTTGCGGACTTGTGATGTCAAACTGCCGGCCATGAAGTTAACGCTATCAGTTAAATCTTTCCAAGTTCCCGCAACTCCTTTAACTTCTGCTTGACCGCCAAGTTTACCTTCGGAACCAACTTCTCTAGCAACTCTCGTTACTTCTGAGGCGAAGGAATTTAACTGATCCACCATGATGTTAATCGTGTTTTTCAGTTCAAAAATTTCGCCTTTAACATCGACAGTAATTTTCTTAGATAAATCGCCATTGGCTACAGCGGTTGTCACTTCGGCAATGTTGCGGACTTGGGCTGTTAAATTACCGGCCATTGAGTTAACTGAATCTGTTAAATCTTTCCAGGTTCCTGCAACTCCCTGGACTTCTGCTTGTACGCCTAATTTGCCTTCGGTTCCTACTTCTCTAGCAACTCTGGTTACTTCAGATGAGAAGGAACTCAACTGATCCACCATGACGTTAATCGTGTTTTTCAGTTCGAGAATTTCTCCTTTAACATCGACGGTAATTTTTTTCGATAAATCGCCATTGGCTACGGCGGTTGTCACTTCGGCAATGTTGCGGACTTGGGCTGTTAAATTACCGGCCATTGAGTTAACTGAATCTGTTAAATCTTTCCAGGTTCCTGCTACTCCTTCCACTTCTGCTTGTACGCCTAATTTGCCTTCGGTTCCTACTTCCCTAGCAACTCTGGTTACTTCTGAGGCGAAGGAACTCAATTGGTCTACCATTGTGTTGACAATTTTGGCTGTTTGAAGGAATTCCCCTTTGAGTGGTCTTTCTTCTATTTCTAGGGGGATGGTTTGCGATAAATCTCCTTTTGCTACGGCCCGAATTACTCTGGCGGTTTCTGAGGTTGGTTGCACTAAATCTGTAATTAGGGTATTGACAGAATTGACGCTAGCTGCCCAGGAACCTTCAACGTTGCCGATGGTGGCCCGCTGGGCGATTTTGCCTTCTTTCCCGACAACTGTGCCGATGCGATCGAGTTCGGCGGCCATTCTCTGATTGAGTTCGATAATGTCGTTAAGTTCGTCAGCAATTTTCCCGGCTAGACCTGTCTGGTCTATGGGCATCCTAGCTGAGAAGTCTCCTTTTTTGACAGCTACTAAGGTTCTGAGTAGCTGTTTGGCATAAACATTATTTGGATTGGGTTTTGTTAGTTCTGCAGTTGACATTACTGTTACCTTTGGGGAGTTGGAAGGGGTTTGGCGCGGCTAGAAGGCGTTGGTGGTGGAAGATATCTGGCTTGCGGGCGGCAAGCGTCGCTCTAATCAGTTTTTTTGAGATGGTATTGTTATTGTTTGACTAAATTAGTGGCTGATTGCTTCTGTCAAAAGGTTGATGGTAAATTGGCATGGATCGGGTAATATAATATCCTGTTAATTTACCGCAATAAGTAAGGTTTGTAGTGCGGAGTTTAGTCCGCAGCCGGAGAACGGAGGGTCGTCCGATCGCGCGAACTGCAATAAGTAAGGTTTGTAGTGCGGAGTTTAGTCTGCAGCCGGAGAACGGAGGGTCGTCCGATCGCGCGATCGGTGTTTATGATAGTAATCTACTTACCAAGTGCGATTATTTCCAATTTTGCCACGAACTATTGAAGATAGAAGTACCCGGAAAGGCGATCGGATTATGATTTTGTTGTAACCGCAATTGCAAAGCCTCTAAATTCGGCTCGCGGGCGGGTAATTCGTCTACTAATTCATAGGGTAAAATCCGATTTTGTAGGGAAAAAGCAGCGGTAATGCCCGCCGCAGCGCCGGCAGACCATTCAAAAGAATGCACTCGATAAGCCGCCGCCGCCGTGTGGCTGGTAGCAATACTTTTACCCGCGACTAACATATTATCAATTTTTTGAGGGATCATTGCCCGCAGCGGTATTTGGAAGGGATAAGCTTGTCCTTGGCCTTTGCGAGTTCCTTCGCGTTCGGTGTTTCCCGGCGCTTCTGGCGGGCTGTTGGTCATGCAGGGGTGAAAGTCGATCGCGTAATGACCGATACCCACACTATCAGGATAAATCCGGGCGCGCGATCGCGATTTTGTCTCCTCAACAGTCTGACTTCCCACAGCCAAAGCCGGCGCATTCAAACCACCCACAGCCAACCACAAATCTCGGTACTCTTCTTTCGACAAATTCTCGCGGTAAAAATCCGCCCTAAAGTCAGTCCGAGACATATCAACTTCCCACACTGTAAAACCTTGAGGCTGAGTCAAAGTCGGGCGCCCAATAATCCGCCGGCCTTCCCGCATATAAGGATATTTAGAAAGTCCGTGAACAGTCCCCATCGGCGTATCCAAACCGCTCAAAAAACGATTATTTGGATAAGGCTTTTTCACTCCATTACCTAATTGCGAGTCAGTAGTTCCTGCTACCAACCAGTAGAAAAATCCTTTAGCATTTTCTTCGCCACGGCGCAAAGTTTCCGTTCGCAAACCACCCATCCATGCGCCCGGTTGCAGTTGACCGTTAGCCTCCAATTGCGCGCGAGAATAAATTAAATTATCCTCGGCCGAACCGGGACGGTAGTCATTCCCCCAAGTCCAGTTTTGCATGGAAATATCCCCAGGATAAATCGGGAATTTCTTGGGGTCGGAAGGGCGCGGCTCATCCGGTCTCATGGTTTTAATTTGGCGGTAGCTAAAAACTAGCGGAAAGCTGGCTAATCTAGCCAGTTCGTAACTGTAGTAAGGAGCGTATTGTTGATAGAAAGATGGTATTTGATGCTGCTGTGGTTCCTTCGTTGCTTCCATCGCAAAGGTGTAGGTAAAACCTTGTGTGCAGTAAGGGTCGCCTTCGGGGCTGGCGGAGGAAGGTTCGAGAGGGGAACGCGGGTCAATTCCGAGGCGGTAGGGAACATCGGCAAGTCCGATTAATTCGCCTGTTTCTGTCGCATCTACAACGTACCAATCTGCACCTCTAGGTTTTGAATTTGATTGGTTAGGTGGTTTGGGAATAAACCGAATAATAGTTTTGTTAAATCGCGCTGAATTTTCGTAGCGATAGGCATCTTCGATGGTTTTAGACAGGGTTTCGGTGTTGATTGGCGGGGTGTTTGGGGCCGGTTTGTGTTGAATGGCGATCGCACTTTTAATTTGTTGTCCGCCAACGGCATTCTCCGCCACAGCCGGAGTAATTGCTAGTTCTTTAATTACGGTATTGGGAAACCATTTTAGCTTACCGTTGCCTTTTTTGGCAGCATCTTGCAAGATGCCAAATAAAATTTTGTGGCCGTCGTAGGGCATGAAACAGGAATAGCTAACCCAACAGCCGCCGGGATTTAGCCTCCCGTAATGTTCTTTGATTCGCCGCCGCAATTCTAGGTAGCCGCGGGGGTAAAATAAGAGCGATCGCTGAGTGTCTCTTTCATCGAGTGCGGAAGTTCCCTGGGAGGAAATTTGACCGCCTACCCAGTCAGTAATTTCTGTGATGCAAACGGTGCGCCCCGCCAGCAAACCTTCGTAGGCGGTAGCGGCACCTGCGAGCCCGCCGCCTGCTACGAGAATGTCGCAAGTTTCCTCTTTGTCGGGATTGCGAGTCGGTGCGGCGAATGTTGGGGTAATAACTGAGATTGAGGTAATTAGGCTGAGGGTGAAGGTGACGAGCGATCGACCTTTGAGCGAAAACATATACTTCGGAAGTTTCATCAGAAATTTTAGGTTAAATTTTAACACAAATCAATACACTTACAGCCAATGACCAAAAAGTGAATGAATTTCTATAATACTGGTATTTCGCGGCGCGATCGGGGCAGTTGTTTTATTTTAGACAAATTTTAACAACAAAACACAGTTTGAATATCAGGATTAAGTCAACGAGCAAAATTATTAAATATTATAAGTATTTGCTACATTTTTAGATTGGTATATAGCCTTTTTCAGAAATATGAGGTACTATCCGGGAGCGGGCATTGGGCGGAGCGAAGCGGAGGGATTGGGCGGAGCGAAGCGGAGGGATTGGGCGGAGCGAAGCGGAGGGATTGGGCGGAGCGAAGCGGAGGGATTGGGCGGAGCGAAGCGGAGGGATTGGGCGGAGCGAAGCGGAGGGATTGGGCATAGGGCATAGGGCGGAGCGAAGCGGAGGGATTGGGCGGAGCGAAGCGGAGGGATTGGGCATACTTCACTTTTTTGATAACCGCTATAATTTCGAGCAATCTAACTTTTGATGAAGTTTTGCATAAATCAGACAAAATCATTAAACACATCCAAAATTTCCGAAGGGCATAGAAGCCAAAAAAATATTAAATGGGAGCATCTCATATTTCTAAAAAGACTTCTTTTGACTCCTTCTTTCTTCCTCTTTCCTCCTGTCTCCTGTCTCCTGCCTCCTACCTCCAATTTCTAGCTTGGCTGCAAAAGTGAGATGCTCCCTATTAAATCCTTATCAAGTAAACTTAGTTAGAGTAGTTACGAGCATATTTGGCAAAATAAAAATTTAGGAAAAATTACATTTGATTGTAGCACTATTCTGCAATTCAAACTAACTCTAATAAAAACTCACGCCAGGTCAAACTGACTCGATCTTTCATCTGACTTGAATCGTCTAAATCATTTATTGATGCAGAAACCGTAGATGTCATACAGCTAAACATACCCTATAGCAGATAAGTTTAAGATATTTTGGGAAGGAATGCAATGCAGGTCGATCCAGTGCGGAAGTTCCCTGAGAGGAAATTTGACCGGCAAATCAATAATGTCGGTTAAGTGCGCTGTGCGCCACGCTAGCAAGCCTTTTTAACTGCCGATTAGTTGATTGCCTCGATGGCGAGTCGGCGCGGCTAATGTTGGGGTAATAGCTGAGATTGAGGTAATTAGGCTGAGGGTGAAGCTGACGAGCGATAGACCTTTGAGCGACAATAGATACCGTCGCAGTTTCATCGCTGGTTGGGGCATTAATCTTGACATCAGCGAAAAATATTCATAGCATTTAAATGTTTGTTTTGCAGTATACTGGTATTTTGCGGTGCGGCCACGGCAAAATTGTTTTATATAATAGGAATTAAGACCATCTACCACTATCTAAAAGCAGGAGCGAGCTTGTGCTCAAAATAGTCCAATTTTTTAGAGCGTTGATTTTTTTTGAGAGTTTAACAATTACGACAAGTTTAACCTTTTCTGAAGTTTTGCAAAGGTTGGAGGAAGTTGTCACTCCTCCCAAACTTTTTAGGATCATTCTACCCTTCGCCCCGCCACCTGCCAAACCTTATGAAGGCACAATTTCGGGCAATACCTTCCAAATCAATCGCATCGCGATCGGCCGCAATTTATTTTTGCCAATTATCAAAGGAAATATCGATTCTCAACCGTTCGGTTGTTCCATCAAAATCAGGATGGTATTGCATAAAATCGTGCTAGGATTGATGATTCTTTGGCTGTGGACTACTGGCAGTATTGGAACATTTTCTTTATTTGCTTGGTTTGTCGAACCATCGGTGGGAGCAATATTTTTGCCAATTCTAGGAATGTTTTTTTTAGCATGGCTTTTGTGCTTAATTCCCTTTAAAATAGAAGCAAAAGCAGCCAAAAAACTTCTCTCAATTCTTTTAACCTAAATCAACTTATTGCTACTTATTATGACGATCTATAAAATCTAAAAAAATCCGCGTCAATTCGCGTTCATCTGCGGTAAAAAAACATCAAAATCATGCGTCACAACCAACTTAAACAAAAAATCAAACAAGGCGAAACTGTTCTCGGTTTATTCATGAACTGCGCCTATCCCGCATTCATAGAAATCTGCGGTCATGCTGGATTTGATTTTGCCGTCATCGACATGGAACACGGCCCCTTACATCCACTTGCTGCTGAAGATTTGTGCCGCGCGGCCGACTGCTGCGGCATTGCACCGATTGTTCGCGTCCGCAAAAACGACGGGCCGCAAATTCAACGAGCTCTCGACATCGGCAGCGCGGGCGTTCAAGTACCTCAAATTGAAAGCAAAATTGATGCGGAAATGGCTGTCAAAAGTGCTAAATACAGTCCTCTGGGTTCGCGCGGCCTTTCCTTTGCTACGCGGGCGGGACTTTACACGGCGGCAGGTACAAATATTACTGACAAACTCAACGATGAATCTTTGGTTGTGATTCATGTTGAAGGTAAGGGTGGCATTGACAATCTGGCAGAAATTGTGACGGTGCCGCAGGTTGATGTGATTTTTCTGGGGCCTTACGATCTGTCGCAGTCGATCGGCATTCCCGGCCAAGTGCGCGATCCCCGAGTCATCGACATGATGCAGGAGGCGGTACAAACCATCCGCAGTGCAGGCAAAGCGGCGGGTACTTTTGCCGAAAACCCCGAAATCGCCCAGCAGTGGATTGATGCTGGCGTTCAGTACGTTGCACTTGGGGTGGATGTGGCCGTTTTCCTGCGGGCCTGTCAGTCGCTGGTGAAAGCGGTTGATCGATTTTAGATACTTCGGCTTGCTTCGGCTACGCCAGCGGACAAGTCGCGTACAAGTTTTAGATTTTAGATTGCGGGAATTAATTGGTTGGCGCGTCGCTCGAATATCGTTTGCCATCTTTACGATATCTTTGCAATTTTTGTATTTTTTTTTAATGACACTCACAAAAAACCTAAGCTAGACTAGAAACATACACCTCCCTAGGGCAAATTTTCGCAGGGGAGCAAGGATTCATGGAGAATAATCTATGGAAACGGTATTAGAATCCATTCAATTGGACTATGCTTTCATGTTTACTTTCAAAAAAGTAAACTCGATTAAGCTGGAAGGATTCAAGCATTTTTTTGACGATATGCCTGTAGATCCTTATATTAAGGGTAAGTATCGTTCGAGGAGATTGTCGCGGTTTGTCGTGAACGGAAATGAGTTAGTTAAGTTACCTCACGGCTATTTGTTTCAAAGTAAAGAATACAATCCGTTGGTGGGCGATATCAGGCGGGAATTTGCCGAATTGGACGATCGGCTAATTGCCTTCGATAACTTCAAACAACTAATTTTTGCTTTTTTCGACTCCTGCAAAATTCACCCGGAAGCTGAAATCGGAGTGCATCAAATCAGGACGACTTGTTCGCCGCACAATTTTGGTAACCCCGCACCGGAAGGCATTCACCAAGACGGTACTGATTTTATCGGGATTTTCTCGGTCGATCGCACTAATGTTGTGGGCGGCGAAACGCATTTGTATTTGGCTAAAAAAGAGAAGCCTGTTTTTAATAAAGTTCTGCAGCCGGGAGAGTTGTTGCTGGTTGACGACCACCAGTTTTTCCACTTTACTACGCCGATTAAACCGGAATTGGAAGGGGTGGGAACCAGGGATGTCTTTGTGCTGACTTCTCCGAGTTTGCTGATCGATTGAGGAGAGTTGGGAAATTGGGTGTCTTTCGTTCGATCGTTCGGAATGCGAGTCCTCTCTCTGGCGTTTAGTCCATCAGGACTAAAGTCCTTACTACAAACCTGCATCTAGCAACTCACAAATGTGCGATCGACTTATCTTGCATTTTCCGAACTTATATGCTGTATTTTCCGGCCGTTGCTACACGAAATACAGCAAACTCAATCTGCTGATGACCAGATCCAAAACTGGAACTTGCTTTCCGACACTCACGTCAGGCTCAATTCCCAAATTTTAGACTCCACTTCGGGCTCCGTTGATTCACGAAGCTGCAAGTAAATCTAAAATCTAAAACTCGTACGCTCGCGAAGCCGAAGTATCTAAAATCGACTGACTTGCGTCGATCAATTCAATTTCAAAGCATTAACAGGCACCTCATCCCAAGAACTAACAGTCCGCAAGGTAGCAACCCAGCCCTGCTGCTTTTGATCTGCCGTCAAATTCTGCTCAAAAGATTCGTGACATTCCTTTGCTTGAGTCTCATCGCAACAAGCAATGCAAGAATAAAGAATGCCCGACGGATCGATTTGCTCGTTTACCCAAATAACCACGATCTGCTCTCTCAATGTAAATCTACTTTTACTTAAATTTTCCTATATTTTGGGCAATTATTGACTGGAATTTACCTAACAAAACAGGGGGGCCGAGAAACTGGGTTTTTTGCGAAAATATTTCCTTCTCAATTGCAGAGCTCACAAAAACCCGGTTTCTGAGAATTGACGCACGGGTGCGTCGAAATCGAGTTTTTGGCGAAAATACAGAGGTTGCAGGCCGTAAAGCCCCCAAAAAACCCGGTTTCTGAGAGTCGGAGGACGATCGCCCGCCGATCGAATTACTTCGATGCCAAACTCGCCAAAGACTCCCCCGCAACCCGGCAAATCCGCCATTCGGGCATCACATCAGCACCAATACCCTTGTAAAATCCGATCGCCAATTCATTCCAATCCAACACACTCCACTCCAAACGCCCGCAGTTTCTTTCAACTGTCAACCGCGCCAAATAAACAATCAAAGACTTGCCAATACCGCGCCCTCGAAACTCAGGAAGCACAAACAAATCTTCCAAATAAATCCCCGGCTGAGTCAAAAAAGTAGAATAATTATAAAAAAACAGCGCCCAGCCCACAACACGATTTTCCGACTCTGCGAGAATCGCTTCTGCAAAAGGTCTCGCGCCAAACAAATGATTTTCCAAATCAACCGCATTACCAGTAACGGCATGAGATAATTTTTCGTATTCAGCCAAAGCCTTAATCAAATCAAACAGCACCGGCACATCTGCGCGGGTAGCTGGACGCAAAATCACCTCATCAGACATAAATCAATTAAGTAGTAAGCGACAATCAACAATTAAAAATATAGCAGAAGTCATTGGTCAGTAGTCAGTAGTCATTAGTCATTGGTCATTGGTCAGTAGTCATTAGTCAGTAGTCATTAGTCATTAGTCATTGGTCATTAGTCATTAGTCATTGGTCATTGGTCAGTAGTCATTAGTCATTAGTCATTGGTCAGTAGTCAGTAGTCAGTAGTCAGTAGTCATTGGTCATTAGTCATTAGTCATTGGTCAGTAGTCATTAGTCATTAGTCATTGGTCAGTAGTCATTGGTCATTGGTCATATCATGTCCGGTCAATTGACCGCTTTAAAATTGGTTAGTAGTGTGGACTTTAGTCTGCCACCCAAGAGCGGACTAAAGTCCACACTACTAACTGTTTTTCTAGTCGTTATATCAAATCCGGTAGCATCGGAATTATGAGCGTGCGAGCGTCCCCGCTCGCACTATCAGCATCCCCGCTCGCACTATCAATGATTAAAATATATAATTCCGATGCTCTCGGAAACGATATTACCAGGCTCCGGCCCGTTAACTGGTTAACCAGTTAACCATACATTCGATATTTAAGACTTTAAAAAAGGCCAATTCAATATTTTTTAGCTCATTTCAACCAGCCCTTCAATCGTTCCGTCACTTGAGGGCGGCGCAACTTTCGCATTGCCTTATTTTGAATTTGACGGACTCGTTCGCGGGACAAATTGAACAAACTGCTGACTTCTTCTAAAGTGTAAGGTTCGCCGGTTATCAAACCGTAACGCATCGCCACAATCTCTTTTTCCCGTTCAGTCAAAATACTGTCCAACACCTCCAAAATATCTTGGCGCATCATCATCTCATTCATCTGAGCTTCTGGAGATTGCGTCGCGCTATCTTCCAGAACATCCAAAAGTTCCGAACTTTCTTCCGTACCAATGCGGTGGTTGAGAGACAAAGATTGCCGGCGTACTTGCTGGAGGTAACGAAGCTGTTCGGCAGTAACTTCCATTTCTCTAGCAACTTCAGTTTCCGTAGGATTTCGTTGAAGAGAACGCCTTAAATCCCGATAAACTCTTTTGAGTTTATTTAACTGTTCGACAATGTGAACCGGCAAGCGAATTGTCCGCCCTTGATTGGCAATTGTCCGAGTAATTCCTTGGCGAATCCACCAATAGGCATAGGTAGAAAATTTGTAACCCTTCTCAGGATCGAACTTTTCGGCGGCTCGATTCAAACCTAAAGCTCCTTCTTGAATTAAATCTAGAAAAGGCACGCCTCGGTTGAGATAGCGTTTCGCAATCGAAACCACCAACCGCAAATTCGAGCTGATCATTTTCCGTTTCGCCGATTGACACTGGTGGCGAAGTTGTTGCAGTTGACTTTCGCTCACCCCCAAAGCTGCAGCGAGTTCAGCTTTTGTTGGCTCTCTTTCCAATTCCTGTTTTAAACGCTCTTCTACTTCCAGAAGGGCTACCAATTCTTGAACGCGACGAGCTAACTCCACCTCTTCGGTGGCAGTCAGTAGAGGATAGCGAGACATTTCTTTGAACAAAGCTCCCACGGGATCGTCGGCAGACCAGTTGTTGTATGCTGACGATCGAGTTACCGTCGGACGATCGATCTCGGTGTCCTCATCCTCTGCGATTGCGAGTGAGGCTTCGGGGGCCACCGCAAAACTGCCTAGGTCAGATTCTGCCATATAGTGCTTGGTGTCCGTGGGATGATTTGAAAAGTATCCCTTCACTTTAACCAATTTAATCAGAAATTTCCGAAATCCATCTAGAAGCTGGTGGCTGATATCAAATTTCCCCAATTTTAGATTGGTTTATTGAGTCCGAGCCAATAAAGGAGCTGCTTGTAATAACTGCTGAGTATAAGGGTGCTGCGGATTAGTAAAAATCTCCCTAGTCTTGCCGATTTCCACAATTTTTCCGGCATTCATTACCGCAATGCGATCGCAAAAAAATCTCGCCACCCACAAATCATGGGTAATAAACAGATAAGTCAAATTAAATTCCTGTTTCAACTCCAACATCAGCTCTAATACTTGAGTCTGCACGCTAGCATCCAGCATACTCACTGGTTCGTCGCAAATAATCAGTTGCGGCCGAGTAATCAAAGCGCGGGCGATCGAAACCCGCTGCTGTTGTCCTCCTGACAATTCCCCCGGATAGCGGCGAAAGAAATCCCCCCCTGGAGTCAAACCCACCCGCTCTAACATTTGGATTACTTGTTTTTTAGCTTCCTCTCCCTTAGCTAATTTGTGAATCAACAAAGGGTCAGCAATACTTTGCCCGACAGTCATCATCGGATTCAAACAAGCGTGGGGGTCTTGAAATATCATTTGCATTTGGCGGCGGTGCTTCCTGACAGCATCGTTACTCAGAGCAGTGATATCTATTCCTTGAAATTCAACCTTGCCACCAGTCGGAGGAATCAAGCGCAAAATCGTGCGCGACAAGGTACTTTTGCCGCAGCCTGACTCCCCTACCAGCCCCAAGGTTTCTCCCCGTTCTAGCTCTAAGCTAACATTATCTACGGCTTTAATTACCTGCTGTTTCCCGGAAAACAACTGCTCTAATAAATTGCTTTCTAAACTGTAGTGCTGCTGCAAATCCGTCACAGTCAAAAGAGGTAAATTTGACTCGGACTTAAGCCGATAATTTTCCTTCTCCCCTCTATCCGTTACATCCGTTAAATCCGTTACAGAATCCGTTGCCGAACTTCCTTCTTCCTTCTGAATGTGCAAAGCTGCTTTCAGGAGCGATCGAGTATATTCATGTTGCGGGCGTTCAAAAACATCCAGCACCGGCCCAGTTTCCACGACTTTGCCGCCGTACATCACCGCAATGCGATCGCAATACTCAGCCACCATCGCCAAATCGTGAGAAATTAGCAAAATAGCCGTTCCCCGTTCCGCGCAAAGTCTGGTTAATTCCTGCATAATCTGAGCGGCGACAGTTACATCCAAACTCGTCGTCGGTTCGTCCGCCACAATTAACTTCGGATCGAGCAAAAGAGCCAAAGCAATCGCTACTCTTTGCCGCATTCCGCCACTAAATTCGTGGGGAAATTGCGACCACCGAGAGGCGGGAATTTTTACAGCTTCCAAAATCTCGATCGCCCGTTGCTTAGCCTGCTTGCGATCCAAATTCGGTCTGTGAGCCTGCAAAGTCTCGATACAGTGTTCCCCGACAGTCATCAAAGGATCGAGACGAGTCATCGGATCTTGAAAAATCAACGCCACAGCTTCGCCCCGAAACCGTCTCAGCCGCGAAGCATCCATCTCAAACACCGACTCTCCAGCAAAATCAACCCGCCCCTCAATCAGCGTCGAATCCGGTAGCAACCGCATCGCCGCCCTTCCCAAAGTTGACTTACCGCACCCAGACTCCCCAACCAATCCCAGTTTTTCCCCTGCTTCCAGCCTCAGAGAAACGCCGTCAACCGCCCAACCGGATTGGCCCCGCCGCTGAGGATAAGCTACTCGCAGATTTTCAATGGAAAACAAAGAATAGTCATTAGTCATTAGTCCTTAGTCCTTAGTTATTAGTTATTGGTTATTCGTTATTGGTTATTCGTTATTCGTTATTCGTTATTCGTTATTGGTTATTGGTTATTCGTTATTGGTTATTGGTTATTCGTTATTGGTTATTGGTTATTCGTTATTGGTTATCAGGTGTTAGGTGTTAGTTACTGGTTATTGGTTGTTGGTCGTTGTTATTAGCTGTTTGTTACTGGGTATATCATGTCCAGTCATATAATTTTTAATCGTTAATCCTTTGTAGTGATAACACAGAATCATCGGTCGGGGTGACGGGAGAAATCTATACTTACTACAAACATTTTTTAATAATAATTGAGCAAACATGATATTAGTTATCATTTATCAGCAGTCAGTAGCTAGTTAGTTGTTAGCCATTAGTCAGTATCTAATAACTAACAACTAATGACTAATAACTAATAACTAATAACTAATAACTAATAACTAATGACTACTGCCAACTGCCAACTGCCAACTGCCAACTGCCAACTGCCAACTGCCAACAGTCAACAGACTAAATTTCCCTTCGCTTCAACTCAGCTCTCCGCAGTATATAAGTAGCCGCACAATCAACGTGCGGATGGTCTGCTAAAACTTCCGCCAGTTCCAACACATATCCGGCAATATCCGGGCCTAGCTTATCTGTGAGCACTTGACGTTCCCGAGATGCGAGTTCTTGGACGCGGGCCTTGGCTTGCCAATTGGGAGAAAACATCTTGTCAATCTCGGTGTGGAATCCCAGACTTTCGAGAATATCCCACTCGCCGTTATCGCACCAAATTCCCCCGCACAGCATACAGCGCTCTATGTAAAAGGGCACTCTGCTGAAGGGAACTTTTGCCCGCGACAAATAATGACCGTCCTCGGGACACAGGGCTGCTTTGCTGTCGTAGGGAGACGGCGTGAATTCTATGCCGAGAGTGCCTGTCGCCTCTGGCTTCTGGGATTTGTTGTACCACTGGCTCTGCTCTTTCTGCCAAGCTTCGTATTCTCTGCCTGGAATCCAGATACCGTAACAGTTGGGACACCACTGCACCGACATTCGGCCGGCTAGGGTGCCGCCTTCTAAGTTGGGATGTTTACATTTTGGACATTCCACCACTTGATTTCTCCTTGCCTTCTCAATTCCCTGTTTATTCAGTTATTAATTCTGCATCCGGGCGGGCCCGCTCAGAACCAGAATTTTTTTGCAGCAGCGCACCGCAGTAGCCAATTAGCGTGTTTAGTCGCTCAGCAGCCGCAGTTTGCCTCGCCTGTGCTGTCGCTGGCTGCTTCGCAGCCTGCAAAAACGTGACATCTGTCCTCAATAACCGCAGTTGCTTGTGAATTTCCGTCAAATAGGACTGCTCTGGAGGCGTTTCTGAGGCGTATAACTCACAACTGTTAGCTTTCATAATCTGGTTTCCGAAAAATTGTTGCACTTTTGTGTATTCTGCAGCCAGCGCAGCCCGATCGAGATTTTCCTGTGCAGCAGTTCTTTGTAGCTGTTCGAGTGCTTGCTGTAATTCTTGGTAGCACTGGCGGCGGTCTTCGGACAATATCATGATTTTGTAAACAAATTTTTCTTTATAATCAAAGTAGATTCTTGCTTAAGCTTTGCTCATATTAAGGGAAGCCGTGCATTTTTGCAGCAATTCCCTGTTTGTTGAGAAAATTTCATCACCCTGGTGGCGTGACTCGATCGGTCTAGCTCGTGCTTTTAGTTTAGCGTTGCCTGTGAATGCCGATCGCCCGCTACCTCCAACAACAGGGACTGCGCCCCCGACTCCGCGTCATGGTCGATCCTCAAATTGTAGACTTTTGTTCGAGATCCCAGATTGCATCTGTAAAGTCAATCTCAAATCTCAAATCTTGAATGCCCCAATCGACTGACCTCAACTGCTGCCGCCAAAATATTCTTATTTTACCCGATCGACCGATCGAATCCGCGACAGTGGAGTCAATATATTTTCCTACCTGCGAGGGGGGGAAACTCAAAATTAAATCGATATAGTTAAGACAAAAATCGATTATTTTTGAGAATTGCCAATTGTGGCATTCAATTAGTTTAGTATTGCTAAACACATAATTTCGGAAATTCAACCGAACGCCGGCTTTTAACCATTTGTATTTCTAATTTTTCAAGGTGTACCCGATGAACGCAAACACTCTGACTGCCTCTCCTTCGATCGATCCTGCCGTCGTTCCCGATTGGCTGCAAGAATGCCTGAATGGTCGATCGCAGACTGATGCGGCCCCTAACGCCAATTGCTCGACTGACAACAGTTTAATTTGTCGGGCCTTTGAATTTGCCCGCGACTTGCACGAAGGACAGTACCGCAAATCGGGAGAACCTTACATTTGCCATCCCGTAGCTGTAGCTGGGATACTCCGATATATGGGCGGCAACAACGTCATGATTGCCGCCGGTTTTCTCCACGATATTGTTGAAGATACAGATATTACTCTCGAAGAAATAGAACAGCGGTTCGGCGCAGAAGTGCGACAATTAGTCGAAGGTGTCACCAAACTTTCTAAATTTAATTTTTCCAGCAAAACAGAGCGCCTTGCTGAAAATTTTCGCCGAATGTTTCTCGCAATGGCTAAAGATATTCGCGTGATTGTAGTCAAACTAGCAGACAGACTGCACAACATGAGGACTTTGGAGCATTTGTCTCCAGAAAAGCAGCGCAGTATTGCCCTAGAAACCCGAGATATTTTTGCTCCCCTGGCGAACCGTTTGGGTATCGGGCGCTTTAAGTGGGAATTGGAAGATTTAGCGTTTAAATACCTGGAACCGGATGCTTATCGCGAAATTCAAGACTTGGTGGCAGTCAAGCGGGCCGATCGAGAAACTCAACTCGCAGAAGTCACAGATAGTTTGCGAGAAAAGCTTGACAAATTAGGCATTAAATGCTACGAAGTTAGCGGCCGTCCCAAACATTTGTACGGGATTTACGGGAAGATGCAGCGCCGGCAAAAAGGGTTTAACCAAGTGTACGATATTGCTGCGGTGAGGATCATAGTAGAAAGCAACGATGACTGTTATCGCGCATTGGCGATCGTCCACGATTCATTCCGCCCGATCCCCGGTCGATTTAAAGATTATATCGGTTTACCAAAAGCCAACCGCTATCAATCCTTGCACACCGGAGTCATCGGCACCAGCGGCCGCCCCATCGAAGTACAAATTCGCACAGTAGCAATGCACCACATTGCAGAATACGGGATCGCCGCCCACTGGAAATACAAAGAAACCGGCGGTTCTAGCACCGCAGTCACCGGCGACGACGAAAAATTTACTTGGCTGCGACAACTCCTAGAATGGCAAAGCGACCTCAAAGACGATCGCGAATATTTACAAAGTATTAAAGACAACTTATTCGACGAAGATATCTACGTTTTTACTCCCAACGGAGACGTGATTTCACTCAACACCGGCTCAACACCCGTAGATTTTGCTTACCGCATTCACACAGAAATTGGCAATCGCTGCACCGGCGCGAGAGTCAACGGGCGGATGGTAACACTAGACAAGGTATTAAAGAACGGCGACATAGTAGAAATATTGAACCAAAAAAACGGCCATCCCAGCTCCGACTGGCTGAATTTTGTCAAAACAAACGGAGCAAAAAACCGAATTCGGCAATGGTTGAAGCGATCGCACCGAGATGAAAACCTCGCTCGCGGGCGGGAATTGCTAGAAAAAGAATTAGGCAAAAACGGCTTAGAATCCTTGCTGAAATCCGAACCCATGCAATCAGTAGCTCAGCGCTGCAACTACCACAGCGTCGAAGACTTAATCGCCGGTTTGGGCTACGGCGAAGTCACCCTAAACCTCGTAGTAAATCGCCTGCGAGATTTAGTCAAAGTGCAGCAAAAAATAGAATCTGCTCCCGGAGGAACCCAGGAAATCCCCCTGCTAATACCTGCATCGACGGCACCGAAACCCGTACCTAGTTCGTCTCCGAGCAAATCGCCGATCGCAGGTGTAGAAGGATTGCTCTACCATATAGCAGGCTGTTGTTGTCCCATTCCCGGCGAATCAATTATTGGAGTAGTGACTCGCACTCGCGGCATTTCCATTCACCGCCAAGGTTGTTCCAATGTTGAAAACGTACCGGGAGATAAATTAGTTCCCGTGAGTTGGAATTCCAGCAACCGCAACGAATCTCGCCCCAATACTTATCCGGTAAATATTCAAGTTGAAGCCCTAGATCGAGTCGGAGTTCTCAACGATGTTTTATCGCATTTAAAAGACAACAAAGTCAACGTCCGCAGCGCCCAAGTCAAAACCTATCCCGGATTCCCCGCATTAATTGACTTGTGCATGGACATCCAAGATAAAGAACAGTTCGAGCGGACTTGTATGCAAATTAAAAAAATGAGCGATATTTTGAATTTGCGGCGGCTGAGTGAAGGGACTTAAGAGGAGAGTCTAACTGTATTGTAGGGTGCGCTATTCGCACCCGATCGCTAGCTGAGGAGAGGTTGAACCCCATGAATTTTCAAAGGCTAAGAAAAGTGTTACTCAGGTTCATGAGGTTCCAATACCAGTCTAATTCCATCAAGAATTTGACGAATTCGCTCGGCAGAGAGTGTGCCAATTTTCTCACCTAACTGAGATTGACTGATAGTCAAAATCTGCGAGACGTTAACAACACTCTTTTCTGGTAAATCAGCTTCTCCTGCTTCTAACAGGACATTTCCTGGTGAATTCGCCCGTCTTAGATTTGAAGTAAGCACACAAACAACAACTGTATTAATGCGGGAACGATTGAATAAATTGTTTTGAATGATTACATGGGGATGGACATAACCGGGTTCTGAACCTGAAGGCTCATCAAGTTCAATCCAAAAAATATCACCTTGATTTATTACCATTCCCCTTCCACCAGCCTGCGATGAGATCGACTCATCTTGCGAAGCAAAACTTGTTCTTCTTCAGAAAGAGGTGCTTCGCAAGCAGCATTAATTTTTTCTAACAGTTGTTGATTTTCGCGGCGGCGGATAAATTCTTCAAGCGCTATTTCGATCAAAAAACTCTGCGAAATTTGCATTTCGCCAGCTAATGTTTCGGCTTGTTCAAATAGAGATGCTGGCAATGAGATAGCAGTTTTGACAGTTGTCATAGCTCTATACCTTCATTTATTTATATGAGTCTAACTCATAGTATACCTAATCACAATACTCTCCAGCAAACAGACAGAAGAATGAAACCCTTTATTTCGCGGGAGTCGCAGGCTTTGAGTCGCCCAACTTTTGCTGCAAAAACTGCCGCGCCACTTGGGCGGCATCCTCCTGTTTTCCATCAACTTGATAGTTGAGTTTCCGCATATCTTCCTCCGAGATTTTGCCGCCCAACTCTGCTAGCACTGGACGCAATTCTGGGTATTTTTCCAAAATTTGCGATCGCACAACCGGAACAGCTTCGTAGGGTGGAAAATAGTTTTTGTCATCTTTCAGGACTACTAAACGCAAACTTTGAATCAAACCATCCGTCGTATTACCGGCAATCACATCTACTTCTTTTTGTTGCAGCGCTTGATAAAGCAATCCTAACAGCAACTCCTTCGGTTCTTCGGCAAATTTAATCCCGTAAGTTTTAGCTAATCCGGGAAATCCATCTTCTCTCTCTTTGAATTCCGGGCCGAAACCCGCGCGCAATTTTGGTGCAGCTTTTCCTAGTTGCGAGAGAGTTTGCAAGTTGAGTTTTTTGGCATCATCTCCCCGCATAATAATCGCAAAACTGTTATTAAATCCCAGGGGTTCAGTCAATTCTGCTTGAAACTGTTTGGGATATTCTTGTTTGAGGTAATCGAGGACTTTTTTGGAGTCAGAAATTGGCTTTTGTTTGAGAATGTTGGTAAAACCCGTACCAGTATATTCGACGTACAAGTCGATTTTACCCGTTGCTAGGGATTGATGGCAAAGCGAGCCTCCGAGGTTGAGTTTGCGTTCTACTTTGATATCTGTTTTGGTTTCGATGTGAATAGCTAAAATTTCTGCTAGGATGACTTGTTCTGTAAAGTCTTTGGAACAAATAACAATTTGTTTTTGAGAACTAGAATTGCAGCTTGTGACTGCAAACAAGCAAAGTAATGATAAACAGGAAGATAAAAAATGGCTTTTTGATATTTTCATTGTTTTATTGTAACATTTATATATATAGATACAGGAGAAAATATGCTATTGAGTGTCAGCGATATTATCGGCCAGCAGCGACAATTTTTTGCGACTGGAAAAACTAAAGATGTGGATTTTAGAATCGAACAACTCAAACATCTCAAAAGTGCGATCGAACTCCATCAATCACGAATAGTCGCTGCTGTCAAGGCAGACTTGAATCGACCGGAGTTTGAGGCTTATTTTGAAATTGCATCCATTGCCGAAGTTAATTATGCCATCAAAAACCTGAAATCTTGGGTAAAACCGAAAAAAGTGCCAACTTCGATCGACCAATTCCCCGCATCAGCCCGCATTTACCCTGAACCTTTAGGCGTAGTTTTGATCGTCGGGCCTTGGAATTACCCATTTCAGCTCATGATATCACCTTTAGTCGGGGCGATCGCCGCCGGCAACTGCGCCATCCTCAAACCTTCAGAAATCGCCTCGCACACCTCCGAAGTTGTCGCCGACATGATTTCCAAAACCTTCGATCCCGCCTACGTAGCAGCCGTCGAAGGAGGAGTCGAAATCAGCAAACAATTGCTAGCCGAAAAATTCGACCACATCTTCTTTACCGGAGGCACAAAAATCGGTAAAATAGTCATGGAAGCTGCGGCCAAACACCTGACACCTGTAACATTAGAATTGGGCGGCAAAAGTCCTTGCATTGTAGACTCAGATATTCAGATTGAATACACCGCAAAACGCATTGCGTGGGGCAAATTTATCAATGCCGGTCAAACTTGTATCGCTCCAGATTATCTGTTAGTTGACAAAAAAATTAAACCGGATTTGATGTCAGCAATTAAAACAGCACTTCACGAATTTTACGGCGAAGATCCTCAGCAAAGCCCGGACTATTCGCGAATTATCAATCAGCATCATTTAAAACGTTTGGTAGAGTTTATCAAAGATGGGGAAATTGTCGCGGGCGGCAAAAGTAACGCCGAAGATAGATATATTTCGCCTACGGTAATTGACAAGGTTTCTTGGGATTCGCCGGTGATGCAAGATGAGATTTTTGGACCGATTTTGCCCGTTTTGGAGTATGATGATTTCGGGGAGGCGATCGCCCAAATCAACGCCCGCCCCAAACCGTTAGCTTTGTATTTGTTCTCGAAGGATAAAGAGAAACAACAGCGAGTTTTGCGCGAAACTTCATCAGGTGGACTTTGTATTAACGACACGGTAATGCAAGTGGGAGTGACAACTTTGCCTTTTGGGGGAGTTGGCGACAGCGGGATTGGAAGTTATCACGGGAAAGCAAGTTTTGATACTTTTTCGCATTACAAAAGCGTGCTGCAAAAGTCTTTTTGGCTGGATTTGAAATGGCGGTATGCTCCCTATAAGGGTAAGTTGGATTTGATTAAAAAGGCGATCGGTTGAGCGATCGGATAATTGTTTGAATATAATCTGGGTGTAATTTCACCAATATCTACAATACAAATAAGATAGCGGTCTAATTCCGCCCAGATTATAATAGTATTGTCGGGCTATCCAACTTAATACACTGACACTATCTTTTAGCATATTTTCGCTAACAAGCAATTTATGGAATCTTTAGCAAAAGAACGCTGTGCCGCCTGCCGCCGAAACTCTCCGCGCGTCACAGCTTACGAAATTGTCCAACTCAAACATCAAATTCCCGACTGGAATTTTATCGAAAAAAATGGCGTTCCCCAGTTAGAACGCACCTACAAATTCCCGGATTTCAAAAGTGCGATCGCCTTTACAAACAGCGTCGCCGAAGCCGCAGAAACTGAAGGACATCACCCGGCGCTGTTAACCGAGTGGGGGAAAGTTACCGTTACTTGGTGGACTCACGCGATTTCTGGATTGCACCGCAATGATTTTATCATGGCGGCGAAAACAGATGCGATCGCCAATCAATTCCTAACCTAAAATCAGATTTATCGGCTGAAAATAGTCTCAGAAATCATCGCTCCGGGCTCTGGTGAATGGGATTGATTTGTATTCAAAAACTCCAGATTTAGCCGGTAGCCGACATTTCGCACAGTTTGAATTAGGCTCGGTTGTCGCGGGTCGATTTCGATTTTTTTACGCAAAGAGAGTACGTGAGTGTCGATCGTCCGGGGGTTGTCAATAGCATCAGGCCAGGCCCGGCGCAACAAATCCGATCGCGACAGCGGCACTCCGCCAGCTTGAGCCAGCACGTACAGCAGGCTGAATTCTTGAGGAGTCAGCTCGATGTTTTCCTCGTACAATCTGACTCGGCGCTGCACCAAATCAATTTTTAGCAGCCCGCATTCCAGCATCGCCGGCGGTATCATCGTGCGGTTGCGGCGCATCAGAGCCTCCACCCTGGCCATAAACTCTTGCATCCCAAACGGTTTAGTCAGGTAATCGTCAGCCCCCGACTTCAAACCTTCCACAATATCCGCTTCCGTATTCCGCGCCGACAGCATCAAAATCAGCGATTGCTGCTGCTTCCCCAGCCAGCGACAAAATTCTAAACCGTCCCCATCGGGCAATTGGGCATCCAGAATGACTAGGGTTGGCTGACGGCTGAAAAATATTTCCCTAGCGTGACTGATATCCGCCGACTGGTGCACCCAGTGACCGACTTGCTGTAAATGCCAGCCCAAGAGCGATCGCAGGTGCGGATTTCCTTCAACAATCGAAATACTTACAGATCCCACAGCGGCGAGCTTCCCTTATCACTAATGGCTACCAGGTTAACAGAGCTTTTGTCAAGGTTTTGTAACCATCGCTACTCAAGCCTTAGCTCTATTTATAGAGGCGAACAAACCGATAGTATGAATTTTAAAGATTTTGTCAAGTTGGGATCGTCAGCCCGCAGAAAGGTTAAATCATTCTGGCGGTGAGTTTACAATAAAAATAAGACAGCCTACAGCCGATCGACCCTATGCCCCAACCACCTGCTTTTACCGAACCCCGCGACAGGGCCCCTAGTGCTAGGAGGTTGACAAATCGCGCAACAGAAACTAAAATTCCTCCAACCGTTCGCTCGGTAGCCGGAACACTCACCCAGTGCGCTCATCAAATTCACCAACATCCCGACTCTACTAAACGCGCAGCGAATTATTTAGGTGCGCGCCAAAAAGTCCAGCCACTGCATTGCAGCGAGTGAAATTTTTTATGGAGGGTAGCCTGTTGAGCAGGGTAAAAACTTTTATTTAGCAATTGCCTCTCTTGTGAGCAACAAGCCCAGCCATCGAGGCTATTCCTAAATCCCGCCGTCATTATACACCACAAAGGATTTCTAACTCACACCATGTTACAAGATACCCAAACAATCCGGCACTACCAAAAACTCACCGATGCCCTCGTCGAAATGTGGAATAGAGGTTATCGTTTCGATGAGTTGCGCCTTTACTTAGATGGCTACCTCGCAGCCCTGCGACATTGTAACAGCCTGGAACCCTATCTGATTCACAGATTAGAGGAAGAAGCAGCGCGTTACATTCACGATCCGTCAAATTTTGAAATGCCACAGACACAGACACAAACTGAAGCAGACTACTATTAAATAGTAAATTCGGTTTAATAAACCCTTGATTATTTGGGAATTGGGCATCGGGAATTGGGCGTCGGGAATTGGTTGTTTGTTATTTCTTCCTTCTTCCTTATTCCTTCTTGCCGATCTCCGTTACATCCGTTATATCCGTTACATCCGCCCTTAGGAATCCGTTGCCGAACTTGCTTCTGCGGTAAATCAACCTAGTTCAACGTAAAACCCGATCGCTGTTAAGCCGTTGCAGCATTTAAATTGAATGTCAAAAAAAAAATCAAAGTCTTGTGGGGTGTCCCGCCCGCTCTGAATATGCAATTTAAATGCGTGACAGCTTATATCCCCGACTTATTTAATAAGTCGGGGATATGTTTGTTTTGTCTAATTTTAAGAAGCCAAAGCAACTTCTACAATTTCTTGCAATTCGCCCTTTTGATACATCTCGATCATAATATCCGAGCCGCCAAGAAACTCGCCGTTGATATAAACTTGGGGAATTGTCGGCCAGTTGGAATACTCTTTAACGCCTTGACGAATTTCCTGGTCTGCTAACACATCTACAGTTTCGTAAGGCACTCCCAAAGTATTGAGAATTTGCACCACGGTATTAGAAAAACCGCACTGGGGCATTAATTTATTGCCCTTCATAAACACCATGATTTTGTTTTGCTTAACCAAGCCGTCAATTCTTTCCTGTGCTGTAGTCATGGTAGCTCCTAATATTGTTTGAATTTTTTTAAACGTTGACAGTTGTTTCTCAGGGCGCAGAAACCTGGTTTTTGGAGAAAATTTCTCGTTAAAACCATAGATTCCGGTTAAGAAAACTGGTTTCTTTGGTTTCCAATTATTTCTCTAGCAACTCTTGACACAAGCACAAACTTGTGATTTCCAGAGAGCAGATCAACAATTAAGCCGCTGGACTTTTCGCTGCCCATTCTGCAGGAGTTAAGGTTTCCAAGGCCAAAGCGTGGATAGCTTCACTAGCCATTGCCTGTTTGAGAGCGCCGTAAACCAGTTGGTGCTGCTTTACTCGACTTTTTCCTTCAAAGGCGGCAGAGACTACTCTCGCCTGGTAGTGGTCGCCGCCGCCGGTCAAATCGTCAACTTGTATCTTAGCGTCGGGCAATTCTGCCTTAATCATTTCTGCTACTTGAGACGGTGTAACCATTGGTATTTGTGATAAAGGGCTATATTGAGTATTTTAGTGGAACTATTTGTTAGACGATCGCGGTTGATTTGCAGCAGGCCGCGGATAGGGCGCATCCACAAAACCCAATTCTAGTAACTGCTGGTAAGCTTTTTTGCCCAAGTCGCGAGTTGGCTGCTGCGATCGAATAATCTGAATCAGTAGGGGGACAGCCAGTTCCGGCTTGTTTTGCGCCCGGTGTACCAAAGCCAGCCGGTAGGTAGCTTCGTCGCGCATTTGGGCTGTTTCCACAGCTTTGGTGCGGTTGCTGTCGGCCAAGCGGACATCAATTCCAGCAAAACTGCTGCTGAGTTGTTGGTAGAAGTTGGATAGTTGATTGAAAATTTGGCGGGATTCTTGGAGCTTTTGAGCGGCGACAGTATAATTTTGACTGGAAATAGCACCGCTGGCTTCTGTCATCAAGCGCTGACCTCCGGCAACGCTCAGCAGGCTGCTGTCTTGGGTCAGAGGGCGGAGGTTGTTGGGGTCTGTGGGGTCGTCGGCGGGATCGACTTGCTGTTGGTTATCTGGCCGAGAAGGTTGTTGTGCTTGGGCTTGGAGCGGTTGCAACAGGGTCAAAACTGCGATCGCCCCGATCGTCATCCGGGCAGTGAAGCGAAGCCAGCAAACAGTTCCAGAATATACCATGAAATTACTTTGCGCCCAGCGCACTTTAAAAAGATATTTAGCTTGAGCCGATCTTACCATTGGCGATCGCAACCGGCTAAGTATACACCAATTTTGTGTAAATGTCAAAGAGGGCGATCGGGCAAAAGGCTCTTTTGGAAAAATGAGAGTAGAGACTTGACAGCAAGTTCTCGTTGTGAGAACATGGAGGTGTCGTGTAAAAACGGTACCCGAATGAAACTAAAGTCCATAAGAAATCTTCTGAGTGCGATCGAACCCTACGGTGAGGTCTCAAGTGCGATCGCAGCCTGGTGCAAGGTCATGGAAGACAACGATTGGAAATCGCCAGAAGATATCCGACAGGGGTATTCTAAATCGGTCGATCGAGTCTGTGGATATACGATATTTAATATTAAAGGCAATCAGTATAGATTAATTGTACAAATTAACTATAGCACCGGATATGTACTTTTTAAGAAATTTTTAACCCATGCCGAATATAGCAAAATTAACTGGAATGATGAAAATGAAGTCAAGCAAAAAATAGGTTGATCGTCCAGTAAATACATCGGCAATTATTACAGACTATCTGATGTCTTCAATAAATTTAAAAAATCACTTTAATGGTTAAAAGCATGATACATAGAAACAAACACCCACCTTCTATTTGAGAACCCTGTCTAAGTAAGCAAGCAAAGGAATGAGAAATGAGCATCACAATTGAAAAAACAGCTTACGGTCAACTGCTGGCGAAATCACAGCCTAAGCCAATCCTGAACGAAGAAGATTACGATCTTGCGCTTGCAGAATTAGGCTCTCTGATGTCTAAGGAAGAATTAACACTAGAAGAAGAAACTTTACTGAGTCTCTGGGGGCTGTTGATCGAAGAATACGAATCAAAATATTACCCAATTCCAGAAGCGACTCCCCAGGATGTTCTATTGCATCTCATGGAAGTTCGCGAACTCAAACAAGCCGATTTAGTGGGTGTGATTGGTTCCAAAGGAGTAGTCTCTGAGGTGGTTAATGGAAAACGGGCGATTAGCAAGGCGCAAGCTAAGGCGCTGGGAGAATTCTTTAATGTTAATCCTAGCGTGTTTATTTGAGATAAGAGATAAGACGGCGGTTGAAACCGCTTCTACAAAGACAAAACCTGCCTCCGCAGGTTGAAGAGACTAGGCGGTTTCAAACACCCGTTATTCTGCATCAAAATTAAACAGGAACATTTCTGATGGTACAACCAAGCAAACCAACCTCCGACACTCTCCAAAACTATCAAGGTATTGGAGTTCCCGAAGAAAGTCTGGCAGTGATTTTGCAGCGGGGCGGCGATGAATTGCTGCTGTCAAAAGTTCCCAATCGCTTTACAGTCCGCCCATCATCGATAGCATCAGCCTCAAACAATTGGGCTGCCACAACTGGGGCAAAACTCAACCGCCGCATCGGGCAAAGTAATCTCGAAGAGTATCTCGTCGGGCCAGAAAACCTAGATGCAGCAATGCAAGCAGCCCGCGCTAGCGATGCTGTAGCTTTTGCCAGCCATGTTTATTGTCCGGCGAACAATCCGAGTACATTCTTTTATTTGACAGACCAAATTACTATTCAATTTGGCGAACAAGTAGACGAACTATCGCGAAAGTCGATCGCCCGTGCAGCAAATTTAACAATAGTCCGGTCAGTCTCAGGAATTCCCAACACCTTTGTCTGTGAAGTCAACAAACAAGCAACAGAAAACCCGGTCAAAATTGCCAACCGCCTGACAAGATATCCCGAAGTTCTGATCGCTGAACCCAATATTTTAGTAGAAACTCAGCAGCATTATAAACCCCGCGATCCGTTTTATCCCCAACAGTGGTATCTCAACAACCGAGGCGGCAACGAACTTGTCGGCGACGCTCAAATTTATGCAGAAGCGGCTTGGGATATGACTCGCGGCGCGCGATCGATCGTAATTGCGATCGCCGATGATTCAGTAGACTTGACACATCCCGATTTTCAAGGCCAAGGCAAAATCGTCTCACCCATCGATTTCAAAGACGGCGACACTTCCCCGATGCCCGTTGCCGAATCGGACAACCACGGCACAAGTTGCGCCGGTGTCGCCGCAGCAGAAGAAAACGGCAAAGGCATTGTCGGAGTCGCCCCCGGATGCGCCCTGATGCCCATCCGTACTAGCGGTTTTCTCGATGACGAGTCGATCGAAAAAATATTCAATTGGGCAGTGGAAAAAGGCGCAGCCATCATCTCTTGCAGTTGGGGCCCAGGGGCAGTTTACTATCCCCTTTCCCTGCGCCAGAGTGCCGTCATCACCAAAGCCGCCACCCAAGGGCGGGGCGGTAGAGGCTGCGTGATTCTGTTCGCTGCGGGCAATGCCAACCGCCCTGTCAACGGTACTGTAGATGAGAAAGGCTGGCCGAATAACATTTTGGGCGATCGAACTAAATGGCTGGCAGGATTTGCCGTACACCCCGATGTGATTGCGGTGTCTGCTTCCACTTCCCTCAACAAAAAAGCAGCCTACAGCAATTGGGGCAACAGCATTTCGGTGTGCGCCCCCAGCAACAACGCGCCGCCGGGAACTTGGCTGCCAGAAACCGGATTTATTGCGACTGCGCCGGAAGTGACGCAGTATTTGCCCGGTTTGGGGGTGTTTACTGCCGATCGAGGCGGTGTTGCCGGCTACGATCCGGGGGACTACACCAATACCTTTGGCGGCACTTCCAGCGCCACTCCAGTAGTCGCTGGAGTGGCAGCTTTAGTGCTTTCGGCCAACCCCCGTTTGACGGCGCGGGAAGTGCGGGGAATTCTCGAACAAACTGCTGACAAAATTGTCGATTCCCAGCCCGATCCGCAGTTGGGAAATCGCATGGGAAATTATGATGCTAATAACCGCCGCAGCGATTGGTTCGGTTACGGAAAAGTGAATGCTTTAAAAGCGGTGCAAGCTGCGGTGAGAAAGGGCGGCGGTAATCCGAATATTGGCGGTGCGAGGTTTAGCGATATTTCTGGACATTGGGCACAGAACTTTATTGAGGCTTTGGCTGCGGGGAATATAATTAGCGGTTTTCCTGACGGTTCTTTTAAACCTGATGACAGTTTAAATCGCGCTCAATATGCGGCGCTTTTGGTGAGTGCGTTTAGTCCGATTCCGCAGCGGTTGGCGACAAATTTTATTGATGTTTCTGCTAGTTTTTGGGCGAGAAGTGCGATCGAACGGGCGAATCGGGCGGGGTTTTTGTCTGGGTTTCCGGGGTTGAAGTTCGGCCCGAATCAGAATTTGACTAAGACTGAGGCGATCGTATCTTTGGTTAACGGTTTGGAACTTAAGGGCGGCAATCCCGATGTTTTGAAAGTTTACACCGATCGATCGCAAATTCCTAATTTTGCTTTAAGCGCCGCAGCCACAGCAACTGCTTTGAAGATTGTAGTAAACTATCCGGCGCGCGATCGGCTTTCGCCGCAGCGGGACATTACCCGCGCCGAGATTTCGGCTTTAATTTACCAGACGTTGGTAGCAATTAATCGCGCTAGGGCGATCGATTCTCCTTACATCGTCTAGTCAATAAATCAACAATAATTATTCTAGGGGCGAGTTTACCAACAATCTATAATATCAGCCATAGAACCCGTAAACC
>NZ_JADEWT010000041.1 GCF_015207505.1 Tychonema sp. LEGE 06208
ACTTTCGGAGTTAGCTATGGCAGAAATTGAAACCCAGATTCATCGTCTCCCCAATCTTCACAAATGGTTTGTAGAAATTTTCGCTAAACCCACATAGCTATTGGATCATTCTTTTTGTGGAGGTCTCTTAAGGTTGAAGGTGTTGCACCATCAGGTAGTGTCCGACTCCAGCGAATTGGTAACGCTTGTGTGCTTTTTGCTAGGTAGACTTGTCCATCTCTGAACTTAAATGCTGACGAGAGTAAATTCTGCACTACCACCATTGCGTTTCTTTTTGAAGTTAGGATATTTTGCCCGCCCATCAAAAAAGTTGGTATAAGCCCTTTGTAAATGTCTCAAGCATTGCTGTAATGGCACACAGCTAACTTTGTTCAGAAAATCTAGTTCTTCGGTTTTCTTCCATTCAGTTAACATTGAAGAAGTCTCAGCATAGCCTACCCGTTTCTGTTTTGCGTACCAAGCTTCCGTTCTTGTGGCTAAAGCGCGGTTGTAGACCAAACGAACACAACCCAAAGTACGTCGCAACAAACTTTCTTGTTCCGGCGTTGGGTAGAATCGATAGCTGAAGGCTTTTAGTGTCATGCTGACCTTAACTACGCTATTTCACATACTAGCACGTCTTGTGTGAAATGGTATATCTTAACAAAAATTCATGTAAAGCCGTCCTAGAAGGACGGGGTTTCAAACCCAAATTTCTGATGAATTAGATCAGAGCGTCCTAAACATCACACATTCCGGGTGGTCATCACTGCATCCATCAGCTTGAATGTTGCACAGGAGAGCCAGCACCAATAAATCCTATGCTGCTTGACGAAAGTCTTTTAAGTAGTCGTGCAAAATTAATTACATAATATTTCGCATGAAAGCCTGACCTAGCAAGAAGTCTTTATGTAATTAATTTTGTGTAGTTACTTAATCGTTCACTGTTCATTAAGGGAGTGGATAGGTTTTATTTTTCATCCTCATTTTTTCCTTAACGGTGGCTCTAGTTCTTCTGAAAGCCACCGTTCTCATCTTTATTTAGTCTAAAGTCCAGTAAAATATTAAAGGAACTTCTCAGTAGTCGAATTCAAGAGGTAAGACTTGAAACAAATTGGATTAGTAGCGATCGGACGAAATGAAGGGCAGCGCCTCCGCCAGTGCCTAGTGTCGGCCACAGACAAAGTTGTCCGCGTCGTCTACGTCGATTCCGGCTCAACAGACGGCAGCCTAGAGTTAGCCCGATCGCTCGGAGCCCATACAGTAGAACTAGACTTATCTATACCGTTTACTGCAGCCCGCGCCAGAAACGAAGGCTTTGCCCGCTTGCTGGAACTAGCACCAGACATCGAATTTGTCCAATTTGTGGACGGTGACTGCGAAGTAGTTGATGGATGGATCGATCGCGCGCACAGAGAACTCACAGCCAGCCCCGATGTAGCAGCGGTGTGCGGCCGCCGGCGCGAACGATACCCCAAAGCAAGCATCTACAACCAATTGTGCGACATCGAGTGGGATACCCCCATCGGCGAAACCAAAGCCTGCGGTGGCGACTCCATGATGCGTGCCACAGCATTTCAGCAAGTCGAAGGCTTCAATCCCGCACTAATCGCCGGCGAAGAACCCGAACTGTGCTTGCGGCTGCGCCAAAAAGATTGGAAAATCCTTCGCTTAGACGCAGAAATGACCCTGCACGACGCGCAAATGACCAGTTTTGCTCAGTGGTGGAAGCGCGCTCAAAGAGCGGGTCACGCCTACGCCGAGGGAGCCTGGATGCACGGCAGCGAACCAGAGCGCCATTGGGTCAAAGAGACCCAAAGTACCTGGTTCTGGGGATTAGTCTTGCCAGTGTTAGCCTTGACAATGGCATGGCCGACAAAAGGCTGGAGTCTGTTAATATTGAGTGGCTACCCCTTAGCAACCTATCGCACCTATAACTATTATCTAAAGCATCGGGATCTCACAACTCAAGAGGCAGCCATCTACGCTTTCTCATGTGTATTAGCCAAATTTCCCCAGCTACAAGGTCAAATCCAGTTTCACCAGCACCGATTGCTGGGGCAGCAGAGCAAGTTGATCGAATACAAAACAACCAACTCTATTAATTCAGCCAGCTAGAATTACAGCTAACGTCCCAGAAATTTTACCCCTGATTAGCCAACAAATGAGCGATCAAAAATTAAAAGTTTTACTAATTGTAGAACAGTGCAATCCCGACTGGGCATCAGTACCTTTGGTGGGCTACAATTTTTTTAAAAATATCAATAATTTAGCTGATGTAACCCTCGTCACCCATATTAGAAATAAATCAGCTCTCGAAAAACACCCAGAATACGAAAATATTGTCTACCTAGAAGAAGGGAAGTTAACAAAACAATATTATAAAATAGTTGAAAAAATCACCGCAAACGGGCGAGTAAATTGGCCTCTTTATAATACCTTGAGTTACCCAATATATGAAGAATTCAATCAGCAAGTATATCAAAAATTCAAAGGTAAAATCCTCAACGGAGATTATGACATAGTTCATGCAATTACGCCCATGATGCCGCGGTATCCGTTTAAGGTAGTCAGTGTTTGCCAGCAGACTCCTTTTATTCTAGGTCCTGTGAATGGGGGCATTCCCTTTCCCCCAGGTTTTCAAGAAACTGCCAAACAAGAATTTGCTCAATTCAACTTTTTGAGAGCAGTTGGTCGAGCATTAATTCCAGGTTATGTAGACACTTACAAAAAAGCAGATAAGATTTTAGCCGGTTCAACCTATACTTTAAATATGCTAAAAGATTTGTTTGCAATCCCCGATCAAAGAATTGATTTGTTCTATGAAAATGGCATTTCGGAGGAATTTTTAAACCAGACAAATATCCCAATTAAAGATGTTAGCCATATCAATCTGCTTTTTGTGGGTCGATTAGTGCCTTACAAATGTGCCGATATTGTCATTGAGTCTATTGGGAAATTAGACCAGGCAATTAAAAGTAAAATCACCTTAACTATAGTAGGAGACGGCTCAGAAAGAAATAACTTGGAAAACCGAGTAAAGAAGCTTGATCTAGGGGGAATAGTTAGCTTTGCCGGATGGGTAAATCAACAAGAAACTCTGGATTATTATAGGAAAGCAGATATTTTTTGCTTTCCTTCGATCCGAGAGTTCGGGGGCGCAGTGGTAATGGAAGCTATGGCTTGCGGACTCCCCTGCATAGTTGCTAATAACGGCGGTATTGGTGAGTACGTGAATGAAGAAACTGGTTTTAAGATCGAGCCGATTTCTAGAGAGTATCTCACACAGGAGTTGACAAGTAAAATTAAGCTGTTAGTAGAAGACGCTCGGCTGCGGGAAAGTATGTCAGCTAAGGCGATCGAAAAAGCCAGAGAATTTGCCTGGGAAAACAAAGCGATAAAAATCGTCGAGATTTACGAAAAAATGCTCGGCGATCAAAGTGTTAGTGCATCGACATAGTAGATAAATATCCTTGAATTAAAGATTATAAAGCAGGTAAGAAATGAAGGCAAAAATCGGATACTTTATTCCACAATTTCCAGGACAAACACACATCTTTTTGTGGCGTGAGCGACAATTTCTTGCAGAACTTGGAATTGAAACAGATTTAGTATCAACTCAACCGCCCCCCAGAGCGATCGCTTCTCACGTATGGGCAGAAGAAGCTCAAAAAAATACTGTTTATCTATTTCCCTTTGCTGCGAAAGATTTTATTAATTCATTCCTAGAGGTTCTCAAAGCAGGTCCCGCTGCATGGTGGCAGTGCCTCGCAGTTATTGCCCAAGCGAGAGATACATCGTTATTTGAAAAAGTTAAACTCTTAGCACTGGTTTTGGTTGCTGGGAAATTAGCAAGGTTAACAAAAACAAAAGGTTGGTCTCACATCCACGTTCATTCCTGTGCCAATTCCGCCAATATAGCCTTATTTAACTCAATTCTTACAGGCTGTACTTACAGTATAACTCTTCACGGGCCTACTCTAGAAGTGTACGGTTCAAATCAGGAACAAAAGTGGAAAAATGCGGCTTTTGCGATCGTCATATCTCAACTGCTTCTCAATGATGTCAAAAATAAATTAGCAAACTTTCTTCCGAAACAATTAGCTGTTGCTCCCATGGGAGTTAATATTGCAGAAATTAAACGCAGCAGCCCTTACAAGCCTTGGCAAGAAGGAAGTCCGTGCAAGATTTTTGCTTGCGGTCGCCTCAACCCGGTGAAAGGTCATAAATACTTGATTGAGACTGTAGAATTGCTGCGAAATCGGGGATTTGACGTGAGGCTGCAAATTGCAGGCGAGGATGAACAAGGGGGCAGCGGATATCACCAAGAGCTACAAAAAATCATTGAAGATAAATCGATGTCCGAAGGCGTGGAGCTAATTGGGGCTGTTTCGGAACAGCGAATTCGCCAAGGTCTAGAAGCAGCTAACGTTTTCGCTTTGGCAAGTTTGAATGAAGGAGTTCCGGTTGCTGTGATGGAAGCAATGGCGATGGAAGTGCCGTCGGTTGTTACTAATGTAGGTGGAACTTCTGAGCTAGTAGATGACGGCGTGGATGCTGTATTAGTTCAATCAGAAAAACCCGAAGAAATGGCAGATGCGATCGCAAATATACTGCAAAATCCCGAATTTGCTTTGAGCCTCAGTCAGGAATCTCGGAAAAAAATTATGGCCAAATTTAGCCACGGCCGCAGTGCAGAAACTTTAGCTCAGTGCTTGGAAGAACTCGCAAAAACTAATCTGTTTTAGGAATGATATTAATTCCGGTTGCACTCCTTATGATATAGAGGACACGGCTTGGCCTTAGTCCCTACCATGGTAAGGCTCTCGAAAGATCGAGATAATTTGCCTCGGAGAACAAGGCCAGAAAAATCGTTGAAATTTACCAAAAAATGCTCGGTGACAAAGCTGTTTGTAGATCGGCATAGTATAGTAGATAAATATCTTTGGGTTAAAAATTAGAAAGTAGGTGCGAGATGAAGGCAAAAATTGGATACTTTATCCCACAATTTCCCGGACAAACACACACTTTTTTTTGGCGGGATCGACAATTTCTTGCAGAACTTGGAATTGAAACAGATTTGGTGTCAACTCAACCGCCCCCCAGAGAGCTCATTTCTCACGTATGGGCCCAAGAAGCTCAAAAAAATACTGTTTATCTATTTCCCTTTGCTGCGAAAGATTTTATTAACTCATTCCTAGAGGTGATCAAAGCAGGCCCCGCTGCATGGTGGCAGTGCCTCGCAGTTATTGCCAAAGCGAGAGATGCATCCTTATCGGAAAAAGTTAAACTCTTAGCAATGGTTTTGGTTGCTGGGAAGCTAGCAGGGTTAACAAGAACAAAAAGTTGGTCGCACATCCACGTTCAGTCCTGTGCTAATGCCGCCAATATAGCCTTATTTAACTCAATTCTTACAGGCTGTACTTACAGTATGACACTTCTCGGTCCTACTCTAGAAGTGTATGGGTCAAATCAGGAACAAAAGTGGAAAAATTCTGCTTTTGCGATCGTCATGTCTCAACTGCTGCTGAATGATGTCAAAAATAAATTAGCGAACTTTCTGCCAAAACAATTAGCTATCGCTCCTATGGGAGTTAATATTGCAGAAATGAAACGTAGCAGCCCCTACAAGCCTTGGCAAGAAGGAAGTCCATGCAAAATTTTTACTTGCGGCCGCCTCAACCTAGTGAAAGGTCACAAATACTTGATTGAGACTGTAGAATTGCTGCGAAATCGGGGGTTTGATGTGCGGCTGCAAATTGCAGGCGAGGACGAACAAGGGGGCAGCGGATATCGCAAAGAGCTCGAAAAAATCATTGAAGATAAATCGATGTCGGAATGTGTGGAGCTACTTGGGGCTGCTTCGGAACAGCGACTTCGCCAAGGTTATCAAGAGGCTCACATTTTTGCTTTGGCAAGTTTGAATGAAGGTGTTTCGGTTGCTGTGATGGAAGCAATGGCGATGGAAGTGCCGGCGGTAGTTACTAATGTAGGCGGAACTTCTGAGCTAGTAGATGACGGCGTGGATGCTATATTAGTTCAATCAGAAAAACCAGAAGAAATGGCAGATGCGATCGCGCGCGTACTCCAAAATCCAGAACTTGCTTTGAGCCTCAGTCAGGAATCCCGGCAAAAAATCATCACCAAATTTAGCCACCGCCGTAGTGCAGAAACTTTAGCTCAGTGCTTGGAAGAACTCGCAAAAACTAATCAACCCGATTAGACATCGACCGTATTTATTGTGGAACAGGCATCCTGCCTGTTCAAGACTAGCTTTTCACCAGAGGTTATACATCCCAACAAAAAACGGGTTAACCGTATTGGTTAACCCGCGAGCTTAGAAACGCGCAGATCAATTAGTTTTGCACTACCAGCTTGACGTTGGCGTTTTGCAAACCGCGCTGCTTGACGGCTGCCAAGGTCTTGTTGACTGCGTACTTCTGGTTGATGGAGTTAATTAACTCAGTTTGATTGTGCTTTTTGGCCACGCCCCAGAGGTCGGCAATCAGGTCAAAGGAACCATCGCTATTGCGAGACCAACCCAGGTCGTATTCGCCTTCCAGAGTCGCTACGATGTCGGAGCGAACGCGCTGACCGTTATAACCGCGAACATCAGCTTCTGACTTGACTGAAATGCCCAAGTCGCGCAGGGAAGCTTTCAGGATTTCGGCATCGGTGATTTTGGTACGCAGAGTGCTAAAGTGAGACATTGGATTTCCTCCTAATAAAACTGAGAGAGAAACAACAACGGTCTGGATTTAACGGTGCCGCTGGGCGGCTTTTCAATCGAACTGCTAGCTGTTGCTAGCCTTTGCTCCTGTTTGGACCAGGAGAAAGCTTTTAGAATTCCATTCGCTGATATTCAGCGACGGAAGACGCAGCGGGCCGTGCGCGCTGTCTCGCCCAATCTCGGAGGGCGCTGACCTGTTCGGTCATGGTTTTAGACAGTGGCAATGTGGATTTAATGGCCGCGATGATATCTAACTGCGTAAACTCTCTATCTTGAGCGAAGGCCTCGTACATGGCTGCTACTAGCCCTTGCTCAATTTCTGCGCCTGAAAAGCCCTCGGAAACGTTGGAAAGCTGCTCTAAATCGAAGCGAGAGATGTCCCGACGGCGCTTTGACAGGTGAATGTTGAATATATCTTGGCGTTCTTCTTTGGTAGGCAGGTCAACAAAGAAGAGTTCGTCGAACCGGCCTTTCCTCAAGAATTCCCCCGGCAACCGCTCGATGCGGTTGGCTGTTGCCATTACGAAGACTGGGGAAGTCTTTTCTTGCATCCAAGTGAGGAATGAACCGAAAATTCGGCTGGATGTGCCTCCGTCTGAGTCAGCAGAACCACTGCCTCCGGAAAAGGCTTTGTCTAGTTCGTCGATAAACAGGATGGCTGGAGAGATGGATTCTGCTGTTTTTAGAGCGTTGCGGAGGTTGGCTTCCGATCGACCCACCATCGAGCCGTCGTAGACTCGGCCCATATCTAGCCGCAGCAGGGGCAGTCCCCAAAGGCGCGATGTAGTCTTGGCAATCAGCGATTTTCCGCATCCGGGTACGCCGAGAATTAACATCCCTTTTGGTTGGGGCAGACCGTATTCTCTCGCCCTTTCTGTAAAGGCGTTGGAACGCTGCTTGAGCCACCGTTTCAGCTCTTCTAAACCGCCTACTGCATCCAAGGTTTCATCTTCTTCAACGAACTCTAGAATGCCGTTGCGCCGAATTAATTGCTTTTTCTCCGACAGAACTATGTCTACTTCTTCTTCAGTTAACCGCCCTGTCGAAACGTGGGCTTTGCGATACACTTTTTCAGCTTCGTCCTTAGTCAATCCCAAGGCTGCTTTTAAAAGTTTTTCTCGCGCTTCTGTGGTAATGCGTCGCGATTTCGTTTGCTCCAACTGACCGGACAACACTTGGTTGAGTTCCTTCATGTCGGGAAGCGCGAAATCTAATACCACTACTTCCTTTTCTAGCTCGATCGGAATTTGCTGCAAAGGAGACATCAGTATAATTGTCTTTTGCGTTCCTTTGAAGTTGGCGATCGCATCCCGCAATAACCTTGTTACAGTTGCATCATCTTTAAAAGGATGAAGGTCTTTGAATATATAGATTCCACTGGGGTTGTTGCTTGGTTCCCGCTGCCTGATCACCCACTCAAGGGCTGCCTGTGGCGAGAGGGTGCTTTGCTGAGTGTTCCGAGGTTGACCGTGATCCGTGCGCTCTATCATGCCTTGGGTTACAGTCCAGACGAATACTCGTCGCTGTGGCTTGGCTTGAGCTATTGTTGAAATTGCTTGCTCACACCGCTCTTCCTCGGATGTCACGAGGTAGATCAGAGGATATTGAGCTTGGATTAGGATACTGATCTCTTCTTGCATAGTCCTCGACCCACTAGAGACGGTGCTATCTTTGCTGAATCTCAATGCTGCCTTTAGCCGAATTAGAAAAATTTTAGTGAAAAATTTCAGTAAATTTAAGTTCTAGCTTTTGGGGAAGCAAGGCATTCTTAGCAGGGAACCAATTCTTCCTCTCCCGGTCTGGCTGTGCTGGCACCGACGCCTGACACCTGCTTTACTGGAAGATCTTGCTCAGCCAATACGCTCGGCTGACTTGTTACTGATGCCAGTTCTCCATCTCGCATTACTACAGAACCCGTGCATTCTGGACAAGTGTACACCCGGTGGGTTTGTCCGTAGGAGGCTTCTACTTCGTCAACCACTTCGGGGTTTCCTAGGTAAAAGACAATTGCCCTTTCTGCAATTGATGACATCGGTTCTGTTTCGACTGCGGCTTTGATTTTGAGCTGACGATGCAGTTCCGGTGGAAGATACAGTGTAACTTTTTGCTTTTCTTGCATATCTGTGAATTGACTTACCCGGGTATGTATATTAGATTAGCCGCTTAATTCTTTGCTGTCAACCCTCTATGCTGTTTTAGCGTCATCTTGTAATATTTCGTTACAATTGAGGTGATTTTGGGGCAGCCTACAACGGAATTAATAGGCTTTTAGCTGATGAGGCTGCGATGCAGCGGCAGGTATTTCGATTTGGGATTGGGGGTATTGCGATTTGGGATTGGGGAATGAATGGATGGCTGTCAACCGCAGATTTAAGGCAAATTGACGCGAATAAACACAGATCATTTGTATAGGAGCGAGTTTGGGGAGGTAATGCAAGTCTAATTTTAAGGCCCGTTAGCCGATCGCCCCACCAGATATGGCAAAATCAATCAGCGTCTGCCGGTAAACCTCCGGCAATCCCGTGTCAAAACACCGCCCTTGCACCACATAACCAGCCATTCCCTCGAACTCCCGCAATTTATCCAAACAGGATGTTAACTGAAATTCCCCTCTTTCTCGAAAATTGGCACTAATATGTTCCGCCAAATAATCAAATATTTGAGGATTGAGCACATACATCCCAAACATCGATAAAAATAAATCATCCCCCATGCCTTCTACGCTTAAATGCTGCCGCGCATACTCGATATCCGGCTTTTCGTAAACTTGCGTCACAGACAAAATAGCATCTTGTTCCCGCCAAACACCAGCCGCACAGCCGTAGTGATGAATTACCTCAGCCTGTGTCACCCTCAAACCAATTACGCTGTGCTGCACTTGCGAGTAAATATCCAATAGCTGGCGCGCGCAAGAGTTTGCAGTGTCCGACAAGTAAATGTGGTCGCCCAACAGCAGCAAAAATGGCTCCCTGTTCGTCCATTCTCTAGCACAAAATACCGCGTGGCCGAATCCTTCCTGAACATCTTGAGTAAGAATTGTAACTTTCTGTCCTACATTTTGTAAATATTTGCTATAATCTTGGTTTTGCACAGACAGTTTTTGGAAAAGTTGGGGAGACGGAGGAGTTTTAAAGAAATCTTCAAAAAAAGCGCGATCGCCCTTTTGCACAACTATACCAACTTCTTCGATTCCGGCGCTCAAAGCTTCTTCCACAATTGCCAAAATTATCGGTTTGGCGCGGCCGTCGCGATCGATAATTGGAAATAACTCTTTCTTCACAGCCTTAGTAGCCGGAAACATCCGAGTGCCAAAACCGGCGGCCGGAATCACCGCTTTGCGGACTCTGTAGTGAGAACTGACTGTCATAGGATTTTAGATTTTAGATTGAAGAATTTCAAGATTCCTTAAATTGGTATTTTTTTTCAACTGATTTTCAGTTTCACACAATTCATCTGAGGAAAATCCCGTGCAATAATCTCCATAACCTCCTGTTGACTTTCTGCATCTTTAACTATAAACTGCGCCGTGCCGTCTCCTTGAGAACCTACTCCCTTCCCGCCCAAAATATAAGGCTGAATTGGTGGATAGTTCAAAAGTTCATGCAAAACAGAAGCAGTTAACTGCCCCGGACAAGCGGGGATTAAATGCTTGTCAAATTCCCTCTGGGCAACTTTCATCAACTCGCCGAGTTTAACCGCATCTCCCTGCTGTAAAGCTGCGGCTGCATCCTGCGTAATTCTCGAACTAATGGCACCAAGATATAGCTGCACGTTTGCTGCTACTTCATTGGCCGGAAAGGGGTAAGCCAGATTGAGACTTGCCAGGATTTCTTGAGTGTTTTTGCTAGCGCCCAAATCTACGAGCACAAAAAACAAATCTTTGGTAACTTTTAGCTCAACAACATCCATTTGAGAACCGTCAAAAATCATCATAATCGGGCGATTTCCATAGGCACAACCCTGATCCATGCGGCCGCAGCGCGAAGGTGTTGCAGTCTCGCCTAAATAAGCCATTTCCATTTCACCGCGCACGTTCATTTTTAAATCGTATAAGCGGTTGAAAGCGCGGGCTACTAATACGCAAATTGCGGCGCTGGAAGACAGGCCTTTCTGAATTGGTAAATCTGTTAAATAATTGTCAATCTCTACTCCTCCCACGCGGTAGTAGGTGAGAAATTGAGCCGCCACACCGGCTGCATAACTGAAAAAAGTTCCTGTTTGTGCTTCAGCAAGTAGACAATTTTTTTCCATCGGGAGTGCAGCTTCTATTTTGGTGCCGTCATTTAAAGCAGCCCGTAAAATCAAGTGTGTGGGATGCGCCTTAACTTCAGCATAAATTCCTTGATTTGTACTGGCTATCAGAGTGCAGCCTTTTGCTATAGCGGGATTGAGGGGGCGATAAGCGGCTGCCCAATCGCTGTGTTCGCCAAACAGACAAAGGCGGCCAGGAACAAAAAGCTGCATGACATCTATCTAAAGGTATCTATATTGCGATTACTTTAACCTGAAATGCAGATATTTGACTAAAAGTGCGATCGTCCTTTGGGTTGATGTAAGTGGCTGGCAAAATTTGTTTTAATAAATGTCTAGTTAGAAGAATTGAGGAAATAATTTCAATGCGTAAGTTAAATATAGGTCTATCTGACGAGCAACGTGCAGGCGTTATCGAACTGTTGAATCACGACCTGTCAGACGCTTATCTGCTGTTAATCAAAACTAAAAAGTATCACTGGGATGTAGTTGGCCCGCAGTTTCGCTCGCTCCACCAGTTGTGGGAAGAACACTACCAGGCGTTAACAGTAAATATCGATGCTATGGCGGAACGGGTGAGAACTTTAGGTGGCTATCCAATTGGTACTGCTGAGGGTTTTCTCAAGTATGGTTCGATTAAAGAACATATCGGCGATTTGCCTTTAGCGACTGAAATGGTATCGCGTTTAGTTGACGACCACGAACTGATTATTCGCAATCTCCGCGAACACGTTGAACAGTGTGGCGAAGAGTTTAAAGATGATGGAACGGCTGACTTTTTGACTGGTTTGATGGAACAGCACGAGCAAATGGCTTGGATGTTGCGATCGTTTATTGAAGGGGAATCTATTGCGCCGGACGGTAAGCAGCCACAAGCTAAAACTCCTACAGCTTCTCATGCTTAGATTGTTTGTACGGAAATTACACGCTGATGGTTAGAAACCGGGTTTTTTAGGAAAATACTGGTTTAGATAGTTTGATTTCGGTCAAAAACCCGGTTTCTGGGCCTCGGATGCGTCCGTGTTGCAGAAACCGGGTTTTTTGCGATCGACTGCTGGATTCCGAGTGCGCTTCTAAACATAACCTCAGACATTGAGCCGAAAACCGTGCAACAAGAGTGCAAGGTGTCAAAGGCTTTTACGGTATCAAATATTGCCTCGATCTCGGTTTGATACGGTAAAGCGCGGAGAGCCGCATTTATTGAGATTGCTGCCTTCCCTCTGCTGCTATCAGTTTATAATTGCTGGGTTTGTCAAGAAATATTAAATAATCATGCAGCAATGCAGTAAAAGCGGCACAGTATAAATTGTTGACGTAAGTAATAGCACGATTGCTGCTACGGTTAGCCGCAAGAAAATTCATTGTTTGATCGATCGACTCAATTGCTATAGCGTTGGCGAAGTGTTTGGCAAAGCAACCGATCGCTCTCAGGAGACCGGAATTATGATCGAGCTTGGTTGTCTGGTGCGATCGCGCAACAATGACCTCGGTATAGGAAAAGTTGTTAAAATATTTAATTCAGATGCCTTAGTTGAGTATTTTTGTTCGGTGGGGAACCGGATAGAACGAACCTTAGCCTTAAGTTTGCTCGTTCGAGTTAGGCTACAACCTCAGACGAGGTGCTATTTCTGGTCTCAAAGCAAACAAACTTGGAGAGTGGGTCGGATTTTTGCCTGGGATGAAGATAGCTGTAGATACGAGATTGACTTACCAGATCGCCAAACAGAATTCGCCGTTGAACGAGATGTTTGCGTGCGTTGCAATATCCCCATTGCCGATCCGATCGCAATTCTGGCGCTGAAAGGTCAAGAAACACCTTACTTTCACGATCGACGTTTAGCTTTTGTCAAGTGTCTGACTCAACAACGCGCTGTCAGTCGCGGCATGACAGGACTGATTTCTGCCAATATTGAGCTTTATCCCCATCAAGTTGAAGTTGTCCGGCGCGTACTAGAAGATCCTATTCAACGTTACCTGTTAGCAGATGAAGTTGGACTGGGAAAAACGATCGAATCTGGTGCTATTCTTCGCCAATATCTTCTCGACTACCCCCAAGGACGGGCTGTGGTATTAGTACCGCAATACCTGCGGGAACAATGGCTTCAAGAATTAAAAAATAAATTTTATATCTCTGACTCGGACAACCGAGTGCAGGTGCTTGCAGTAGAAAATGTCGATCGAATCAGCCCGAATGCCGATTTAGGCTTTTTAATTTTAGATGAAGCGCATCACGTCGCAGCAATGGCTACTTCTTCAGATTCGGTGAAGCGCGGGATTTTCGAGACTTGCAAACACCTTGCTCATCAAAGCGATCGCCTACTCCTATTATCTGCAACCCCAGTTCTCAATCACGAGCAAGATTTCCTGGCGCTGCTGCACTTGCTAGATCCAATAACCTATCAACTTAACGATTTGGAAGGTTTTCGTGCGAGGGTGCAAAACCGCCAACAAATTGGTCGAGTTTTACTCTCATTTAAGGAAGGAGCAAATCCTTTTGTTATTAAAACTAACCTCAACCAACTGCGAAATCTGTTTGCTGAAGATCCGTATCTGCTCAACCTCGCAGATGAGTTGCAAATTTGCTTGCAGACTAAAGAAACACCTGTCGCCGATCGCGATCGAATTGTGCGATCGATTCGCACCCACATCAGCGACACCTATCGCTTGCACCGTCGAATGCTGCGTAACCGTCGCGCTTCCGTAGAAGATGTAATTTTCGATCGCAATATCATACCAAAAGTCGAATATGAATTAGATGAGCGATCGCCCCAAATTCACGAACTCATCGACGAATGGCGCACTATCGCCCCCAAAGAACAACAATATCAACACATTTTTCTGCTGTTATTCCGTGCTACTGGTACTTGGCTGGGAATCTTGCAACAGGTAGTTGAAGTCCGTTTAAATTGTATCTCCCATGCTGGCATCATTCAGGAATTTGGGATGGATAGCGCCAGAATTTTGAGTGAAACTCCCAAATTTTCAGGAGAAGCAGAAATCCTGGAATCTTTGCTGCGAATTATTCAAGAACCTTCAGAAGATGGCGATCGCATCGAATTACTCAAGATAGTTCTAATCTATCATTTATCTGAGTGTTTCAAACTCCAATCTTATCGCAGCAACCTTCATAAATTGCTCGAACAATTGCAACAGCGAATTCGCAGACCTATACCGGGAGATACCTTACCTAAAATTGTCATTTTCACCAGTTTTGTCAAAACAGGTACTGAAATTTTTCGGTACTTATCAGATACTTTTGGTCAAGAAACTGTAGCTAGCCATCAATTAGGGATGGAACGCTCTCAGGTTGAAAAACACCTCGCTCGGTTCAAAAATGACCCAAAATGTTTTATCCTTGTTTGTGATTCCTCTGGTGAAGAAGGCCGCAACTTCCAATTTGTGAATTGGATGATTAATTTCGATCTTCCCTGGTCGCCAAATCGTTTAGAACAAAGGATGGGCAGGATCGATCGCATTGGTCGCCCGATGAAGGTTCAGTTTACAGTATTTGCAGGTGCAGACCTCGATGATAGCCCTCACAGTGCTTGGTATGAATTATTAAAAAGTGGTTTCGGCATTTTCGATCAATCAATTGCCAGTCTTCAGTTTTATGTAGATGAAAAACTGCCGGAACTTGAAGCAGTGATGTTTCAAGCTGGCGCTAGCGGACTTTTAGAAAAGATTGACTCGATCCGGCAAGGAATTGCTGAGGAACAGGTAAAAATTAGCGAACAAAATGCTTTAGATGAAATTGATGCTCAGGATGAAAATGCTTCTGAGTATTTTCAAGCTTTAGATGATTATGACGCTGGTCATCAAAAAATTAAACTAGCAACTGAAGACTGGATTTGTCAAGCACTAAAATTCAAGAAAGTTGACGATTTGAATTTAGCAAAAGTGCAGCATTATCAACATACTCCGCGCACTTTAATTCCCCTGAGCGATCTAAGAACTCACTTTGCTAATTGTGGAGAAATATCTGGTACTTATAACCGGAGAATATCAACTCAACATCCTGGTGTCAATCTCTACCGTATTGGGGAAGGATTTGTGGAAGGGCTAGCATCTTATATTCATTGGGATGACCGAGGTCAAGCCTTTGCGATGTGGCGGTGCGATGAATCTTGGGATGCTGGAGAAGGGATGGAATGGTTCGGTTTTCGCTTTAATTATGTAGTCGAGGCTAATTTGGAAATAGCCCAGCAAGTTTTAACAGATTTGGAGCAGGATAGTAGTAAATTTAAATCTCTGAAGCGACGCACAGATGCGCTATTTCCCCCTATTGTAGAGACCATTTTTCTTGATGCTCGGTACGAACCAATGAGCATTGTTGAAGATGAAGCTCTTTTGAAGATTCTGCAAGGTTCGTACAATGGTAAAAGTTCTCGTCCCTGCCGAGATTACAATTTAGCCAAAAGTCGATTATCGGTGCTTAATGAGTTTGTTGATGAGAGCAAGTGGGCAGATTTATGCAGTCAGGCGCGCGAGACTTCTGAAATACTGTTGCGCGATCGCACTTTTTTCATCTCACTCTGCGAAGAACGCGCCCGAATCGCCGACCAGAAACTAGGAAATAGACTAGAGCAACTGCGACTGCGCCTCAACCGACTGGCTGAAAGCCAACAAACTTCGCATTTTTTATTAGCAAAAGAAGTGAACATAGAAACTGCGTTAAGTCAAGCTATTTTAGAAGGAATTCGGCATCCCGGAATTAAGCTTGATTCTGTAGGATTCATCATTGTTTCTGGGCGACCTCCGGTTGAATCTCAGGAAAGGGGTGATGAGTGATGACTGATTCTTTTCAACAACTCAGAGAAATTATCCAAACAGGTAAGATTCCTGCGGATTTAAGTCAGTTTTCCGAAGCGGGTCACAGCCACTTACTGGAAACTTTGGATGCTGCTGGAACTTCTTACGCGCCGGGAATGGGAGATATTGCGGCTCTGATCCGTCAGGTTCTGCGGCGGGAAGATGAGCGACAGGGCGGGATGCCCCAAACTCTGAAAGTACCTCGAACTTTCCCTTTCCCCGATCGCGAAATGTGGCAACAAAGCGGTATTGATATTTTGGGTGAAGGTGCAGATTACTATCTAATTAGTGCTCATCCTTGGCAGCCAGAGTGGCTAGATTTTTCCGCACAATATCCCCCAGAAAAACCCGTATTTAATCAGGAAGAGCGCCGCAATTACGAGCCAGTAGAGGGAGATCCGTTTCTGGAATTGGTGGAGTTACAGAAGTATCGGAGTGTAGGGCAACGTGAAGCAATTCGGGCTGTTTTGACGGCTCCTGAAAATTCGACACTTGCGATTAATCTGCCTACTGGATCGGGGAAAAGTCTTTGCGCTCAACTACCGGCTTTGTTGCGATCGCAAAATGCTGGTGTAACAGTTGTTGTAGTGCCAACTACAGCACTAGCCCTTGACCAAGAACGAGCTTTGAAACGTTTTGTGAACCATCCGACTGCCTATTATGGCGATGAATCCGGGCAAGGACAACAGAGAAGGCAGGAAATTCGCGATCGCATTCGCAACGGCACCCAGCGAATCGTTTTCACCTCACCTGAAAGCTTGATGAAGTCTCTCGCACCTGCTCTTTACGAAGCCGCCAAATTACAAATGCTACGGTATTTAGTAATAGATGAAGCGCATATCGTCGAGCAGTGGGGCGATGAATTTCGCCCTGCTTTTCAAGAACTCCCCGGCTTGCGAAGAGATTTGTTGCGCTGGACTTCTTTTACAACTTTATTGCTAACTGCAACCTTAACAGAATCCTGTTTAGATACCCTGGAAACTTTATTTGGCAAACCAGGCAATTTTCAAGTAATATCTGCCGTACAGTTGCGGCCTGAACCTTCCTACTGGTTTGCTTGGTGTCAAAGTGAAGAAATCAGAAAACAGCGATTAATGGAAGCAGTTTATCATCTTCCCCGCCCTCTGATTATTTACGCCACAAAACGCGAAGATGTCAGGCGATGGCAACAGGATTTATTATCCGCTGGATTCAAACGGTGTGCAATTATGACGGGAGAATCCAGTCCAGAAGAACGCTCTCAACTGATTGAAAACTTGCGCGAGAGACGAGTTGATATAATTGTGGCTACTTCTGCCTTCGGATTGGGTGTGGATCAGTCAGATATTCGAGCCGTGCTTCATGTCTGCATCCCCGAAACTATAGATCGCTTTTATCAAGAAGTCGGTCGAGGAGGTCGAGACGGCAAAGCAGCAATCTCGCTCACCCTACATACCACTCAAGACTTAGAGATTGCCAAATCGCTTAATGACAAATCTGCCATTACGGTCGATCGGGGATTTCAACGGTGGAAAAGTATGTTTTTGAAAAAAGAAATGTTCCCCGATGGTCGCTTTCGCGTTCCCGTGAATCTTGCTCCATCCTCAAAACCAGAAGATATTGACATGAACAGCGAACAGAATCAGGCTTGGAACATCCGCACTTTAACGCTGATGAGTCGATCTGGTTTAATCGAGATTGATGCCGACGAACCGCCGCAAAGAAGAAATTTTAAATCAGAAACAGCTTATAACGAAGCTTGCAAACAGCACAGAAAATCCCGGTTCATCCGCATCCGGGATGAATCGCACCTCAACCGTCAAACTTGGGAACATAAAGTAGAACCAATTCGCCAACAGCGCCAAAACTGGAGCTATAAAAACCTGCAATTAATGCGCGAGGTTTTGCGGCCGAAACGCTGTATTTCCGAAATTTTGGCTGAAGCTTACACCATACCCGCCCGTGCAGTACCAGAAGCCAGAAAATCGGTGATAGTTTCTCGCGCTTGTGGTGGATGTCCTGTTTGCAGAAAAAACGGGCAAGCACTATTTTCTGGAATTATGCCCGCGCCATTACCTGTATGGCAGGAACCAAATTTTGTTGTAAGTGAAAAACTAAAATCCTTGCTGGGAGAAGATAAGTTAATGCTCGTTTTTTATGATTCTCATGAAGCTCAAAGCTGGAGACTCAAAAGCTCTAAAGTTTTTAACTGGTTAATCGAGCAGGGAATTAATAATCTAGTGCTTCCTGATGAATTTCAGAGTATATTGATTGAAGAAACAAATCGGATAGCCGATGCTTGTATATTTTTGTTTCAAAAATACGAACCTATGCTGATGCCGCGCATTCCCAGCCTGATCTTTCATCCGCCCGGAAAGGCTATCCCTCACAACTATCTGTCACTCAACAGAACTTCTCAAGCTCCGCTAGTCATTATGCTTCCCGTAGATACACCCGATCCGAGCCGCGATGACCGCAAGCTAATTAATATTTTTTCAAGCAGATACTTGATGTTTAACCAGTTTTGCAGGGAGGTTAATTTATGAGCGTCTTAAAAACTGCTTTAGCTACTCCTAGTAGAATGCGAGGAATATTTAGATATTTACTTCAAGCACCCAAACAGCGCGAAAACAAGGAAAAACTCACTCGCCTGCTTTCTCCCGATCAATTGTCAGAAGGGAGAAACAAAACTGCCGAACATCCGATGTTTAATGCTGCGCTGCGAGAAAGTATCAAGTGCGGTTTATTAATCGAAGAAAATGAGGATATTGCGGTAAATCTTCAGCTTCCCAAAGCATCTATACATCCTCAGACAGGCGATAACTTGTTACCTGATACGCTGGTACAGCTATTTTTTGCTGCTGATAACGAAGATGAAGAAGATTTTGGGCGGTTAATAGCATGGTATTTAGCACAGGATATTTATGATGCTCCCGATACATGGGAAAAAGTAGAAAAGCTGGTCGCAGAGCAGGGAGTTGCTGAGTCTTTAGATTTGAAAATATCCAGCAATACCCTGTCTGGTCAAGTCGAGGATTGGATGTGTTATTTAGGGTTTGCTTGGAGTCATGCTTCAGATTCAAACAAAAAACTTGTTGTGGCTGAGCCAACTGCTTATCTCAGAAGAAATTTAAATGATTTATTTCAAGGAGAAGCAAAAGCTAAACTTTCAATCCGAGAGTTTATCGATCGCCTAGCTAAAAAATGCCCGGTTTTTGAAACTGGAAAATTTCGAGAACAGGTTGAAGAAAAAATTGGTAGTCGCTTACCAAATCACTTATCAACTAGCACGGTTTTTGCTTTATTCCGCCTTCAGGATGATGGTTACATCAAGCTAATCCGAGAGTCGGATGGTGATTTATTCATCTTTCCAAGTACAGACAAAGAAGCAGGATTTTCTCATATTATTTTGACAGGGGTTGAACCATGACTTTTACAAAATTTGTTTGCTGGGATGTCGATCGCGTTCGCCGCGTGATGGGTGTGGAGGCTACCCAAACTCCAGATAGTATATTTGTGGCAACTCACCATCCAATTGCCATGTACCGCCAGGAACTGATCGATGCACCGTCGCAAGTTCCCTACAGTGAGGAACAATTTTTGAAAGATTTTCTAGCTGAACAAGATTTCGCTTTTGTGCCAGTTTTAGGAAGCTCTGGGACGGGAAAATCTCACCTAATTCGTTGGCTAGCTGCGAATATAGCATCGACAGAGAAGCGCCGAGTTTTGCTGATTCCAAAAATTGGCACGAATCTCAAAGATATTATCAATTTAATATTAAAAGGGATGAAAGGAGCAAGTTTTGATGAATACCGGCAGCGTTTAAATCGAGGGACTAGCACCTTAAATGAAGCGCAAGCGCGGGAACAACTTCTGAATCAGCTTGCGGCTGCGGTTGGCCCGAACGGTCGGGGCGATCGCACTAAACTTTCTGATGTGGAAAAATACCTAGTTGATGCTGTTGATTCTCTACTCTACGATCCATTTTTCCGAAAACACTGGCTAAAGGATGGGGGTATTATCCATCAATTAGTTGTCCACATTCTCGGACAGCGAGATACAGTAGAAATTGTGGAAGAACGGAGGCAGTTTTCGCTAAATGACTTGCCTCTCAATGTCTTAAACTTGCAAAAATCTGGGCAGTCTGCGCGGGAATTTTATAGCTTACTGATCGGCGATGAGGATACTCAAAAGGCAACTGTAGATTGGTTAAACCGGCATTTAGATGAAGCCATAGCTCAGGTTTTGAGCTTGGGGCGGGAAGATTTGCAAAGATTGATGGGGGAAGTTCGGGAAGCTTTAGCAGAACAAGGAATAGAGTTAGTTTTGCTGATTGAAGATTTTGCTAAATTGCAAGGCATCGATCGCGAAGTTTTAGAAGCAGTTTTAGCGCGGCCTCAGCAACCAGGAGGCAAACATTTGTGCGCGATCCGAACGGCGCTAGCTTGTACTACGGGCTATTTTGATGGTTTGAGGTTAGATACAGTAAAACAGCGGATTACTTTTAGCGTTAATCTTGACCTTGGCACAGTTGGGGAACAATCTTTAGTGAATTATGCAGATATCAAACAATTTGTGGGTCGATATCTCAACGCGGTGCGTTTGGAGGATAAAACAATTCAAAATTGGTGGGCTGACTCTCGCAATCGCGAAGATTCGGATCGAGAATCTCTACCTAGTGCTTGCAATGAATGCGAACACAAACTAGCTTGTCATGCGGGTTTTTCAGAAGCAGACGGTTTTGGTTTGTATCCTTTTACTTCGGAAGCCTTAGAGCAAATGCTGGCGAGAGTCAACCCAGGCAATTTTAACCCTCGAATTTTGATTAAAGATGTTCTTAAGTGGACGCTAGAAACTGCTGTTGCTGATATCGAGCGAGGAGATTTTCCTGCTATTTCTGTGCGGGAACACTTTGGGAAGATGCGGCTGAGTGCTTTGCTTCAGGGAGATATTCAAGCTAAAGACCCACAAAATGGCGATCGCCGCCAGACTCTCCTTGATTTGTGGGGGGATAGTAACGAGCTTTGTGATTTGCGCCCTGAAGTTCACTCTGCATTTAATATTCCGGCGCTGGGCGGGGAGGTTCAGCAAATAAAAAAAATATCATCTGTTTCGCGTGTTCAAGAATCTAGGATTTCAGTTAGTAATTATCAAGTTGATTCGATCTATACAACTAAAAATAATCAGACTACAGCCGCACAAATTCCCGACAAGCTGACTAGGCAAAAAGAATTTATTGATAGGTGGAACAATGGAGAAGGTCTCCCACAAGATATCGCTGGGGAACTGCGGCCGTTGATTTACTCAGCTATCGGCGAGCGGATCGAATGGGATACGGAAATGCTGCTTAAGGGGGTTTTTGCTAGTAGTGGGACGACTTACTTTAAAAGCAGAAATATTACTTTTGTGAGTCCAAAGGTGACGAGGGAGACGATTTCTGGAGTTAAACTATCTCTTCCTCTGCATCCTGATGATGCAGATGAGTTTCGGGAAACGGCGATCGCCTTTCAAGGTATGTTGCAATACAAGCACTACAAGCATTGGAAGTTCCCGGAGGGCGATCGCTACTTTCGCACCTACGCTAAACAACTGGAAAAATGGAGTCAATATGTAGTTGAGCAAATTCGCCTGTATCCCCGCGAGTCTGGGGAACCCTGGAGCCCTGTACCTGCGGCAGTTGAACTACTGGCGATCGCCACCACAATGGCCGGACATTCTACGGGTGAAGATTCGATCAATGCTTTGTTTCTCAAACTAGAGCCAAAAGATTTAGAACATCGTTCAGCTACTTGGAAAAAGCTATTTGGTACTTTAGAAAAACACTCCCTAGCTTTACTAGAAACTGTTACCAGTAGAACGGCTTGCACGAAAGGAAGTTCTAAACAATTTCAGATTATTGATGTTGTACAAATCCTCGATCCATTGAAACAGGTTAGCAAATCTTGGCAGCCTCAATGTGAAATTCCGGCCGATGTTCGGGAGAAGTTTCCCGAAATTGATAAAGCGCGTCAAGCGGTGGATGAACTTCTAGAAAAAGCAATTCAAGAAGAGTGCGATCGCCAACTTGCTGTTTACAATTCTCTTGTATCTGAATTAGGAGAAAACTTCAATAAAAAGGATGTTACCGATTTAGTAAAACGGGCGATCGATAGCTCGCAAGAAGCTGGTGTATTTCGAGGCATAAAGAGTGTCGATGAGCTAAAATCAGTCTTGGAACAGTTTAAACGAGTTGGAATTTCTAGCTATTTAGAAACAATGAAGCGCGTGCAAACTGAGAAAGATAATCCCGATAGTAAACCGGGGAAGCTGCTTAAGTATCTCAGCGAAAATCATCAAAAAGCAATGACAGAATCTTCGGACTTTCTCAATAGTACCAATAATTTTCTTGATGCTTCTCTAAGCGAGGTCAAAAACCGGATTGAGGAGTTAGAAGCGTCAGGCGGTGGAACAGTAGAATCTAGTCATAGAGATATTCAAGATGGATTGGTAAAATTGCGGAATCTAATTAGTGAGATTAAAGGATAAACAATATGGTATTACAAAACTCCCATCAACTGAGTGAGTTGTCTCAAAAGATAATTAATCTTCGGAAGTATGCAGAGAATTTTCAAGCGTTTCAATCTAGACAAAACCAAATCGAGCAAGCTGTCGCTAAAACTATACCTCTTGTGCAATCTTTGAGAGCTTTTCGCCAAAGAGAAATTGTCAATTTTGATTTAACTCAAAAAGCAGACAGTTTGCTAGAATTAATTGCTAATGTTGAAGCAAGATTTCAGGAAGATCCTGAGTGGATTATCGACAATCAAAATTTTAACAACAAAAATAGTTTCAACTCTAAGGTAAATCAATTACAAAATGCTCTGAGAGAGCAATTGAGTCACGCTTGGAGGTTGTACCGAACTGAAAAGATGCCGAGCACGAATCAGGAATTCCTGAAGGTGCTGGATAAAGTTTCGGCATTTAAGCCAACTATTCAACGAATTAGATATTTAGAGTTGCAAATTCAGGGGTCTAACTCAATTCCCGAAAGCCTTGAGGATTTTGAGAAAGTCGATCGGCTAATTGAGCAATTGAAGCAATGCTGGGATAGACTGGATGCTGATGAAGTCCCTGAAGCAGTGCTGAATTTTCTCAGAATTGCTGCTAATGAGGGTGCTACTTTGAGTCTTTTAACTCCTGAAGTGAAAGATTGGTTGACTAAACATGATTTGATTGATTCTTTACGAATTCGCTTGATCTCAAATCCGTTAGGATCGGAATAGTAAATTCACTGTTGACTGTTGACTGTTAACATCATGTATGAGTGCAACCGGAATTGATATGACGCGATTATTTTAGCAGTAAAAAAAGGTAATAAATGCACTAGGCAAATAAAGTTGATGCCTGGTAAAATCCGCAATCCGCACTAGACAAATAAAGTTGATGTCTATCATTTTATTAAACTATTAAACCGCATTCTTTCATACACCTGTGACGGCAGCATTCTGTGAACTTTCGTCCGCGTCTCAATCGTCGCCAGTGTCGTATCTTCACTCGATTCTGATGTTGGTTTTAATTTTAAGTCCGATTCAGCGGGCGGTGAGACTCTAATTTTTAAGAGGCTAGTTATTGACAGCAAGTACAGATTGTGACGCAATAGTGACATAAATAAATCTTCTTTAAAAGCTTGAGCAAGCCAAAATAATGTACTGCGATGATTGCCGCTGCGGTTGCTTTTTACTGCTAAATAAATGTAGAAATTACTGCTAGACCAGCGATAAATGTTGCTAGGAATTTCGGGATGTTGCTGCCGGACATTTGCCATAATTAAAGAATGACTTTTTGCCATTGCTGCATAGTTGCAAGACATACTGCTGGAAATCTGGCGGTAGCCAACTAAATATTCTGGCACTACTTTGAATTGATAATGTTCGGCTATGCGGAGGTGTAGTTCCCAGTCTTCGCAGCCTTGAGCGTTTTCTGCTTTTAATTTGCAGTTGTAACCGCCGATTTTTTTAAAGCAAGCGCGGCGGATTAGGGATGAGCTGGCATTGCCGATAAAATATTTATAAACTAATGCTTGGTAAACTTCTCCGGCGATAGTGGAGTTATAAAATCCGCCTGTGAGTAAGTCTTGTTCGTTGATGTCAACTGACCAGGAATAGACAACTCCGACAGTGGGTTCTGATTTTGTTAAGCATTCTATTTGTTTTTCTAGGTTTTGCGGATACCAAATATCGTCGGCATCGATGGGTGCAATGTATTCGCCTTGGGATTTTTCTATTGCTAGGTTGCGTGCGGCGGCGACTCCGGTATTTGACTGCTGCAATAAGATGATTCGGCTGTCTTTTTGGGCAAAAGATTTGACGATTTCGGGTGTTGTATCTGTAGAGCCGTCGTCTACTATTAAAATTTCTATGTTTTGATAGGTTTGAGATAAAACAGATTCTAGTGTTTTAACAATAAATTTTTCGGCGTTGTAAGCTGGTATGATGACTGAAACTAATGGCGGATTGAAATTGTGGTAGGATGTGTTCATGTAATATAAAAACTGGTTTGTGTAAAAATTTTGGCTCGCAGGGAGCAAGCTAAGGGTATGTTAGCAAATTACTCCAGGTCGATCGTACACCGTTAAAAAAATTACGATGTATGTTTTAAATATATTGCCAAAATTTATAAAATGTGCATTGCTACAGCGGTGGGACACAGACTTGGTGCGTGAGTCCCTTGCGGATGAGCTCTGTTAAATAAACTGTATTAGTCAAGTCCTTACCCCGCCCAAAAACTGATGCCGCGCAGCGTACTTTTGTCGTGGATGACCGCAAATTATAGACTTTTGTTCGGGAATCCCGATCGAATGCTGCAAGTAAATCTTCAATGCCCCGATCGACTGACAGCAGACTGCTCTCAGTATGATTGATGTTGTATTTTATACTTTATACTGTTGATAAAATCAAATTCTTGTGTGGTGGAAGGCTGTCAGAGACAATCACTGGGGGGCTTTTTCTAAAGTTTACAAAAACAATGACATATTTAAAGATTTCGTAAAGCTGCTGTCTGCATCACCTGAGTCTCAGGAAAAAATGACTTAGAATACAGGCATCAACGGGAAAAAATGCGATCGAGAATACCAGTAAAAAATATAGTTGAATATAAATAGAGATCGAGTTATAAACAAAAAAGTAGAGCTGGTTTTACTGTTTGTAAGATAACAGCATTAAAATTAAAGCAAATTTTGGCCCGTGTAATTTAAGTTATTTAGGTGATGATTTCTACCGCTGACCCGACTGTATCCGTGATTATCCCAGTCCACAACGGGGGTTCTTACTTCCGCACCTGTTTGTCAAAACTGGCTCAAGCTGTGCCCAGACCGATCGAGATTATTGTAGTAGCAGATGGCGAAAGCGACGGTTCTTGGCGACTTGCAAAGGAATTCGGGGCAAAATTAATTAGAATTCCTGAATGCGGGGGCCCAGCCCGAGCGAGAAATTTGGGAGCGCAAGCTGCGAAGGGAGATATTCTGTTTTTTGTGGATGCTGATGTGGCTGTTTGTCCTGAAGCGGTGGGTTATGCGATATCGGTGTTCAAAAATAATCCCCACTTGACTGCTTTCATCGGCTCCTACGACGATGCTCCTGGAGATCCAGATTTTCTGTCGCAGTACAGGAACTTGCTGCACCACTACGTGCACCAAACCGGTAACGAAGAAGCTTCGACTTTTTGGGGAGCTTGCGGAGTGATTCGCCGGGAAATTTTTTTGCAGATGGGTGGCTTTAATGAGAATTACCGCCAAGCTTCGATCGAGGATATTGAATTCGGCTACCGTTTGAAACAAGCCGGTCATCAAATTCGGCTGTGCAAAACATTGCAGGTGAAGCACTTAAAGCGCTGGGAGGCGATGGGGATGGTGAAAGCTGACTTTTTTTACCGAGCGCTGCCTTGGACGGAACTGATTTGGCGCGATCGCCAATTAAATAACGACCTCAACTTGCAAGTGTCGAACCGGCTCAGCGTGATTTTAACTTATGCAATGCTGCTTCTGGTTTTGGGAACCTGTTGGTCGCTGAACTGCTTGCTAGCTGTGCCGTTTGTAGCTGTGCCACTGGTAGCAATTAATGCACCGCTTTATCGATTTTTTCAGCAAAAACACGGTCTCATATTTGCTCTGAAAACAATTCCTTGGCACTGGCTTTTCTATTTTTACAGCGGACTGGCATTTGCGATCGGCACGGCTCGCCATTTGTCCCAAAAAAAGCCCTTGACTGCGAAGGTTAGCTTGCCGGTACCGCTGAATCAATCAATGCCAATTACGCTTCAACATCAGATCGATCGATAGTTGATCGGGGTATTCACGGGTGCATCTATCTATTTTAGAAGTTATAAATAATGGTATAGTTCGATAAAAAAGCTGGAGGTAGGCTGAGTGAAACATTATCCGGTTGCGATCGTCGGTGCAGGCCCTGCGGGCTTGACTGCTGCCTACGAGCTCGTCAAACAAGGTATCATCCCTGTTGTACTAGAAAAAGGTGATAAAGTTGGGGGAATAGCTCGCACCGAAACCTACAAAGGCTATCGTTTCGACATTGGCGGCCACCGCTTTTATACTAAAGTTGAAGCCGTGCAGCAGTTGTGGCAAGAGGTACTGGGAAATGAGTTTATTAAAGTGCCGCGATTGTCCAGAATTTTTTATCGAGGTAAATTTTTTAACTATCCGATCAGTGCCTTCAATACTCTGTTTAATTTGGGCATAATTGAGAGTACGCTAATTATTTTGAGCTATGTGAAAGTTAGAATTTGGCCGCTGGCGGAAGAAACAACTTTTGAACAATGGGTGATCAATCGTTTTGGCGAACGCTTGTATAAAACATTTTTTAAGACTTACACTGAAAAAGTTTGGGGCATTCCTTGTTCGGAAATTCAAGCAGATTGGGCGGCGCAGCGGATCAAAGGATTGTCGCTGACGACAGCAATTATTAATGCTTTGTTTGGCAGCAACGATACTAAAACATTAATCAAAGAATTTGATTATCCGGCTTTGGGGCCGGGGATGATGTGGGAAAAGTTCGCGGAAGCTGTGGAAAATAAAGATGGGAAAGTTTATCTCGATACTAAGGCGATTAGCTTTGAGCGCGAAGGTAATAAGATTAAAAGTATTACTGCGGAGCAAAACGGAGAATTAGTTCAATATTCGGCGGATAATTTTATTACGAGTATGCCGATATCGGCGCTGATAGCGAGGCTAAAACCGCAGCCGCCAGAAGAGGTGTTGCACGCGGCGCGATCGCTCAAATATCGAGATTTTTTGATTGTAGCGCTGATTGTCGATCGCAAGGATTTGTTTCCTGACAACTGGATTTACATTCACTCTCCCGAAGTCAAAGTGGGACGAATTCAAAACTTTAAGAATTGGAGCGCCGCGTTAGTTCCCGATGTCAGCAAAAGTTGTTTGGGAATGGAATATTTCTGTAGCGTAGGCGACGATATTTGGGAAATGTCGGACGCTGAACTTGTGGAATTAGCAACTCGCGAGTTGGTTGGTTTGGGTTTAGCAACAACTGCTGAGGTTGAAGATGGAGTTGTCATACGGCAACTTAAAGCTTATCCAGTTTATGATGGGGAATATCGAGGACACTTGCAGGTACTTGAAGGTTTTTTGAAGGGATTTGAGAATTTGCAGACGATCGGGCGAAACGGTATGCACCGATACAACAACCAAGACCATTCCATGCTGACGGGAATCCTGGCTGTGAGAAATATTCTGGGGGAAAAGCACGATTTGTGGGATGTGAATACTGAGCGATCGTACTATGAAGATTTTAGTGTCGATCGCTCCAAGGACAAAAAGGATTCGGATTTAATTTCGCAGTCCATATAGCCAGCCGAAATAGGGATTGCCATGAAAAAAGCCAACCTGCCAAACTTAATCGGCTTCGCAGCAAGCATCTTCTTGCTCCTGCTTTCAGTGCAGCGGTTTGTCCCTATCCAACTCAACTTAATCGAAGCGATCGCCGCGATCGCTTCTGGTTGGAGCGTTTGGCTGCTGGCTAAAAACAATCCCCTCGGCTGGTGGGTCGGCTTAATTGGAGTTATCGCCTACGCTGTGGTGTTTTATCAAGTTAAACTTTACGGCGAAGTTGCGATTCAATTCTTCTATTTAATCACGAGCTTGCAAGCAATTTATATTTGGCTGCGGGGCGGCGAAAACAGCACAGAAAAACCTGTATGCCGAATTTCTCAACGCTGGCTTATCTTCACAGGCGTCTTAGTTACAGTTGGCGTATTTGGCTTGCGAACAGTATTAATATCTTTGGGCGGCGCAGCACCTTTTTGGGATGCCATGACGACCATATTAAGTGCGATCGCCCAGTTGTACCTGATGGAACGCTATCTCGAAAGCTGGTATTTGTGGATTGTTGCAGACACGATTTACGTTCCATTGTATGCCTCGCGCGGGCTATATCTGACGAGTATTTTGTACGCGATTTTTTGGTTTGTGGCAATTTACGGACTGCAAAATTTCCAGCAAATTTACTTGAAACAAAAGTTAAAACAGCAGCAATCTTTATGATACTCGGTGTTACTGTAGGCAAATTTTACCCCTTCCACAAAGGACACGACTACTTAATTCGAGAAGCTAAAAAGAAGGTTGACCGTTTAATCGTTCTCGCCTGTTACAAAACAAATCAAGCAGTTGCAGGAAGCGTTAGAGCCGACTGGATTCGGTTTTTGCATCCCGACGCAGAAGTTATCGAAGTTCTTGACGATTTGCCAGAAGCCCCCGAACCTTGGGCTCAGAGGACTCTAGAGGTGCTTTCGGGGCGAAAACCCGATATCGCTTTTACTTCAGAAGATTACGGCGAACCTTGGGCAAAACTGATGGGAGCTCAACACTGTACAGTCGATCGCGAACGGCTCAAATTCCCGATTTCTGGAACCCAATTGCGATCGAACCTAGTCGAACACTGGCAAATGCTGACTCCCCCAGCCAAAGCTTATTTTGCCAAACGAGTCTGCGTGCTGGGTGTAGAATCGAGCGGCACGACTACCCTAGCACGATCGCTCGCACAGCACTATCAAACTGCTTGGGTTCCCGAATACGGCAGGTGTTACTGGGAAGGCAGGCAATATTCCCCCGATCCTGAAATTTGGGACAGCTATGAATTTGTAGAAATTGCCAAGAAACAAGCTGTTATAGAAGACCATATGGCTACTCGCGCTAACAAAGTCGTTATCTGCGATACAGATTCTTTAGCTACTTTTATTTGGCACAAACGTTACGTTGGTTCAGAACATCCGACGATCGAGCAAATTGCAGACAGCCGCCGCTATGATTTGTATATTTTGACTCAGCCGGATTTCGGCTTTGTTCAGGATGGAACGCGAGAAAGCGAATATTTACGAATGACTATGCACCAGCAGTTTGTGGAGGTTCTTCAGAATAAAGGAAAGCGGTATATTACTGTCACAGGAACGCATGAGTTGCGAATGTCGGAGGCAATTGAGGCGATCGATTCTGTTTTGGTATTTGAACCGTTAAAGGAGCCAGAGAGTGAGGAATTATGAATATTTTTCAGTCGATCGCTCAACTATCATCAGGTAACGGCGGCAATAATCCTTCTACTTGTACCAGCAAACTAGGCAAAACACTTGTAACAATATTCTAAATAACTTCCGAATTCACTTGGTCATAACGGTGAACCAAAATATTGCGTAAGTTAATCGCATTTCGCCAATCAATTTCGGGGTGGAACTGCTGAAAGTCGATCGAAACTCTCCGAGAGGCTTCCCCCAAAATCCCCAACTGCCGCTCTACGGCACTTTGCATCAAAACACTTTCCAGGTAAGTGTCGCATGAAACATCAGCCGTAAACTATTGAATCCGACGGATTGCTTGCGCCATGTCGAACAAGTGAACCACTATCACGATCGCCCGCTTGCATAAATCACTCGATAGGTTTTCCAAATGTTCGATCGCCGATAGGGATTTTTTAACTGCTTTTTTTCCACCAAATCCACACAACGATGAAATAAATGCTCTATCTCCTCCTGCATACTCAATAAATGAGATAGCGTGAGGCGGTGGGATGGCTCATAGGTGACTAATACATCCACATCGCTATCAGGGCGAAAATCATCCCGCAGTACCGAGCCAAACAGGGCAAATTCTACAATGTTCCAGCGCTGGCAAAATCGTGCGATCGCATCTAGAGAGACTTTTAGGCGATCGGTAACAACATATTCTAAATCTGATTGCAACTCAACCATCCGCGAGCTAACCTCCAATCTTGTAGCTAACCTCTTTTAATTGTAACATCGCAGGTCTGATTGACATTCTGATGCTAATATTTGAAGTAACTTTGACTTCGGAAATAGCTGGCATCATTACCCGACATTTGGGACAAAACCAGCAAATCTTTTGTTTGTGAATGTGCCGCAACAATGGCTCAGAACAACAAGGACATTCCTGCATTCTCTTTTACCATATAATTAATTAGGGGAAAACTATTTTAGGAGCAGCCATATGTCCTAAATAAAGATAGGCAGCCGATCGCAGCACAATTTCGGAATAGAGAATCTTTTGGATATCTAAACTCGGTGCACGTTTTGCAGTGAATTTGTAAGCCACGATTTCCCCTTCCAAACTGAATTCAGTATCCGTCAAGTAATGGTCGTAATCGTGCATTCCCTGAAAAATAAACCCGTAAATGGGATTGGGATAAACCGAAGAATCGTAACTTTCAGCAGATACCCAAAGTTGCCCTTGTTTAATATCTGCAAACATTTCTTCTGCGTTTTCGTAACGCATATAATCTGAAAATTGTAGATTTAAAGGCAATTGCTGGAACTCACCCATTAGCCAATCACAGAGTTGGGCGATGGTTCGATCGGAAATTTCGGCTGGCTTACTTTCCAGATAGAGTTTGGCGAGAGTTTCTACTTTTAATGCGGTTATGTTTGCTTTTGTGAGAGTCATATCGCTCCCCTCCTAACCTTGAACTACTTTTATTCTGACAGTTTTTATCAACAACTGCTATGAGCTAGCTCATAATTGAAAAAAAATAGTCAAGGCTATTTGATCGATCGCACTCCCTGTTAATTTTCCATTGCTAAACGTACTTGCTGTGAAACGCAAGCTGTGGCTTTAATTAAATCGGCTGCTTTTTCGCCGATCGCAATTATTGGCCCATTCGTATTTCCTGTAGTAATTGTTGGCATGATTGACGCATCTACCACACGCAATCCCTCAACTCCACGTACCCGTAATTCGGGGTCTACAACCGCCATTGAGTCAGTTCCCATTTTGCAGGTGCCGACAGGATGAAACACCGTACTGCACGTTTCCCGGATGTAGGCTTCGAGGGCTTCATCGCTGTTAACATCCGCACCGGGAGCGACTTCATCACCCCGAAACTCATCAAAGGCACTTGTCTGAAACAATGTGCGGAGTAATTTAATTCCTGCAATGACTTTTTGCACATCAGATTCACTTTGGAGATAGTTCATCCGAATCATTGGTGCATCTTTCGGATCGGGCGATCGTAAAGATACACTACCAATACTCTCAGGATGAATCAAACATACTAAACCAGTGAATCCGGAATCAGAACTAGGAGGGAATGTCAACACCACAGGGCTGAAGATCAACTGTAAATCAGGCGCAGCATCCAGATTACCCTCGGTATGTAAAAACAATCCGGCTTCAACGATACTACTGGTGATTGCAGGGTGTAAATCCTGAGTTGCCAGGTGTACCACAGGAATGAGAGGATGATCTTGGAGGTTTTGACCGACACCAGGCAAATCGACTACTACAGAAATACCTAATGATTCCAGGTATTCTTGATTACCAATGCCCGAAAGCATCAGCAGCTTAGGCGAATCGAACGCGCCAGCACTTAAAATTACTTCCCGGTTAACCCTAACTTGGTGCAGTGTTCCCTCGTGCATATATTCCACCCCAACGGTGCGGGTTCCCTCAAACAACAATCGAGTCACCAACGCTGCTGTCGTCGTTGTCAAATTGGGACGATCGAGAATTGGCACCAGGAATGCAGCAGCGGTACTGTGCCGCTTACCATCTTTAATCGTCATCTGATAGAGTCCCGCACCTTCTTGCTGCATCCCGTTGAAATCAGGATTGTTGTGATATCCCATTGCTACAGATACTTCTACAAATCTTTGAGATATCGGTGCCGGGGAAATTAGATCCGTAACACTCAACTCCCCATCAACACCGTGGTATTCGGAAGCACCTCGTTGCTGGTTCTCAGATTTCTTGAAATATGGCAATATATCTTGGTAACTCCAACCGGGATTACCCAATTCTTGCCAGCGATCGTAATCATGAGGATTACCTCGGACATAAAGCATGAAATTAATCGAACTACTCCCGCCCAAGACTTTCCCTCGGGGGTGAAAGATTTTGCGATTATTGAGGTAAGGTTCGGGTTCTGTGAAGTATGCCCAGTCTACCTCGGAGCCTAGTAAGTTGAAGCATTCCGCCGGGATTTGAATCTCCGGTTTAGTATCCGGGTTGCCAGCTTCGAGCAACAACACAGTTGTTTCACTGTCTTCTGTCAAACGGTTGGCGACAACGCAGCCAGCCGAACCTGCACCAATCACAATGTAGTCATAGTTCGTCATAACATTCTCCTGCTTTGTTGTATGTAATCGATTAATTTAGTCAGGCTAGAGAATTCAACTTTTCCTACAAGATTTCTGCATCAAGATACGGTTGTTTTTATACACTTCTAAAGTTCCCGACTGCTTACTGTCCAACGTGCCATCCCACACCCAATATTCATAATTACCCTTCCGAAACTTATAGACTCGAACGCCTTCTGTCGCTTTGCTAGTACCTCCGCCCAAACTTAAATTACCCTTGGAACTAATCGAGCGATAGAGCAGTTCACCTGAAGCCTTCTTTTTCCAAAGATTGATGTTATAACCACCCTGGCATTTCATACTGAGGATGAGGTCAGCCGTAGAATCAGCAGATGCAGGTAAGGAAAAATTAGCTAAGACACAGATTGGTAGAGCAAGCAGTAATGCGGATTTTTTCAGTAGTGTTTTCATAGATAATTTGGGGGTTGAAACCGCTAGTTTTAGGCTATTACTCCAAAGATATATCCTGGCAAATCCGCTCTAGCTTTTCTGGATTCCGCACACTGTAAATAGACTGGATATAGCCATTAACAATCTCAAACGTCATCACACTGTGAATGTGGCCATCCAGATATTGAATCATGCCTGGTTGTCCGTTGATCTCGGCTAAGCTAGATACAGCATTAAGCATCCATTTGCGACGAATAGCCAATAGCATTCGAGCTACTTTCATTGCGCCCTGTATCGGCTTGATGGCGGCAATCACTTTGCCTCCACCATCTGAACAAAACGTCACATCCTTCGCCAGTAACAGCAACAATTCTTGCAAATCGCCCTTAGTGGAGGCATCTAAAAATTGGGCTGTAATCTGCTCTTGCTGCAGCCTGGAAACTGGGAAACGAGGACGTTGGTCGGCAAGATGCTGCTTCGCCCGCCGCAGGATTTGGCGACAGTTAGTGGAACTCTTGCCAACCATCTGAGCAATTTCGTCATAGTCGTAGTCAAAGACATCGCGGAGTAGAAATACTGCCCGTTCGATCGGAGATAAACGCTCCATTACAGTTAAAAATGCGATCGAGAGCGAGTCTGCTAATTCCATGATATCGGTTGTATTTTCAGATTGTGGCGTTAACATCGGTTCTGGTAGCCAGGTACCGACGTATTGTTCTCGTTGGACACGCGCCGATCGCAAATGATCGATACAGAGGCGCGTGATGATAGTTGCTAGATAAGTCTTTGCCGATCGCACGGTTTCGCTTGCCGTCTGTTGCCAGCGCAGGAAGGTTTCTTGTACCATATCTTCGGCATCTGTGACAGTGCCGAGCATTCGGTAGGCGATCGAGAACAGCAACGGACGATGATGGTTAAAGTCATCCAGAGAACTCATAAAGCCCCCTGCTCTTTTTGCTGAATAGTTCTCAAGGCCCACAAGCCAATTCCAGTTCCTAATCCATCCACAATTAATATCACGATGGCTGTGACTTGGAACAGCAAACCCCAGCCTTCAAATGCAACTTGAGACACATGATCTGGACTAATCGCGATGAAATGATTGTAGAACCCAAACAGGAACGATCCTGCTATTGAACTGAGCAAGAGCCAGATACCAATGCGGTAGAACTGCGTCCAAAGCAAAACGGCTGCAATGATGGGAATCAGAACAATCACAATACCCACAAACAAACTCTGAAGCAGAGAGAGGGGAATTGGGATTTCCAGATGCGCTAAACCATGCAGTCCGTTGGCGATCGCATGGATGACCGCGATCGTTGTTCCATATTGAGCAAGTTTCATCTTCTTTCTCCCTGATTAGAAAGCTTTTTAGACAACTCCTAGTGTTAGCTCGATCGAGATTAAATTCTCAGTTGGCCCTCTTCTACGGCAGTTTTAACAAGCCATTCCAACGATCGAGGCTGAAAATTTAGTTCGCGTTTTGCCTTGGCATTGGAGACACCTCGTATCTGGGTGCCATAGTAGACAGCATCTGCACCGCTGATTCGCAGAGCATCCTCAACTGATACCTGCGGTGGCGGTGGAGCATTGAGCCACTGGGCATAAGCAGAAAGCCACAGGCGCACCTCTAAGGGTCGATCGTCCGCAATTAAGTAAATACCGGGATTTCCCCGATCGACTGCCGCCACCGTCGCGAAGGCCGCATCCTCAATGTGAACCCAAGACCATAGCCCATCGCCATTTCCGACGATCGGGAATTGTTGCTGCCGCACCTGTTCGGCAACGTCTCCATCGGTTGCGTACCAAGTGCCGGGCCCGTAGAAGAAGCCGTAACGCAGGATAATTCCTTCTAGATTGGGGTTCCCTAGTAAGGGATGTTCAATCTCATTCAGGGTGCGGGTTCCGTCTGCAACTGCGGGCGAGGCATCTAAGGCTAACGGTGTTTCTTCGTCTGCCAATCCTGTACCGGGAATCGCCCAAAATGCGATCGACTGCCTGATGTAACGACGCACACCAGCCGCTTGCGCTGCCGCTAGGACATTAGCGCCCCCTTCGAGACGGATGCGATCGTTCAGTTGTGCTGCCGCCTGCATTGTCTCAGGGGTGTAGGTTTTAGGCAGAGAGGTGAGTTGTTCGATTACAGCGAACGGTTGAGCGCGAATGACAGCAGCTTTGACAGCATCTGCATCGAAGACATCTGCAATCGCCGGTTCCACACCTTGTTCAGCTAAAATCCGTGCTTTTTCGGGAGTGCGGGTTAACGCTACTACATCATGTCCTGCGCTGTGCAATTGGGCGAGCAGCGGACGACCGATCGCCCCCGTTGCACCTGCAACAAAAATTCTCATCTAGGAACCTCCTGTTGAAGCCTGTGAGGTATTTATAGATAAGACGAAAGAGCATCGTTAGTTGTGACAAGTCGTGCATCGCGGGCGATCGAGCAGGTTATCAATAGGAAACACGCAATAGAATTATTGATAAGATCGGAGGAGCTAGATTTAGAGGTCATCTTATGTCGCCGATTAAACAACGCCTTCTAGAAGCGATCGATCGAACTCCTGAATCGATTTTAGAGCAAACCCTGACATTCCTGGAATTTTTGACCAGTCGGACACAAACCGATCTCGCCCCAGATTTTGACTCAGATTTTGATTCAGACACCGATTCCAACGACCAAATCCTCGTTGACCTGAAAGCCTCCTTCCACCAAGCCAAAGCTGGACAAACTTTCCCCATCGAGGAACTCTGGGACGGCATCAATGTCTGATCTGCCAGTCCAACTCAAATTCACCGCACTCTTCAAATGTCGCCTCAAGGGACTTGCTAAAAAGTATCGTCAAATTCAAACGGATGTTCAGCCCGTGCTCGATCAGATTATCCAAGGAAACTTCATCGGAAACCAGATTGCAGGCACCCAATACACCGTTTACAAAGTCCGGGCTAAAAACAGTGATGCTCAAGTTGGTAAGAGCGGTGGTTATCGTTTGATTTATCAAGTTGAATCACCGAATCAAGTTGTTTTACACTTGATTTACTCAAAATCAGAACAAGCAAACGTCTCCGCTGAGGAAATCCAAACTGCGATCGCACTTGGGCCAAGCATACCCAGGCGAATAAGCCATTTTTCAAATCTAAATTTTGGATATCGCCGACATTGACGTAGTGACAGGATACAGATGGCGCAAGTAATATTATGTCAAGTATTAGTGATGATGCTATTTCTATCGTTGCAGTTCAAGCATTGTCAATAAATACTCAAAAATCTTAGCAGGTAATTGAATCAGATATGACCCAATTCCCGAGCTTCTTGTGGCAGCAGTGTATCTTTGAGAGTTGACACAAATTTTTTAAACTTGTGCTAACTCTTGACTTACAGACTGACAGAGTGAAAATATGCAAAGACGCAAGCAACAAACAAACCAACCTATGAACTTTTCCCAGAAATCAGGGGGCAACAGTGCCACACACTCAACAACCAACTCAACCCAGAATCCGGGCGCGGCCCGATTGCGGACAATACTCCTCGCCGCCGGCATAGCCTCTCTGTGCGCTAGCTGCCAAAATCCTCAAGCACCAAACGCCACAACTCCCGGAGCGACTCCAGCAGCCTCTCCCGTCGCAGTCAACGCCCCCAAAGACCCAAATACTGTCAAAATTGTCTCCATGCTCCCCATGACAGGCAGCGCCTTGGGTCAATCTCAAACAATGGTCAACGGCATCAAACAAGCACTAGCCGAAACTGACTCCAAAGCTTGCGACGGCAAAATCAAAATCGAATACGAAGTGCTCGATGACGCCACCGCCGCCGCCGGCAAATGGGACCCGGCACAGGTAACGTCCAACTCTAACAAAATAGTCGCTGACGGTTCGGTAGTTGCCGCTATCGGTCACTACAACTCCGGTGCAGCCAAACTTTCCATTCCCGTGCTCAACCAAGCTAACATCGTCATGATCAGTCCGGCAAACACCTATCCGGGACTGACTAAACCAGGAAAAGGCGAACCCAAAGAACCCAACGTTTATTATCCTGCAGGCACTCGCAATTTCACCCGCGTTGTCCCTGCTGATGACCTTCAAGGGGCTGTTGCGGGAAACTGGGCAAAATCTTTAGGAGTGCAAAAAGTCTTCATTCTCGACGACCAAGAACTTTACGGGAAAGGTATCGCTGACGTTTTTGAAGCAACGGCTAAAAAGTTGGGAATTCAAGTCCTAGGCCGGGAGGGAATTGATATTAAAGCTAGCGACTACAAGGCGTTAATGAATAAAATCAAAGCTTTAAATCCAGACATGATTTACTTTGGTGGCACTACTCAGAGCAACGCCGGACAAATAATTAAAGACATGAGAAATGTCGGGATGGCCGCTGATGCAGTTAAGTTCATGGGGCCCGACGGCATTAAAGAGCAAGCTTTAATTGATGCCGGAGGCAAAGATGCCGAGGGTGTTTATGCTACTTTTGGCGGCTTGCCTCCTAAAGAATTGACTGGTGAGGGCGCGAAGTGGTACGAAAGTTACAAGGCAAAATATAATGCTGAACCGGAAGCTTATGCAGCTTACGCCTATGAAGCTGCTAAAGTGGCGATCGGCGCAATTAACAAAGTCTGCAAAAATGACCGCGCTGCGATCCGCGATGCTGTCTTGGCAACTAAGGATTTTAACGGGGTACTCGGCACTTGGAGTTTTGACACCAACGGCGACACGAGTTTGACTACAATGTCAGGAAATGTTGTTAAAGATGGTAAGTGGGAGTTTGTGAGCGCCCTCAAAACGGAATAATTAGTCCTCAGTCATTAGTCCTCAGTCATTAGTCCTCAGTCATTAGTCCTCAGTCATTAGTCCTCAGTCATTAGTGGTTTTAACTGGTTCCCAGGCAGAGCCTGGGAACTGATATCTAGAGGCTATGCCTCACTTTTATAGCAGGAAAATCGCCTCGATTTTCTATTATAAAAAATGAGGTAGAGCCTCTGAATCCGCGTTTATAATATCTACCTAGAAACAAGTAGAATGAATGTTCCTAATGCCCAATTTTCAATGCCCAATTACGAATAATTATGAAAAACTGGAAAAGTATTCTCTTATATCTAGGTGTAGCTTATATAGTTTTGTTGTTAGGGCCGATCGCCGGATTTGACTTGCCCAAAATTATTGGGGAAATAGCCAGCAGCCCTGAAGTTTTGATTCAACAATTATTAGTTGGTCTTGTCAACGGCGCGCTGATTGCGATTATTGCTTTGGGTTATACGATGGTTTACGGCATTATTGAATTAATCAATTTTGCTCACGGCGATTTGTATATGTTGGGTGCTTTTGCTGCCCTCACCGTGTTCGGGGCTTTTGGCATTGAAGACGGCGCACCTTTAGCTGTTGCTATACCGGTGATGTTAGTTGCTTTAGTTGTATGTTCGGCGTTTTGTGCGGGGCTGAATATTGTTGTGGAAAAGTACGCTTATCGGCCTTTGAGGAATGCTCCGCGTTTGGCTCCTTTAATTTCGGCGATCGGGGTTTCTTTCATTTTCCAAAATATGGGGTTGTTTTGGGGAGGTTTAAAAGCTTTTATTCCGGTGATGGGTTCTAATTCGGCTGCTCCGAAAAGTTTTCCCGATTTGTTGCCCAGAGTTGATATTCTCAAATTTTTGGGAATTGAAACCAGTATTGTGTTTACCACTAAGGATTTAATTGTGTTGGTGGTGGCGGTTGTATTGATGGTTTTGCTTCATGTGTTTGTGCAGTACACTCGTCTGGGAAAGGCGATGCGGGCAACGGCTCAAAGCCGCGATGCTGCTAAGATTATGGGGATTAATGTGGATCAGATTATTGCTCTAACTTTTTTGATTGGTGGGGCTTTGGCTGGTTCTGCTGGAATTTTGGTTGGTTTGTACAATAATACGATCGTGTTTACGATGGGTTTTACGGCGGGTTTGAGGGCTTTTACGGCGGCGGTTTTGGGGGGGATTGGCAATATTGTGGGGGCGATGTTAGGAGGGGTTTTGATTGGGGTGCTTTCGTCTTTGAGCGATCAGTATTTGTCGAGCCGCTGGACTAATGCTTGGGTGTTTGGGGTTTTGGTGGTGATTTTGGCTTTTCGGCCAGGGGGTTTGTTGGGCGAGAATGTTCAGGAGAAGGTTTGAAGGTGCAGGGTTGAAATAATGGCAAAAGACATTTATCATTATAATGTAAGGACTGCTTTAGAAAAGGATGGGTGGATAATTACAGACGATCCTCTGACTCTGCAATTTGGTTCGCGCGGTGTGTTTGTGGATTTGGGAGCTAAAAAGCTGCTAGCTGCCGAACGCGAAGGACAAAAAATTGCAGTTGAAATCAAAAGTTTTGTCGGCAAATCTCCAGTCAAAGATTGGGAAAATGCGATCGGGCAATACACTTTGTACTTAAAAATCCTGTCGAAAAAAGAACCAGATCGCACCCTATATCTAGCAATTACTGAAGAGATTTATACAAGCTTCTTTAATGAAGATATCGTGCAGGTTGTACTTGCAGATGGAGTGATGAAAATTATCGTTGTCGATACGATTCAGGAGGTTATTACCAGATGGATAAACTAGATGAATACCGCGAGTTGATTTATAAAACTCTGTCGTACTATGCCAGCCTACCGTACAGATATGCCGAGATTAATAATAAAGTCATTGTCAGCGAAGACCGAAATGATTTTTTATTGATGAGTGAAGGCTGGGAGGGCCAAAAGCGACTTCACTACTGCCTCGTTCACGTTGAAATTCGCAACGGCAAACTCTGGATTCATTATGATGGTATTGAAGATGGCATTACCGATGAATTACTGGAGGGTGGGGTTCCTGAAAGTTGCATTGTTTTGGCGTTTCATTCGCCGGAAGTACGCAAACATACCGGATTGGCGATCGCTTAAAAAACTCGTCTGCAAAGTATCGAGGGGAGGAGAGCGGGTTTGGCAGCAGTGAACTCGCTCCTAACTATTAAATTCAATAAACAACAAAAGGAACTGTATGAGAAGTATTGCGAATGTACCTGATTCACACTGGCCATTTGCAGATCCCCAAAATGTTGCTATTCTCACATCAACTGATATCCTTCATCATGATAAACCTATTCTTTTTGTCTCTCATGATGTTGATGATGGAGCATGGCAGTTTCACACAGGTAAAAATTTATCAATTGATAGAGCAACTATGGTAGCATTAGCGAGGATAGTAGCGCTAGATCCATCTCTGACAGAATTAGCCGATCTGCCTTTAGGTTGGATAGCAACTCGCCAGACACTTACCGATCCCTGGGTACGTTTCATCAACAAATAAGTATAGCCTTTGTGTAGCTAGGATAGAGGAAATAAATAAATCATCCTAAATTAGCTAGTCTGTACAATAAAATAAGGCTTTGAGATATTTATTGTTGATAATTAGGCAAAAATATCTACATTATATGTGTTAATTTTAATCTGACTATCTAGCAGATATTTCTAATGGTAATATTTAACTGGTTCCTAGGCTCTGCCTGGGAACCGATGTCCAGAGGCTCTGCCTCGCAATATTTCATGAAAGTTGGAGGCAGATCCTAGAAACGAGTAGAATACTTATTATAAATAATGTAAGGAGTGCCTTAGAAAAAGATGAGTAGATAATTAAATTCGATCGCTACCTCCCTTCTAATCTTTCATAGATAATATCGGTACGCATCGCATACTTCGTACCAGTTCTGACTGTACATCCTTCGTGCGTGAGTTTGTGTTGGAAAATCACAGTCATACCAGTTTTGGGGACTACGGTATGTTCGAGTTGTTCGGTGAAGCGAGTTTCTCCCCCCTCGAAATCAGCGTTGAGGTACACGAGAACGCTGTGAAGAGTCACCTGAGAATCACTTGGACAATACCAATGATCCATGTGAGGCGCAAATCGCTGACCCGATCGATAGCGATACATCCTCAGACGTTCGTTCAAGCCCACTAAAACAAAGTTACCCATGCGATCGGGAATGTGGGGACGAAGCCTCCGAAACAAATCTGCGGAAATTTCCGGGTCATCCCTGATGACGCGATCCTGGTTGCGGAACATCGGATTATTTGTCGCGATCGTCGGTGCAGATGCTTCAATTAGAGAAATCAGGCGATCGCACTCCTTGGAACTATAAACGTTTTCTACGACCCACATGAAGCATTCGGACTCGAATCGAAACGGTACGTCAATATGAATATTCATGGCTGCTGGATATAAACTTTTTCGTCAACGTGATTCGATCGTAATGAGCGACGAATAAGAAATAAAGCACGATCGCATTTTACGTTTTAAATATTCCCTGGTTTCAACCAGCCAAAAACTTCGCCTAAAGTCAACTGCATTTCCCCCATAAATTCGGGAACCGGAAGTATATCTGTCGGTTCTTGCAATGAAATCGGTTGCTGTCTTGCGGGATAGGCTAAAATGGTTTTTTCATCGGGATCGAGCAACCAACCCATCTGACAACCGGCATTCAAACAGTGCAAAATATTGTGGGTGACTTTGGTTTGGCTTTGGCCGGGCGACAAAATTTCTATTGTCCAATCTGGGTGAGCGTTAAATGTATCGGCAATTTCGCCGTCAGCATCTAGGGGAATGCGATTCCACACAAAAATAGCGACATCTGGAACAATAGAACGTCCGCCAAAGGTGCAGCGAAGTTCTGGAAATGCCCAAGCAATCCGCTGAGGTTTGCCCACTGCATTAACCGTCGTGATGAGTTCTCCCTGAATTGTGCTGTGTTTTCCTTGCGGCATAGGTTTTTGGACGATCGCACCGTTGATGTATTCGCTAGCGGGTTTGGTTTCTGGCAGTTGCAAAAACTCGTCGAGGGTGATAGTTTTTTGAGGAGCTTGTACCATATCGCGATCGCCCGTTTGAAGTGTGTTTCGGTAACAGTTCCAGTATATTTTAATTTTCGTCGCTTTTGGTGCAACAATCGAACTCAAAAGACTTTAAACTGTAGCTAGCCTGATGACAGTTTCCACGACAAGCACTCGATCGCATTGATTGAGGCAGAAGTTGGCATTGCCCGCGTCAGTCGCATCTATAACTGCGATTCCTAGCATTCTTTGATCTAACTGCTGACTAATGACTAATGACTAATGACCACTGACTAATGACTGCTGACTAATGACTAATGACTAATGACCACTGACTAATGACTTCTTCTTATGTCAAACAAGATAATCCAAGCAATTAAATCGACTGGTATTTTAGGAGCGATCGCCTTTTTGACTGTTGTGTTATTCGGCGGTTGGAGCGGCACCGTCATCGGGTGGCTGATGGGCACGGCGGCCGGCTTCATGAGTTGTCAAGATCAGAAAGTTCAAAACCCAAAAATTGGCGCAACAGTTGGCTGTTTTGCGGGTTTGGGTTTGGGCGTTTGGCTGTTGGTTGCTAGCGTACTAGAAGGGGTTTTAGTTAGACCTTTTTCCGGTCAATCCGCTGTGGCTTTACCTACTACTTTGCTGTACGGAATTTGCAGTTTGGCGATCGCAATTTTGACAGCTTCGTTAATGGGTGCTTTGCAAGGTTTACCGCCGCAACGCCAACGGCTGGCTACTCTGGTGACATTAGCTTTTATTCTAATTCTGTTTCCGTTTATCGACCTCGAAGCTCAAACTGGCTGGATTGCTACGGTAGTACAGATTCAAATCTTTATTATGTTGGCGCTGGGTTTGAATATTACTGTGGGTTTTGCGGGGTTGTTGGATTTGGGATATGCGGCGTTTTTTGCGATCGGCGCTTACACGACGGCTTTGCTATCTTCTGGACAAGTAAATATTGCTTGGAATTTTTGGGTGGTTTTGCCGATCGCCGCCGGTGTAGCTGGAATAGCGGGCGTTATCCTGGGTATTCCCACCCTGCGACTCAAGGGCGATTATTTGGCAATTGTTACCCTCGGTTTTGGCGAAATTATCCCCGTGATATTTCGGAATTTAACCGACATTCGGATCGACGAACCAATCTCGAAGATTGTGGCTTCAATTTTGGGCAAGCCGGAATTGGTGCTGTGTCTGGTTGGGTGCGATCGACCTTTTAACCTCACCGGCGGCGAAGCAGGCATCAACCCGATCGGGCGTCCATCTCTCCCCATCATCGGCACATTCAGCACCGGCAACTACTTTCCCTGGTACTACCTAATTTTACTGCTCGTCGTCTTCGCTTACTTCATGATTTCGCGGCTGCGAGATTCCCGCTTGGGACGGGCATGGAATGCCATGCGCGAAGATGAATTAGCGGCTAGTGCGATGGGCATTAACCTGGTCAAAACCAAACTTTCGGCTTTTGCGATGGGAGCCACATTTTCGGGGTTTGCAGGCGCGTTTTACGCCGCCTATATCAGCGCAATTTTTCCCAGCGTCTTCGACTTCTCGGTGTCGGTCATCATCCTGTGTATGGTGATTTTAGGCGGTTTGGGCAACATGACCGGGGTGATTTTAGGCGCTATCATTATCATGTCTGCCGATCGGCTTTATCTACCCCAACTAGCCGAAGTCCTCAAAGGTTTCCTGAATACTTTTGTACTTCCCAGAATTGCAATTCCCCAGTTAGCAGACTTTCTCGCCACCAGTTTAGACCCGATTCAAATGCGTTTATTTCTCTTTGGTTTAACACTCGTTGTGATGATGGTCGTGCGGCCCGAGGGGCTGATTCCCGACAAGCTCCACCAAGCTGAATTGCATTCAGATAGTGAAGCGAGTAATGAATCTTTAGCAGATGCCAGAAGTCAATAGTAAAGCTGAAAAATTAGCCATGAACAATGTAACTGGTACTGCTGTTATCGTTGCCGAATTTAGAGCGGAAGAAAATCAAGAAACTATTCCTCTTTACACTGATAATGTCGTAAAAATATGGCTGAATGAGGCAACAAAAAAAATAGCGGCCAAAATTTCTCAAAACTCTCCCGCTGCTAAAGAAATGATTAAGTTGCGAACTAAGTATTTTGATGACGTTTTGTCAAATCAAATTTTAGGAGGTTGCAAGCAAGTAGTTATTTTAGGTTCTGGTTTGGATACTCGCGCTGCTAGAATCAATGGAGAAAAAGTCAATTATTTTGAAATAGACGAGCGCGACACTCTTGAATTAAAAGAAGAAACTCTCAAAGCCAATAAAATTAGCGCCAATGTTCGCTACATTCCCGGAGATTACATCAAAGATGGTTTAATAGCTTTACTGAAAGAGAGTGAAGTAGATTTCGAGCGCCCGACATATTTTTTGTGGGAAGGCAACACAACCTTGCTTGCCAAAAAAGATGTAATATTGACGTTGGAACAAATTCGTGACAATGTGAAGAGTTTTCGATTGTCCTTTGATTATATGTCAGAGCGGGTGATTTTGAGAACCACGGGCTACCAAGATATCAATGATTACATAGATAAATACGAAAGTATGTATGCACCGTGGATTACTGGTTTTGATAATATCGAAACTTTGGCTGACGAACTCAATCTCAAACTTATTGAGAACTTTTCGACGGCAGATTTGCACGTACAATATCGCCCTCGCCGTTCCCTCGAATCTAATCTTTTTAAGTTCTATTTTGTTTGTACATTAGAGAATATGTCTGACAATCTCCCAAGTTGATTCAGAAGCCTGCGTGAAATCTCACACTTCAATATAAAATATTAGGAATAAAACCAAAATGTCATTATTAGAAGCACAGCAACTTACCATGAAATTCGGCGGTTTGACAGCAGTCAACCAGGTTAGTTTAACCTTAGAAAAAGGCTCGATCGCCAGTTTGATCGGCCCCAACGGTGCGGGTAAAACCACTTTTTTTAATATGCTGACGGGTATCTACAAACCTACTGCCGGTAACTTGCTCCTCCAAAATAAGAATATCACCGGTTTGCCTCCCGATCGCCTGACAAGTTTCGGCATTGCTAGAACTTTTCAAAATATCCGCTTGTTTAACAATATGACTGTGCTGGATAATGTTTTGGTAGGCAGGCACAGCAGAATGAAAACAGGTTTGTTGGGTGCAATCCTCCGCCCGCCGACTGCGATAGTGGAGGAACGGGAAGCTAAAATAAAAGCGCTGACTATGCTGGATTTTGTCGGTTTAGGTGCTTCTAAAGCGCTGGAGTTGGCAAAAAACCTTTCCTACGGCGACCAGCGGAGATTGGAAATTGCCAGGGCCTTGGCTTCCGATCCGAAAGTGTTACTTTTGGACGAACCGACGGCGGGAATGAACCCGAATGAAACGGCCGATCTAACTCGGTTTATTTACTTGATTCGCGATGAGTTAGATTTGAGTATTTTGCTGATTGAACACGATATGAAGGTGGTGATGGGAATTAGCGATCGCGTTAGTGTGATGGAGTACGGTACTAAAATTGCTGAGGGAACTCCGGCAGAAGTTCGCGCCGATCCTCGCGTGATTGAGGCATATTTAGGAAAAGAAGATGATGTTCACGGTTAATACAATTAGTCGGTCAACCGCAAATTTAAGGCAGATAAACACTGATTGGCACAGATAATTTTAAGTTCGCGAGATGCTCTGGTTTACTATAGAAAAGGTTAATTTTAAATAAATGCAATAAAATTTTATACTTAGTCGGGACGATATAACAAAGGATAAGGTAGAAAGAGCAATTATGCTAGAAATTAAAGACATTCACACCTATTACGGAAATATTCACGCTCTCAAAGGGGTATCGCTAACTGTCTCGCAGGGAGAAGTTGTGACATTAATCGGTAGCAACGGGGCGGGGAAAACTACCACTCTCCGCACGATTCAAGGGCTGCTGCGCCCGCGCCAAGGTACTTTACTGTTTGAGGGAAAGCCTTTGGAGTCGCTTTCTACAGAGGCGATCGTCCGTTTGGGAATTTCTCAAAGCCCGGAAGGGCGACTGATTTTTGGGCGCATGACGGTACAAGAAAACCTGGAAATGGGGGCTTATCTCCGCAACGATACTCTCGGTATCAAGTCTGATATGGAAAAAGTTTTAAATTTATTTCCGCGTCTGCGAGAAAGAATTAGTCAAAAAGGGGGAACTCTCAGCGGGGGGGAACAGCAAATGCTGTCGATCGCCCGTGCTTTGATGTCGCGCCCCCGTTTGTTATTATTGGATGAGCCGAGTATGGGCTTGGCTCCGATGTTGGTGAGTCAAATTTTTGCGATCGTCCGCGATATTAATGCGGGCGGAACTACTATTTTATTGGTGGAACAAAACGCCCGGATGGCTTTAAGTGTAGCTCACCGCGGCTATGTCATTCAAACTGGCGAGGTTGTAGTCGCCGGTACTGCTAGCGATTTGCAGTCAAATGAAACTGTTCGTAAGGCGTATTTAGGGGAAAGTTAAATATGGCAATTGGGCGGAGCGAAGCGGAGGGATTGGGCGAGCGCGAAGCGGAGGGATTGGGCCTTGGTAATCGGCTATTAGGTCGTTTCCGCTTAGCCAATGATAATTCTGTGTTATTTTGACAATACAATAGCAGCATTTTGAAGTTGATTTGGGAGTAATAAACTATGTCTGTGATGACCGAGGCTCTTGAGCGAATCAGTATTTACTGTGAGCTAAGCGAGCCAGATAGACCCAGAGAAGAAATTGAAAAAAAACTCAATTTTTTTCCATTTCAGCTATCTGATGAAGCCTATGACTTTTATCAGTGGGCAGGCGCACCTGTAGGTATGAGGTGGCCAGATGATGACGATTGTTCATACAGTAGTTCGACATATTCCTGTGCGCTGGAGAGATTTTTAGGAAATGCAAGTGACTTAATTGAGTTCGTGTCTATTGAGGAGGCAGAAAGATATTATCCTCTATCTATTGAGGATTCAAAGTATCTCCCATTTGTTTCCTATGAGAATGGTCTTCTAGCCATTGCTGGTTCGGAAACACCGGTTGCAAACTCACCTGTGATACAACTAGAAGAAGGTTCTGACTATTTATGGTTTCCTAGTTTAACCAACATGATGTTAGCGATCGCCGAGTCTTTAGAAACAGTTGGAACTATACTCCCAGACTTTGATTATCATAATGAAGATTATAGAACTAACAAATACCGCGAAAAAATTCAAGAACAATTGCAAGTAGTGGAAGCAATTGCTATAAAGTACGGCTCCCCAAGAGGGGCAATTCTTACCAACTAATTCTATTGATTCAACAGTCTTAATATCGTTTCCCAAAAATCTTGCAACAATCATTAGTATTGGGCGAGATGCAGCGGAGGGTTTTCACGAATCCTATTTGTCAGGTGCGTCGCTATTAGATTGTCGATTTTTCTGGGAAATTTAAGGGTGGTGACGCACCTGAAAACTGTTTGCAAGGCGTATTTAGGGAAAAGTTAAATAGCTATTTGGGGAAGGGGTAAAGAGTCATTAGTCATTGGTCATTAGTTAGAAGTAATGGGTAATTGGTAATTGGTAATTAGCAAGGTGCACCGGGCATTGCACCCGCAACATCCGGTGTCAAGTGCTCTTAGGCCCTGTACCCTACGGTTAACTAACCAATGACTAATGACTAATGACTAATGACTAATGACTAATGACTAATGACTAATGACTAATGACTAATGACTAATGACTAATGACTAATGACTAATGACTAATGACTAATGACTAATGACTAATGACTA
>NZ_JADEWT010000042.1 GCF_015207505.1 Tychonema sp. LEGE 06208
GATGCCATAAGGGAGGGCGCATAAGGTTTCTTCCTTCTTCCTGATTGTCAGAATTTAACAGGCTTTTCAATTCACATATCATTTTCAGTTTGTTTTGTCAACTCCTAATACTGAACCGACGCCCTAGTTGGCGCAGGCCAACTTTGTTTGTGTAGATGCGGTTTCAACCGCCGAATCTTATTTGCTGGGCGGTTTCTGGGCGGTTTCAACCGCCAAATCTTATTTGCGGTTAAACATCAAAACCCGAATCATCAATAATTTCACAAATCTGCTTATCCACATAATCAGCAGCCACATTCCGCGCAATCAACTCAGCCAAAATCCCTAAAGAAATCAACTGCACCGATAGAATTGTACACAAAATCCCAAAAAATAACAAAGGTCGATTCCCGATAGGCCCAAAACCCATCCCCGCCAAATTCAGAAACCAAATAACAATCAAATAACCAAGCGAAATACTTCCCACTAAGCCAAAAGACAATCCCAATCCCCCAAACAAATGACCCGGTTTGTGCAAATAGTGCGTTGTGGCTAACACCGTCAACAAATCAATAAAACCCCGCGCATAACGTTCCCAACCATAATTAGATTTTCCATGTTTTCGCGGATGGTGTTCGACGACTACTTCACCAATTTTAAAACCCAAATTATTTGCTAAAGCGGGAATGTAGCGGTGCAATTCCCCGTACAATTTAATCGACTGCAAAACTTCCCGGCGATAAGCTTTGAAACCGCAATTCATGTCGTGCATTTTTACCCCAGTCATCAAACACGCCACGGCATTAAACAGCTTGGAAGGTAAGGTTTTAGAAAGCGGGTCGTTCCGCTGTTTGCGCCAACCGGAAACTAAATCGAATCCCAATTCTAAACTATCTAAAAATTTGGGAATCTCGGCTGGGTTGTCCTGCAAATCGGCATCGAGAGTAAATATAATTCTCCCTGCTGCATTGCGAAATCCTGCTGAAAGTGCGGCGGATTTACCAAAGTTGCGGCGCATTTTTATGGCCTTAATTAGTTTGGGATGTTGGCTGGCTAAATCTGCAATTTCTCGCCAAGAAGCATCGCGACTGCCGTCGTCTATGAAAATGACTTCGTAACTGTCAATCTCTGCTTGGGACATGACAATTTTTATTTTTTCAAACAGCAATTTTAGGGTGGCTTCTTCGTTGTGAACGGGGATTACGAAACTGAGGTCTTTTGGCATAAAGCTATTCTATTTCATTTGTGTTGTAAATGAGATTTTTTTATTAACCGCAGAGGGCGCAGAGGGCGCAGAGAAGGAGAAAGAGAGGTGTTTTAGTTTTTATCGAGAACTTGGGAGTTTCGCAAAGCTACCCAGCCTTGACGGTTTTTAAATGAGGCATAGGCTGTCAATAATGTATCTGTTGGCGATGTTTGAACGTATCCTCTCCAAGCTGCAAATTGATAGGCTGTGCCAAACAATTTAACTAAGTCGGGACGCGGGAATCCTGACATTGCAAAACCTCGAACGACATTTTCTTGGTTGAGAATGGCAATACATTTTACATTATTTTCGGGGTCTCCTACCCAGCCAATTACTCTGGCGGCGGCGGGTGCGAGGGTAGTTAGTGTATCAAAATATCCGGGTACTCCGTCTTTGGGTGCTGAAAGTAAATTGGGCTCGATTTGTGTGTCTAATGCTGCACAGAAATTGTGTTTTTTGATGTTTCGATTGAATGGTACTAAGTTGTTATTTTTTAAAGCATCGATTAATCCGACAAATGCCGCCGGTTTGTTGCCTACTTTGTCTTTGATTAATGTTATGTCGGTGATGCCTAATTGCAATGAAAGTGATACTAATGGTTGATAGGTTGCTCTGCGGGCGATCGCCATTGCAGTTTCGCCTCCCACCCCGTACATTAAAATAACGGCGGCTGTGGTGACTGCAAACAGCGGTGTCAGCCAACGTTTTTGGATTCTCGGTGCCGACTGAAACTCCCGCACGCACAAGACTGCGAGAACAATTGTGCTCATCCAAAACAAGGCGGGGAGTGTCGCGTAGCGGGAAGCGGTGGCCTGTTCGATGCCAAATCCCGATCGGCTAACAGCGGCCATTAACGCCGTTTGTAGCGCGTACAATTGAATTGACAGCCAAGGCAGCCAATTTAGGCGCTCTACTTTTTTTACTAATAGCCAATAACTGATAAAACCCGTTACAGCAATCAAACCAATTATACCAAAAATTGATGCGATAATCACATCTTCGCTAAAAATTCCACCGAGATAAATAGGAATATATTCGAGAGCTTTGAGCGGGTTAACTTTAGTTAAAGAAGGGTGATTTGCTGGAGTTTTATAAGTTAAGAAATAAAGACCAACCACTGCAATCGAAGCACCGAAATACCAATAAGTTATTCGCCGAGGAAACTGCAGCACAACCGCAGCAGCACACAATATCGGCCACAAACCCAAAGGAGTGCTGTAACTAACACAGCCTAAAATTCCAAACACAATACTACCAATTACCCAGTTATTTGGTTTCCATCCCTCGTTTCCAGGCTCTGCAGGGGAATTAATATTCAGGGTTTGCGCCTCTTTTTTTTCTAACAAAAGCTTCGCATAAAATTGCAAACAAAATATTGAACAAATTACAAATAAATTAGCAATTATCCAGTGAACACCGCTGAATCCCCGCATCCAATTGTGAGCCGCCGCCGGTGTAAAACTAAAAATAGAAATGCTAAGGACAATTAATATAAACAGCAGAGGATCGCGCCTCAATTTTAATGGCAGCAAAGCAATTAGTACGTGGCACTGAATCAAAGCTAAAAACCAGGCAACTAAGCACAAACCAATATTTGAACCTTGGGTGACAGCGATATTCAAGGCATAGATAATTGCCGGAATGAAGACAAAATGCTCGTTTGCCCGAAATATCCAATTCAAAGGATTTGTCGAAAAACCATCTACTGAATAAAAATTCCATGTCATCCACCAATAATCAAAATTAGACAAGTCTCCCCCTTGCGATATCAGGTACAAAATATAGGAGGCTGGTATCAAAATCGCGATAACTGATGCCGCAATTAAAATAGATTTTTGTTGTAATTTCATGGATTTGGGGAAGATTTTTAATTGATGGGGTAGGTTTTGCTCAATAAAGTTCAGTTAAGCCAGATCCCCCTAGATGCTGTACAGCTTGCAACAGATAATTTATGAACAAAACCCGCCCTCGCGTTTTGAGGTTTACTCAGTTTTTTATTTGACTTCTTTTGCCAGCATTTGTCTGAGTTCTTGCCGCCAGTGGGGAGGATGCGCGCCCAAAAGTGCTGATATTTTTACCGTAGAGAGAACCGAAAAAGCGGGACGTTTTGCGGGTGTTGGATACTCGGCGGTAGTGATGGGAATTACGCGCTTAATTTTGAGGGGAAAGCCCAGTTTTTCTGCTTCTTCAAAAATGGCGATCGCAAAATCGTACCAACTACAAACACCGCTGTTAGTATAGTGGTAAGTTCCAAAAGTTTCTGGCCCTAGATTCGGGATAATTTGGGCAGTCGCAGCCCCCAAATCGGCCGTCCAAGTTGGACTTCCGATCTGATCTGCTACTACTCGAATCTCTTCTCTTTCCTTTCCCAACCTCAGCATAGTTTTGACAAAATTACCTTTGCCGCCGTTGCCGTAAACCCAGGCGGTTCTAATAATAATATGTCGGTTTCCCGCTTGCCGAATTGCTTCCTCGCCTGCTAATTTTGACTTGCCGTAAGTTCCCAGCGGGTTGGTAGAATCTGTTTCGAGATAAGCAGAACCGCTGCTGCCATCAAATACGTAATCGGTGGAAAATTGAATCAAAGTTGCTCCCAGTTTTTCGCATTCTTCTGCGAAAATTCCCGGTGCAATGCCGTTGACTGTTTGTGCTAATTCTGGTTCGCTTTCGGCTTTGTCTACCGCAGTATAAGCGCCGGAATTGATCACTAAATTGGGTTGGATTTCTGCCATTGCTTGGCGGATGGTTTCGGGTTGGGACAAATCGACGCGAGTGCGATCGACCGCAATAACCTCTCCTAAAGATAATAAAATCGACTGCAATTCTTGAGCTAGCTGTCCGCTGCCGCCTGCGAGTAAAATTTTCACGATTAAAACACTTGAGCTTTTTTCAACGTTTGTCCGGCTTTGTCTTTAGCTGATAAGATTGGTTGGGCACCATCTAGCGGCCAGTCGATCGCCAAATCCGGGTCATTCCATACAATACACCGTTCGTGTCCGGGTGCATAGTAATCTGTAGTTTTGTACAAAACTTCAGCAATGTCTGATACTACTAAAAAACCGTGAGCAAAACCTGCGGGTACCCAAAGTTGCCGTTTATTTTCTGCACTCAACAAACAGCCCACGGACTTCCCAAAAGTCGGCGAACTTTTTCTAATATCCACCGCTACGTCAAATATTTCGCCCGCAATTACCCGCAGCAATTTACCTTGAGGCTGCTGCATTTGGTAGTGCAAACCGCGCAGGACATTTTTAGAAGACTTGGAATGATTGTCTTGAACAAATTCTGTTGTTACGCCTGTTTTTTCTACGAAAGCTTGGTGATTGAAACTCTCGAAAAAGAAACCGCGATCGTCTCCAAAAATTTTCGGCTCAATTATCAAAACTTCCGGTATTTCGGTAGATATAACGTTCATAGTGGCCTGTATCGCGTGATAAACTCATACTTAGTCTATGGTATCTTACTATGAAAACTGACACATATCTCAAAAACTTGTACGCTAACCGATTTGATTCCCGCCAAATGCAAGCGAAGGTGGCACTCTGGAAAGTTCTAATTGATGAGTTTTTACAAGATTATGTTCCTCCAGAGTCAGCGGTTTTAGATATTGGCGGCGGATATTGCGAGTTTATCAATCAAATTCTGGCTGACCAAAAATGTTTGATTGACCTCAATCCCGATTCAAAGTTATTTGCCAATCCTGATGTAAAAATACTGAATGTTGATGTTTTAAACTGTGGAGATAAATCCGTTTTTGCCAAACAATTTGACCGGATATTTATCTCTAATTTTTTTGAACATCTCCGCAACAAAGAGGAACTTGTAGAAATTATCTCGTTTTGCTTTGATGCGCTGAAGCCCAGCGGCTCACTTTTGATAATTCAGCCTAATTTTAAATACTCTTACAAAGAATACTACGATTTTATCGATCATCAATTACCGATTACGCACTTATCGCTGCAAGAGCTTTTACAAACTGTGGGGTTTAAAGTTGAGGTGATGATACCGAGATTTTTACCGTTTTCAACGAAAGGGCGCCCGGCCTCACCGCTGCTGTTAAAAATTTACTTAAAATTGCCTTTTTTGTGGCGGTTTTTGGGAGGTCAAATGTTTGTCAAAGCATCGAAGCATAGTTATAATTTATATTGATCAGAGTCGGCGCTTGAAACCGCGTCTATACACACGAAGTCAGCCCGATCGGACTGAAGAAAGTACGATTCTCTGCGAGGGCTTCGCTAAGGCAATTCTCGACTCACTACCCAATTCAATTTTCTCTAAAATCTGTTAAAAACCAGATTTTTTTGAGCTTGGTAAGTCCATAATCAATTCAAAAATTAATGAATTATCGCAAGCTGATACCGCTAATATTCACAGCACTCATCCCAATTTATAGTGCAAATGCCCCCTCCGGCGCCCAAAGTATCCCAACGCAAAAACAAAACATCGCCCAATCGGAAACCAAAGACAATATACCGCGTCAAGCCGCCGTACCTGCATACTGTGCGCCTGATGAATACAAACAATTTTTTGAGAATTTCGTGAGGGGAAAAGACTATCAAGGGACGGATATGCGATCGACTTACACAGCAAATCGCATTGAAGTGCGGAATTATGAAAATCCCAGCCAACTGCTGGAAGTGATGCGCCGCCAAGACGATGAATTTAGTATTAGCTTGCGGGATTATCGTTGGGTGATGCTTGTCCCTTCTAGTGTCGATAATAGTCCTTATACCAGGCTAAAAATTGATTTGAGGCGCGTCTCTAAAGACAGGTTTCGAGTGGATTATATCAAGGCTCAATATAAGTACACTGGAAATACCACTGGTACGGAGTCAGAAGATTTAGTCAAAACCTATGGAGAACCGGGGGCTTATGTTTTTCAGCATCGTAATGGCTGCTGGAATTTGACGCAAAAATTGCGATCGACAAAGCAATAGAAAATTTCGTTTCTATCTAATATCTTGCACAATAGTCATAAACCGGGAATAGGAGCAAAAATTAAACGCCAAAACGTATATTTTTTGTTCATAAACCCGGTTTATTTAAGCTTATTGAGAATGGTGCAACATCTCAGTTTGAATCGCACTTGCCGAAAACGAAAATATGGATTTTCTACAAAGTGCGATCGCACACCGCCCCGTCAGGCTTTTAGCGTAGCTTGATCGGCATCCGTAAAACCCCTAACGCGCGCAATATTCATGCCCTCATAAGGTATGTCTATCAAAGTTTTGAAGCACTCACCGACAGAAAAACCGTCCGCTTGCTGCTGTGCGGAACTCCCAGAAGCGTCCGCCGTATCATTGACATCCTGCACGTCTTGGGTTTCGCGAAGATTGCGGAAGGTGCCCGCCTTTTGGCAAACATTTATTCTACCTACTTAATCCAAGGTGGAAGATTACCAAAATTCAGCCTTTCTACATATTTAATAGCGCGATGTTCTTGTAATGAGGCTTGAATCAAAGTTTGAACCAGCTTTCTCAATCTAGCCTTAACACCCGATTTTTCTTCATCTCCTTGGGTTTTAACTCGTAGCTGTGGCAGTAAAATTCTCGAAAACTGAACCCACTGCCAAATCTTACTGATGTCAGGTTCATCTAATTGACGGCATGAATAATCATTTTCTATAAGATACTCAGCCTCTAAATGGGAATAGTTAGAAAGTGTTTCTAACAAACCAGGTTTCCAGTTAGCGATCGCCCCTCGTAAACCTGGTATCCGCTTAATTGCAACGGCAATTATTTCTGGCAAGTGTGGGATGAAGTCCCCAGCATTACGAAATCTGTATAACGGCGTATCTAGTATGAATTCTTCGGTGCTGACTGGCGGTGCGCCAAAAGTGTAAGTTTCTAAAACATAAGGCTCAATTAGCTTCAAACCAGATTTTTGAAGCCGTTTGGTAATGAGTGTAGCTGCTGCGCCTCCCAAACTGTGTCCAGTAATAAAAACGTCTTTTCTGCTATTATATTCTCGCAATATAAACTCTTGCAATTGTTCCCAAAAACGCTCTACAAAAGTGTCAAATCCTGAATGAATGCCTTGTGAATTAGACTCTGCCAGTAAATTTAAAAAATAATCGTCTAGGTTTTCTGTTCCTCTAATGGCGATCGCAATCTCGTTGGGTGCAGACAAAGCCAAACCGCAGCAAGCAAAATCACTTGTTGAAATCAAGGCACGCGGCGCTTGAATAAACTCTATTGTTTCGTACTGACGGACTAAGGGTGAACATCCTGATTTGAGGATATCGCGCACAGCTTCTAAGCCTTGGTTGTAGGCGACGTAGGTTAGTTGGGACAGACAGGCCATTTCGAGCGATCGCTGACGGTTCAGAGTGTGTTTCATGTTGATTTTTTGCAGATCAGGGCGATCGCTTGTATTGGTTGGCTTAAAACTCCCATTCATGATCTGGATCGTCAAGGGCTGTTCTGACAGATGTTAAATCAGCAAGGTCTTTGAACGGACTGGACTTAGCTATTTCGGTAATTGAAGTTATGGCTAAAGCTAACTGGTTGTTATCACCGATTGCTATTGCCTCATCGACCTTTCTAAACAGAAAGTTAAAGTTCTTAGCACGCTCATCAAACGAGCATTCAAGATAGTTGATTAAAGCATCGCGTTTTGCTTGAATGTCGGCAATTGTTGCTTTTTCCCAAGCTTCTATACCACGCCGTTTAGTCTGTTCTTGCTCGGCAACTATTTTGTATTCGGTGTAAGCTTCAACAACATCGCGGAAGTAGTCAGCAGCAGAGCCTGGATTAAAGATTTTTACAGGAACTTTTTTAGCTATCATTTCTATTTGCCTGGTAAAATTCGATATTTCTACAGAACAGAATCCTAAAACACCCGTGTCTGCCACCAAGGAGTATTCTTAATTTCCTTTTGAAGATTGCGGACTTCTTTTTGAAGATTGCGGACTTCATCCATCATGGATTCTTTGCGAAAGAGGCTGATAGCTTTCTGAAAATCTGCTACCGCTTCCTCTCTTTTTGCCTTTTCTCTGCGTAGAGAACCCCTTTTAACGTAGGCATAAGCATTGTCTGGCTCTATTTTGATGACCTGATTGTAGTCGGCAATAGCTCCCCGCTTGTCTCCCTTTTCGTGGCGGACACATCCCCGGTGAAAATAAGCATGTGTACAGTTTGGTTCTCTCTTGATGACTTGATTGTAGTCAGCTATTGCACTATCATAATCCTTGTTTGCTACGTGTGCATGACCGCGATACAAATAATTAACGGCTTCATTAGGGCTAAGCTTTATAACCTGAGTGAAATCGGCAAGAGCTCCTTTATAATTCTTTACTTTTTCGCGAGCATAACCCCGCTTAAAATACGGGTCAGCATCATAAGGTTTAGCTTTTATAACTTTAGTAAAGTCTACAACCGCTTTTTTGTAATGTTCTAGCTTAACAAGTAGACAGCCACGCATGAAGTAGGCATCGACACATTGAGGGTCAAGTTTGATAACTTGGGTATAATCGGCAATTCCACTGTTATAATCCTCTAGTTCAGTATATGCTAAACCACGACAGTAGTAGGCATTCACATTACTAGGAGCGAGAGTGATAACTTGAGTGAAGTCAGGAATAGCTTGTTTATAATTTTTTATTTCGCTGTAGGCACTTCCTCGTATTAAGTAGATATCCGCATTGCCGGGAGCGAGTTTAATGACTTGGGTATAGTCGTAAATTGCTTTCCTATAATCATTTTTAGCGACGTAAATGTTACCTCGATTACGGTAAGCATCGACATAGCTAGGATCGATTTGGATAGTTGTAGTGTAATCTGAAATTGCTCCTGCATAATTTTGCTGTTCATCAAGAATACAGCCACGCACAAAGTAGGCATGAGCATTTTGAGAATTGAGTTCAATCGCTTTCGTAAAATCTTCAATAGCTGCTCCATACTCTCTATTCTCAAGCCTTTTTATTCCTCGGTCAAAAAAATTTTTATCACTCTTGAAGAAATCCCAAAATCCTGTAATTCCCTTAGATACGCCTTTGCCTACATTCTTAACTGTAGATTCTCCTGTGGCACCAGCCAGTGCACCGCCAAACATGATTACAGGAATAGCCAGAGGCCCTAGAGCAGCCGCACCTAAAGTTACACCAGCCGCAAGTGCTGCACCTCCTCCTACAACTGCACCGGCTTGGTTTTCTTTTGCGAAGTCATTCTCAGTACATATCTTATGTAAATCACCAACATTTCCTAAAATTTCCCAAGGATTCATTGCAACCTCCTTTTTTTTCAGTAGTAAGGTGGGAAATGCCCACCCTACAAATAGATTTTCTGCGTAAGTCTTGAGACTACTTTGATTGTGATGTCTATTTACCTGGTAAAATCCGATATTTCTCCAAAATTTTCACAGTACCAAGGTTAAGCTTACCGCCATTGTTTAAAACTGGAGTTTTCAACATTTCTACAAGTCCCTTCATCTGAAGTCCTACCTGTTGGAACTTCTCAGCATCCCTCTTACTATCAAACGGCTGAGATTCCAGTTGGCTCAAACCTTCCAGAGCACGAGTGTTAATAGATTTAAACACTCCTTTCAACTCAGTTATCCGCTGTCTTACCTGTTTTGCAAAATCCTTAGCAACTTTCATGTCTGCGATCGCCTTATTGACTTGAGCTTCATGCTCCCGTGCCTTTGTCATCGCTTTCTCGCCTTCACTAGCAGCAAAAAAGCCACCAATCGCCAAAGCTGGTAAAAGGGCAATACCGCCTAGCACAACAGCACCCACAGCCATACCGCCACCACCAGCCGCGATCGCTCCACCGCCAAACCATGCTAAAGTTGCGTTCCAAGCAGCCGCTCCACTGAGAGTTGAGATAGCTGTTCCCGTGCTTGCTGCTCCTAGTGAAGTAACAGCACCAATAGCACCGCCGTAACCTGCTGCGGCTGCTCCAGCAGATTTAAAGCCAGCCATAAAATATTGTTCTGCTCCTACCGCCGCAGCTTTGTACTCGTTCATCTGCTGAACTGAAAAATCCATCCCTTCTAAAAGCCGCTTTTCACTTTCTGAAGCTTTCCGACCACTATTTTCAAGGAAGGTAACAAAGCGCTTAATGGTGCTTCTTATGACATTCAGTTGAAGTTTACCATACTCTTCTGCCAATTTGTTTGTGGCTGCTTCTTCTCTTTTCAAATCTTCAACCGCACGCTCGAATCGCTCTTGAGCTTCCTTGGCAAGTTCGTTAGCTTTCTGACCTGGGTAGAATGAAGGCATAAAATACTCCTAACTGTGATTTCCTAACTGTGATTTTTAGTGATTTGAAAAACAGGCAATTTCTTAGATACTTTTGCTTGATAATTCTGTCCAGCACAAAAGGACATCCCTAAAGAAGTGAGCCTTCCCGTGACAGCCAGAGATGAAGTATGAGACTGCTTTATATTAAAATAACTTAACCAAGGTTAGCCACGAAACTAATAAGCATTAGGAATCGTGTTAGAGTTTAATTAGGAAAACTCCAGAAACCTATCCCCATGACATCTCCTAACGAACAATTCACAGAAGCTGCCCGCGACTGGGACTTAGAAACCCTTTATACAGACCTCGCATCCGCCAAAGGCAAGCGTCTCACGCCCACAGAGAAACAACATCTACGCGGTCTACTCTGCGGCCACAGTCCCACCGAAATTGCCGAAACCCTCAGTAAAAATCCTAAGGGGATTGCAGTTGACTTTTGCAACACTATTTATCAATATGTCAAAAATCTTGTAGGCAAAGCTGATGAAAAGGTAGAAAACTGGAGAAAGATTTGTGAATGGCTGGAGGACGCAGGATATCAAACTCCGTCGTCTCCTGAATCTGAATCAGGTGATTGTTTACCAATAAAATTTTCAATAAAAAAAGCCAATATAATTCTCGATAAAAATCAAATAATAGTTGATATTAACCTGCGGATAATAGCCTCTTCACCTTCAGAAATTCCCATCATCGAAAACCTCGACCTCAACGGCAATAATTAATACTGCCGAAAATGGCGTTACACCCGAAGGGATGAAACAGGACAGGGCACTGCCGTTTCCTTAGCGCAGAATAAATGGTTTTATTACCAAATTCCACAAAACATCTGCGATGCAAAAAATCCCTACAAAATCGAACTTAAAACCGCCTCATTAGCCGCAATCCAATCATAAATATCCTGCAAAGCGGCTTCCGGGCCAATCATAGGCTTCCATCCAGTTTTCTCCATCACCCTAGAAGAATCGGTAATAAAAATCGGAATATCCCCCGCCCGTTCTTCCAAAACAGGATGAATCGGAATCGATTTCCCGGTAATTTTTCGGCACAAATCAGTTGTCTCAACCAAAGAAAGACTGTTGCTCAAACCGCCGCCTACATTAAACACTTCGCCGTCAAATTTAGCAAAATTTTCTAACTGATAATTAACTAATCTCAACAAATCTTCAACGTGCAGCAAATCTCTAACTTGCTTCCCGCTGCCGCCAAAACCGATATAATTCAGCGACTTTTGGAAATAGTGAGCAGCCACCCACAAACCGCAAACTCCTTGATCGACTTTACCCATTTGCCAAGCACCGGTAATTAACCCGCAGCGGTTAATAATTGCCTGCAGGTTGTATGCTTCTCTGTATTCCTCAATCAGCAATTCCGAAGCTAATTTAGTTGCTCCGTAAAGCGAACGGTGTCCTTTTAATGGGAAGTTTTCTGATATGCCTAACTCGGATATACCGGGTAATGTTTGCTCTGGGGCGATCGCAAATCTCTCATCCAACTCCAACAGCTTAACAGATTTCACGGTGGCGATCGGATAAACCCGACTCGTAGACAAAAACAACAAACTCGCACCAGTCTGTCTCGCCAACTCCAAAACATTCACAGTACCCAATAAATTCGTCTGCAAAACATACTGAGGCGAACTAAAACCAGCCAATACCGAAGGTTCCGCAGCGCAATCGATAATGCAGTCAGGGTTGAGTGCAACGGGATCTAAGTCTGCCGCCGTGCGAATATCCCCGTAAACAAACTGAATTCCGCAACTTTTAAGCCTCGGAATATTCAATTCCGAACCCCGGCGGCGCAGGTTATCCAAACAAATTATTTGCCATTCCGGGTGCAGTTTCTTCAGGCCAATTGCCAAACAACTGCCGATAAAACCCGCACCGCCAACAATTAAAATTCTTTCAGGCATTAACTAAAATTATTGCTAAAATATGGTTCGCAGTAAAGACTTCAGTCTTTATTCGTTCGTAGTAAGGGCTTCTGTCCTTGACTTGGCCAATAAATCTAATTTCAACTCATTCATCTTTCTAGTCCTGTGGTAGTCGCCGCGAGAGAGATGTTTTTCCAGCCAGACATACAAGACAATAAATAAATATCGGCTGCCCATTTCTTTGATTTTTAGCTTAGAAATACCAGCAGTCCGATTGTACCACCTCAGAGGAATTACCGCATAGGAAAAACCCCGGACAATGGCTTTTAAAGGCAGTTCGACAGTTAAATTAAAATGATGGCTTAAAATCGGCTGCACGCCTTCAATCACTTCTCGGCGGTAGAGTTTAAAAGCATTGGTAACATCGTTGTAGCGCCAGCCAAAAATAGTTTTGACAAACCAGTTTGCTAAGCGGTTAATTGCTAACTTGTGAATTGGATAGTCAACGACAAAGCCACCTTTGATAAATCGGGAACCGAAAACGCAGTCATATCCTGCTTGCAATTTGCGGTATCCTGCTACTAAATCCTTCGGATCGTCGGAAGCATCGGCCATCACAATTGCGACAGCATCGCCGTCAAATTCCGCTAAACCTCGTCGCACGGCAAATCCAAAACCGTTGGGAGGCTGATTGTTGATGTATCTAACTGTGGGAAATTCCCGCGATAATTCCTGGCAAATGTCAATTGTTCGATCGACACTGTTGTCATTCACAATCAAAATTTCGTGCGGAATGCCTTCTAAATCGAGCGTCTGGGCGATCGCCCGCACAGTACCTTCCAAACAGCCCTCTTCGTTGTGGGCTGGTACAATCACCGAAATTTTCACTCCTCATCCTCCGCGCAACTGGACAAATTGGTTGTCCACAGGATTATACACCCAAGCTTTAATTTCAGTTTGGGCGATCGACAAATCGCGATCGGACAAATCAACCGCCCACCTCGCATTATTGTACAACTGCGATTGCAAAATCTTAGCAATATCGGGACTGTCCAAATTTACATAAGCGTTAGCAAAAAAAGATTGTTTGTCGCCGACAGATAGCAGTACAATCTTAGGCTGTTGCAAATTTTCTGGCAAAACTGCCCAACCAGCAGCCTTGAAAGATTTTTCGCCCCTTGGGGGTTTGTCTAAATAGCCGTAAACTTTCTCTGGATTAGCAATAAATTCTACATTTTTAGCGAACTTTTTCCAACCTATTCGATCGAGAATTGCAGCGCCTTCTCTCACCAGCCAAGTTTTTTTGCTGAGCACCCTCAAACAGCTTTCTGGCGAATTCTTGAAAAACTCCGACGGTTCCAAATAGTTAATTAATTGCAAACAATTTTGAGCGCCTTGTTTGTAAAGGAGTGCCGAGCTAGTTTGGGCGATCGCCTGCTGAGAGTTAACAATAATTATAGCAATTAACAGCCCTGCCAATCCCTGATAAATAAATTTATAGTTGCGATTTATGGTAGCAATATTACCTCTGACAAACAATTGCCCTAACTGAACCAAAGCAATCAACAGCAAAATCGAATTAGTCGTATATCTCGAAGATTCGATCGCCTGAACCGCCCCAAATTCTGCCCTACCAGCGGTAATAAACAAAGACGACAACACCGAAAACAAACCTATTAACACCCAAGGCAAAGCCTCACGATTCTCGGTAATCTTTCTCCCAAAATGCCATACAAAAAATATAAAACTTGCGAATATTACCAATCCTACCAATGCCGAAACTCCGGGCGATCGCACAATTGGCGAACCCAACAAACTTAAAAAATAATCAATCACCACCAGCGGCTTATTCAACAATGAAATAATACTTGTTTTCCGGCTCGGATGATAATCTATTGAGTAAATAGCACAAGTTGCCACAAACAGCAACATCCATACAATTAATCTGATTTTTTTATGTAATCTTTTTCCTTCTAAAGCCATCATAGCCGGAATCGCCACCAACCAAGAAAGCAAACCTTGAGCCAGGGAAAAACTAGCAATAAAGCAGAATAGAGCAGCAAGAGATATTCTAATTTTAGGCGAAAACTTGTTATTTGAAACCAGCACATTAACCGCTGATACACAACACAAATTTACCAAAAACCAGGCTAATTGAAATCCCCAAAGCCAGTTTTCGTGCTGAACCAGGGAGAACACCAAAATACAAGTTAAAATATTAGCTAAATGCCACAAATTATCTCCATTTTTAGCTTGTAGAGAAGATAACTTGTAGGTGGCGATAAAAGTTAGCCCCGCCAAACCTATACTGAGACACAATTGATAATTAATATTCCATCTAGAAGCAAAAGCCACCAGCGAAATAATTATTTTCGGGAACACTATGCGGTGGTTGCTGTGCAAGGCCCAAAAATCGTTAAAAGTTATATTTCCCTGAGCGATTTTTTCAAACAAGGGGGCTAATCTCCACTCGTCATCGATGGGAACGTTGATGCTAAAATGCGCTACAAATCCGATTAATAAAACAACAGGAATTAGGTATAGACTAAATAAAATATTTTTTTTCATTAACATCAAATCCGGTAGCATCGGAAGTGTAAAATCCAGTCATCAGCTTTTCGACTGACAATTAACAGTCAACAGTCAACCGTCAACCGTCAACCGTCAACCGTCAACAGTCAACCGTCAACAGTCAACCGTCAACAGTCAACCGTCAACCGTCAACTGCTCGCTACTTAACAGTCTTGAACGTATCCAGTTTGCCAGTAAATCGGTTGATAAACATCTGCAAAACAGTCCGCTTGCCGATATTGATATTAGAACTTACAGCCATTCCCGACTGCAAGTTAACTTCCTGTTGATTTGGCTTGTTCTTGTTCAAAACAAACTTTTGATTCTTGAGCTTGATTTTGGTTTTGAAAGAGTAGTATTTCCGCAATTCGGTAGGAGGCTCAGCATCCTTGCTAATCTCTTTCACTTCACCCTCAGCAGTACCAAACTCCAAGGCCGGGAAAGCTTCAACATTGACTTCTACAGGCACGCAGGCGTATTTTGTCAGACCCAATTTCTCTCTGTTAACTTCCTTCTCTGGACAAACGCAGCTTTTACCTTTTTCGCAATCAATCTTTTCTCCATCTAATTGTTTGCCATGATACGGCTCCAATTTCTCGCGCTTCTGTCTCATGGCATCCAATACCAGAGCTACGTTGCTGTTTTCGAGGTAAACAACTGCTTCCAAACCGTTTTCGTCATCCAAAACCTTGAGTAGCTTTTCAGTTTGCTGCGCTTCGTAATAAGCTTCTTCGCAGCGTTTCGGGCGGGGATCCCCAGGCTTTACCACTGAGTTAATGATGGATTGGCAAATCGGATCTTTCGCTATATCCAACTTCGCATCCTGCTTCTTAGAAGGTTTCAAATCAAAGATTACCCCCGAGACTGGAGACTTCAGCACTTGAGTATCGCGGTTTTGCTGCGCTTTTTCTAGCTGAGCATTTACCTCAGACAGCTTTTTGAGGTTTTCTACTTTTAAGCGGCTAAGCTGAGAATCGCTGCTGGCAATTTGTTTCTGGTTTTCAGCAATTTTGGTGTACAGTTCTCTAGCCCAGGCATCCTTAGTGTTTTTTAACTGTTCTTCGGCGCGGGCTATAGACTCCTGAATTCGCGCTTGTTCTCCTTGCTGGCGCTCTATTTCTGCGGCAATTTTTTCGATGTCACCTTGACGGGCGTTAATTTCACCCCGGCGGGTATTGAGTTCGCCTCGGCGCGTGTTAATTTCGCCTTTGCGGGAGTTGATTTCACCTTCGCGCTGCTTGATTTGATCTTGCTGTTTGAGAACGTCGCTTTGGCCTCTGAAAACATCTTGTTCTTGCTTTTCTTTTTGCAGTTCGGCGATCGCTCCTTGCTCTACCAGCGGGCCTAATCTGCCCAGAATGGCTTGATTAGACTTCAAGACTTGTTGGGATTTTGCTAACTGTTCGTCAGCCAAATCTTTTTGAGCTAGGGCTGATTTGACTTGCTCTTGCGAAGAAGCTAACTGCTGTTGAGAATAATTTAATTGGTTCTGAGCAAAGCCCAATTGTTGCTGTGCGACGGTCATTTGAGCGCCGGCAGCTTTTTCAGCATTCTCAGCTTGCTTCAGTTGTTTGTCCAACTCCTGAACTTGACCTTGGGCTGCGGCTACGCGAGAGAGAAATTCCGATCGATAATTAACATACAGTCCTTGCTGACTGGCATCAAAATTTCCGCTCGATCCCCTGTTGAGGTACAGCTCGTCAATCAGAGCTTGCAGCACTTGATTTTGTGCCACGAGGCTCTGTCTGTCCTTGATTGTGGATTCTAAATTAGAAGGAATCGGGCCTTGAACTTTGCCGTTAACAACATCTTCGTAAAATTTATTTTCTTTTTCCAGGGCCTCTTTAGTTTTCTGGACCGACGTTAAATCTGCAGCGGGTGCTAGGGGGTTGAAAGTGAGCAGAGGCTGGTTTTTTTCCACGCGATCGCCATTTTCAACGTGAAGTCTCACCACCGCCCCTGTAGCGGGTGCTTGGATGTCTCTAGCACCATCTTTTAGTTCCAATTGGCCGACAGCCGGGACAGCTTGCTCTACGCTAGCAAAATAAGCCCAAACCACACCGGAAGTGGTCATCAGCATGATCATCCACAAAAACAAGTGGGACCAAATCGCTGGTTTTTCTAGAATGATTGGTTGCTCAGAAAGCGTGATCGATTTCATAGCCATTTGTTACTTCCCAATTATTAATTGTTCGTTATCGGTTGTAAGTTGTGAGTTGTGAGATATCAAGTATTCGATGACTCTTGTTGTTGGAAGAGGCAATAGTAACGTCCTCTAAGAGCCATTAATTCTTTGTGAGTTCCCTGCTCGACTACAGAGCCTTGATCCATCATAATAATTAAGTCGGCGTTTTGGATGGTAGTCAGGCGGTGAGTAATGAAAAACACCGTGCGACCTGCGAAAGCTTCTGCTAAGTTATTGCAAACTTGGCGTTCGGAATGATAGTCGAGGGCGCTTGTAGCTTCGTCTAAAATCAGCAATTTCGGGTTTTGCAAAATCGTGCGGGCGATCGCCAAACGCTGTCTTTGGCCCCCAGAAAGCGACGCACCGCGCTCTCCGACTATCGTATTGTAGCCAGCAGGCAAGCCCATGATAAAGTCGTGAGCCACAGCTAATTTTGCCGCCCGCACAATCTCATCCGTACTCGCATCGGGATTGCTCAGGGCAATATTTTCCTGTACCGAGCAGTTAAACAGCAAAGTATCTTGCAGCACCACCCCAAGCTGACTGCGGAGCGAATATAATTCCACCTTGGCAATGTCGTAACCGTCAATAAAAATCCGGCCCGAAAGCGGGGCATAAAGACGCTGCAACAGCTTCATCGCCGTACTCTTACCGGAACCGCTTCCCCCCACAATTCCCACAAAACTGCCAGCGGGAAAATCCAAATTCACATTCGCCAATTGCAGAGCCCCGCTTTCTAGGAATCGGAAGGAAACCTCCTCATACTTAACATCCCCTTGAATTGCAGGCAGCGGGATATTGCTCCTGTCTTCCTCGCTGGTTTCCGTGGGTTTATCGACAATATCCTTGAGCATATCGATCGACATCGAGACTTCTTGGAAACTCTGCCACACGCTCACAAAACGCAGCAGCGAACCAGTCACGTTCCCCGAAATAATTCGGAAAGCAATCAACTGGCCCAAAGTCATGTCATTGCTCAGTACCAAATAAGCACCCACCCACAACTGAGCCAAGTTACCCACCTGGTTTAAAAAGCTGCTAATCGTACCTGCTGTTGTCCCCGTGATAATTGTTTTAAAACTGGCTGTAATGTATTTTGCGTAGCGGCTAGACCACTCCCAGCGGGATTTTAATTCAATATTTTGAGCCTTAACAGTTTGAATTCCGCTGACTACTTCTACTAGATAAGATTGAGAGTCAGCAAAACGCATATTTCTTTGTTTGATCAGGCGCAGCACCAGGGGATTAATCAGAATAATCATCAGCGCCAGTACCGGTACCACTGCCAAAGATACGAAGGTTAGCTTCACGCTGTAGGAAAGCATCACCGCGACGTAGACCACCGAGAATACTGCATCGAGAACAACTGTTAAAGCTGTACTCGTCATGAATTCCCGAATCTGGCCCATCATGCTGAATTTGTAAACCAAATCTCCGACGCGCCGGTTGTCAAAGTAATTCTGGGGCAGCCGCAGCAAGTGGTCGATGATTTCCGCACTCAACTTGACATCGATGCGGTTGGAAGTATCTATAAATAAGAAGGTACGCAAACCATTTAGCAGTCCTTCAAACAGGGCAACACCTAACAGAAACGCCCCCAAAATATCCAAGGTGTCGATGCTGCGCTGACCTAATACTTTATCAATAATTACTTGGCTGATTAAGGGGTTGGCCAGACCGAATAACTGTACAAAAAACGAGGCTAAAAGCACTTCAAAAAACACTGTTTTGTGTTCCATCAGCGCCGGCACAAACCACCAGAAGCTGAACTGCTCTTTTTGCTCGACTTGGGGAGCTTGCAGCAGCAGGACTTCTCCTAGTTCTCCCCAGATTTCTTTAAACTGAGGTATCCGCTTCCGCATCAGCCCCTTTTCAGGAGTTGCCATCACCAATTCTTGCTCGGTGATGCTGTAAATAATGGCAAAGCTATTTTCCCATTTAACCATTACGGGAGCTTTGATGCGGTTGATGGCTTCGGCTGGGACTTGCGCTAATTGGGGCGTGAGGCCGATGCTTTGGGCGATCGCCCCGCAGGCTTGCAAGTTGATCGCACCAGCGGTTTTTAACTGATTTTCTAGAACTTTGCGGATGATATCCCGACGAAATTTGATGCCGAAATACTTGCTCAACATTTGGAAGCAAGCTAGGGGCGCATCTATGGTTCCTTTGGCGCGGAAAACCGGATATTTCGTATCCTTTGGTACTTCGGCTCGCGGGTCTGCAGGAGGTGGTGCGGGCTTAATCACCAGCGATTTTTCACCACTAAGCGACCTCACGCCTGGGTCTTGTATCGAAGTTTCGATTTGTGACTCTGGTTGCGGTTCTGGGGGTTCGCGGAAGCCGACCAAGCGCGCGCCGGCGTGACCTTCTACTTTTAAGGATTTGGCTGCGGTTTCCACAGAGAAACGGCTGCCGGTGGGAAAATCGCCCAAGACTCCGCTGCTGACGAGCCAAATGCGATCGGCATCTAACTCTTGGGCGAGCTCTTGGGTTTTTTTGTTGCCCTTTGGCACGTTGACAACTGTCGCGTCTTCCCAAGCTTGCAGGGTGAGTTCCTTGAGATTGGAAGTACCGTCGGCTTGGCGCTGCAATTCCAGGCTCAACAGTTCAAATACTTCGCTCAAGGAAGAGTGAGCGCGAAAGGCTTCTCCGAATGTGGGTTGTTTTTCCACTACACTCAGGAAATCTTCAGCAGGTATGACGATCGCGATTACATCTGTAGAGGCAATCGCCGTTTCGCAGGGAATTCCCCTGAGCAAGCCAGCCCAGCCTATAATTTCCTGTGACTGCACCAAACGCAAACTGACGTGGCGCTGCGACCGCTGGTCAAACCCCAGCAGCCGGGCCTGGCCTTGATAGATAATTGCCACCTGAGCCGGCATTTTTTCCCGTTCAAACAGGGGTTGCCCCGTGCTGTAGCCTAGGAGTTGGCATTTAGCCACCAACGCTAGAAGAGCCGTCTCAGAGAGTCGGTCAAAGGGAGGTGTTTTAGCTAAGAAATCCTGAATCTGGGAGAGGGAAACAGCGGCAGAAGTCATCCGATTTTAGATTTTAGATTTTAGATTTTAGATTTTAGATTGAATCCACAGATGAATCCGGAGGCTTTTTGTCAGGATGCTACGCTTTTAAAGTTTCCACGGATAAATCCGCGGCCCCAGACAAAATTGCTTTCGGTCACGATATTGAAGACACCGAAGACAGGGGTTGTAGCGGGCCAATCTTCGATACCTGTTCGGCGACCCAGCTTTCAAAGAGTTCGTTAATCAAGCGCAGCCGCATCGATTCGTCGAGCTGGGCCGGCATGAACTGTTCTAGTCGAATAATTACCATCCATTCTGCCAGAGGACGCGGTGTCCAGAGTTGATTTGGCTTGCTGACAGACAAAAGTTTGCTGATTGCCGGGTGTGGCTGGCTCAGGGGTACAGGGCCCAACACGCCGTCGGACTTGGACTCTGGGCCTTCGGAAAAGTTGCGGGCCACTTCGGCAAAGGTTTGTTCGCCTTCGAGGATGCGAAAGTAAAGTTCGTTTGCTAGTGCTGGATTTTTGGTGCGTACCAGGGAATAGACTACGTGGTCTAGGCTGGCTTTGCGGGTTAAAAAATAATTATCAACTTTAGGTCTCCAAGTCTCTTGCTTAAATTTTTCGATCAGCAAGGGTCTGACGGCCATGTCTTGAAGTTCTGCTGCAGTCATGTTTTGGCTGCGGAGCCAAGCTTCTCGGGCTTCCGGCGCTGTCAGTTGGTGCTGTGCCAGAAAGTTTTCGACGGCTCCCTGTCGTTCTTCGTCGCTGCAACTAAAGGATGCGATCGCTTGGTCTATGATTACACCCCGCAAAAATTGAGGCATCAACTGATACCGCTTCAGGAGCGATGGCATATCCTGAGCTTGAAGCAATTTATCGCCTATTTGAAAAAGTCCTGTCATTTTTTTATCTCCAACTGACTTGCGCTTTCCCTTTTAATTTAGCTGTGGCAGGAAAAGAGCGACAACCACTAACCTCTCAATCTCCCGATGATAGCAGAGCGTTAAGAAAGCTAGCGCTATTGCTGTCTATTTCTTGACGCTTTACCGGGCTACGGGTTCCTTTCAAATAGTTTGCCTATCAGGGAGGAGTAAGCGAGGCTATCAAGAATTTTGGGGTTTGTCGCCATTGTTTGCTGGACTCGATCCCGATAGTGCCGGCGCAGTTTTGGGTTGGTTCCCAGTGCTGTACTCAGCTCTATATAAGAGTTCTCGCTGTTTGCTACAAGTTCCGGAAGTTGTAGCTCTTCGAGGACTGCTGCTGATGGGCGCGATCGAATTTTTTGCCCTTTTCTTGCCACTACTGGCAACCCTACCAACAGCGCTTCTGAACCGGAGCCGGCATCGCTGTATGGATAGGCTTCTAAATATATATCAGCTAATTTCAGACATTTTATGCAATCTGCGCGATTTTTTAGCGCTCTTATCACAACTATCCGCTGTTTGTCAAGCCCAAATTCCCCGAATGTCGATCGAATTTGGTTGTAAAAAGGCACCGCCGCGTAGTTTTCTCGGCCCGAACCAAAGGGATACAAAACTAAAATAGAATTCGGCACAGCAGCAATAATTTTTGCCCAAGTTAATCGCAATTCTGGGATAATTGTCCAAACCGGAGCACCGGAGATGAACACTACAGATTCATCAGTGGCTCCCCAACTGCTGCGAGTCGGTTCAACTGTGGCAGCCGCTGATGCTACCGGATAGCTGAAACAAACTCCCGAACCTTCTAAAGTAATTAATTTTTCCCGATACTGTGCTGCTGCACCTGTCGGCAATGTCAAATCTCCAGCAATCAAATAATCGATATTTCGGGCTGCAGTGCTGGCCGGATTTGATGCAGCGGTAGCCATTTGCACCCGCGCCAGTCGGTGCAAACACAGCAGCGCGGTTGCTTGGGAAGTTTCGGCGATATTAGTGCAAATTAGCAGAATATCTAAATCGTGCGATCGAATTTCCTGTACTTGCTCTGGCAAATCCCCCGAAAGTTGCACCAGTTTGTCAGCGCAACTTTCGCAATATTTCCCCAATTGCTCATCCTCTACCTGGAAATGATACACGATAACTTCAAACTTGGTTTTATCCAAATATTCAAACGTGGGAATAGCAGCAAAAGTCTCGGAATTCAAACTAATTTGATTCAGCAAAAATCCCACTCTAATTTTAGTTCGTTTAACTACTATTTCAGCAAAAATCCAGTCTATTTGACAGCCAATATTTTTTAAATAAAATTCCAGAATATCAGCTCGCCGAATCAAGACATCTAGCAGATTAGCTTCGCTCAAATTCAAGGTTTTAAAACTAACATTCTTAGCAATATAAGCAGCCAAATAACGCCAAACTTCCGCATCGGGAAAACGGGCAATATTAGTAGCGACGTAATCTATCAACCCCTGGAAATATTCCGAGTATTTTTCAACATCTCCCCTCTGCTGAAAACAAGTCGGAGATTGAAATAGAAAATTCAGAAAATCGTCAAAAAACCACTGGGGAATCGCTGCATTTTTATACTCTAGCCGCAACTGATAAGCCTCCCCGTACAGCATCGCTGCGAGGAGATATTGAATCTGCTCAGCAATTGCCCCTGCGTCAGCAAGTTGCGAGACTAACTGCTGCACAAAACTTTGTTCTGACTCCGTTAAAATTTCATGTTTCAGGTGGCAATCCATTAACAACTTATGAGCTTTTCCCGCTGCTTGCGAGTAAGCGATTTCTAAATTTTTGGCTGGGAAATTTAGCCAATATTCCGCTAATTGTTGGCGGTACTGGCGCATCTTTTCCAGAATAAACTGGTTGGATGGATATTTTTTGTACTGTTCTACCAGCGCTGACAAGTTAGATATATTAGGCTGGGTTCTTATGGCTAACTTTTGGCGGATTGTATGTTTGATTTCGCGATTGAGAAAACTGTACTCAGGACTATTTAGCAGTTTTTTGTAAAATCTGACCACATCTTTATGATTTTCCCCAGCCGCGAAGTTTTTCCAGGTTTGTTGGTCGGGATGAATCCTGAGTGACGACAGTTTTTCGTCTACAAATCCGATGTGATAATTGCCCATGATGCGCCACCACATATCTAAGTCTACATACTGAGATAATCCTGAATCAAACAATCCTATTTCTGCAAAAACTCTGGCGGGAATTAATACGGTACTCGGTTCGCCAATTTTGTTGATGGGGTTGCTCAAGCAGTTAGCATCTGCGAGCAATTCTTTTCCGGACTGAATAGATTTTAAATTCGACCAACTTTTGTGCAAATCTTTAATTGATTGGGAAGCTTTACGCAAAATCGGGTGAGATTCATCGGCGGCGATGGTGATAGCGCGCGGGGAGAAAACCATACCGACTTCGGGGTTTTGTTGGGCGAGGGCGACCATTTTTTCGATACATTCTGGTGCTAGCAAGTCGTCTTGAAACAGAAATTTAATGTATTCGCCTTTGGCTTGGGATATGCAGAAGTTCCAGTTTTGTGATAAGCCGTAGTTGCGGTGCAGGATGATGCGGAAGTCGGCGGATGTCTGGGATTGGAAGGATTGGGCGATCGCTATTGTGCGGTCTGTGGAACCGTCATCGGATACAATCAGTTCTATGTTGGGATATGTCTGAGCCAAAGCACTTTTGATTGTTTCCTCAATAAACGCTTCTCCGTTGTACGTCGGAATGCAAATGCTTACCAAAGGCTGCCAGTTTTGCAGTTGGGCTTTTGATTGAGTTTTGGGGTGTGATGATTGCAAGTCAGCCTTAATTTTTGCAGACTCTGCTTTGGCTGTTGCTGACAGAGGCAAGTTTTGAAAATTATCAGTAATCTCGGCAATATATTCGAGACGTTTTCTAATTTTACTACCCGTAACTTGCGGGTTGAGTAAAGTCTGAATTTCCTCAGCAGCTACCGCTCCAATTTCTTGAGCTTTTTGGTAATTATTGAAAACTTTCTGCATTAAATCAGCCGCGTGTTCGACATCCGGTTGAGCCCAAACATTGCCTTTTTTGTAAGGCCCGCAATCTTGCTCAATCGGGATTAATTTATACTTGACCAAAAAGCTGTTACCGACATTCATAAATTCTGTATTTGATGAATAGTCGGTGGCAATTACAGGTTTGCCATAAAACATCGCCTCAGCCATTGTTAACCCGAATCCTTCGCAGCGGTGCAGCGATACGTAGCAGTCGCAATTGTAGAGCAAACCGTTAATTTGCTCTTTGGACAAATACCCGTCTAGATGTTTGATGTTTGAATTGTTGGCTATGGTAGAGTTTAAGGCGGTTTTAGCTTCGGGAAATTGATGTGAATTGGAAGATTTGATAATTAACAATAGGCGGTCATCTTCGCCGAAAGCTTGTTTGAAGGCTTGAATTGTAGCTAAAGGATTTTTGCGTTCGATGCGGCTGCAAAAGTCGAAGATAAACAGGAAAATAAATTTATCTTTAGGTAAACCTAACTCTTTTCTGCTGAGGGAAGGTGCGGGCAGAGCAATGCTGGGCATTATTTTGATGACGGGAATTGGTGAAACTTGGGCAATTGTTTCGGCACAATAATTGCTGTAAGTCCAAATTTCGTGAAAGTGATTAAATGCGGGCTGCCATTGGGGGGGGAATGCGGGTATTTCCCATGCCCAAAATCCGATGTTATATTTGTTTTTAAAATAGCTGGAACCTCTATGTTTGATAAAGGTTGTCACTTCGTCGGCGTTGACTTGAATTAAGTTGACTGGGTGCGGATTGTCAGGGCTAAAGTTTTGATAGGTGTTATCTTGTTGGCGGTGGGGACTGCGGGAAAAATTGTTGATGTTAAAGGGGATTTTGGCTGCTTCTGTTGCTCGGATGTTTGCTCGGACACCTTCTCCGACTCCAAATTCGCCGTTGATGTAGCCGGCGATGTTAATTCCTAAATTTTGATTCATAGTTTTTAATGTATTGAGCTAAGTGTTGTGTTATTTTTTTGATTAAAAAGCTGAATTAATTGATATTCTCAATGGCGCTTGAGGAGGGTAGGAGTTGAGAATAAATTATCGCGTTCTCAATATTTGCTAAGATGTAGCAATCTTTGCTGGATGGGGAACAGGATTTAATTGAACCGCAGAGGGCGCAGAGTACGCTGAGGAAGAGAAGGGAGGGAAGAGCAAGAGAATGAGTTGGTCTCGGAAAATTTTGTTCTTGACAAATGTGCCGATCGCCATTGTATACTGGCATCGCCATGCTAACTTTCGGCTGGTTTTCTGTCGCATGGGTTGCTCTGTTTGATTTTACAATAAACTAATCAGGAATTTTAGACAAAGTGCTCGATCGCGTCAACCACGACCTTTTGAAACTGCTACCGCCGGATGCTAAAGTCGTAGTCGAAATTGGCTGCGGTACGGGTTCGAGTGGTGAAGAATACAGGCAGATAAATCCCCACTGTCAGTATATTGGCATTGAACGCGATCGAGAAAAAGCCGCGATTGCGGTCGATCGGCTAAACTGGGTGACGGTAGCCGATATTGAAGAACTTGCCGTAGAAAGTCTCGACATCGCCCCCGGAAGCGTCGATTGCTTGATTTTTGGCGACTTGCTACCCTATTTCAAAAATCCCTGGGATGTCCTCAAGCAGTACAGTGCTTTGCTCAACCCTGAAGGGCAAATTCTCGCCACAATCCCCAACGCTCAATACTGGCGGCGCATTGTCAATCTGTTGCGGGGAGATTGGGAAAATCCCGATGGCAAGATGCAGCACTGGTTTACCCTAGAAAGTATTAAATCACTATTTGCTGATGCTGGATTGCAGGTTTACGAACTGCAAGGAAAGGGACACAAAACCGAAACTTTTTCCCGCTTCCAGCAATTGCTGCATCCAATGGTGAAGGCTTTAGAGCTGACATCGACGGATTTTGCTACGCAAACCGGTGCTCAATATTATATCGTGCGATCGACCAAATCGGCCATATCACCCCGCAGATTGCTGATCCAAACTATCATTATGGCTCCTACAGGCTGCGATCGCGTGCGAGTTTTGGAACCAGACAAATTTAGCGCCACAATTCCCGGAGTCCGCACCGTCTCCAGCGTGAAAACCGTAGAATCAATTAATCCGCTAGCTGGAGAAGAAAAAATCTTCATCTGGCAGCGGACAATTATGCAATATCCCGCCTACATTCCCAAGCTCAAAGAACTGCTGCAACAAGACTACTTAATAGTAGCTGAAATTGACGACAATCCAATCCGCCGCCGCGAATATGCAGACAACAATTACCTCAGCTATCGCGGCTGTCACTGCGTTCAAACAACGACAGAACCGCTAGCCAAAATTTTGCGGCACTACAATCCCAATGTTGCCGTATTTCCCAATCAATTAGCTTATCTGCCCCCAGCGCGAATTTACCCAACAGAAAATACAGTCACTCTATTTTTTGGTGCCCTCAACCGCGAACAAGATTGGCAGCCGATTATGGCAGCGCTCAATCGAGTTTTGGTCGCACACAAACATCGGATTCGAGTTAAAGTCATCCACGACCGCCGATTTTTTGAAGCGCTGGAAATACAGCAAAAGGAATTTGAACCGTTTTGCAGTTACGAACGGTATCAAGAAATTATGTACAGTTGCGATATAGCTTTGTTGCCGCTAGTTGCCAACCCAGTTAACGAAATGAAATCCGATTTAAAGTTTATTGAATGTGCGGCACGGGGAGTTGCGGTTTTGGCAAGTCCCACAGTCTACGAAAATTCAATTATTGAAGGTGAAACTGGGTTAATTTACAAACATAAAAAAGAGTTTGAAATCAAGCTAAATTCGCTAATTAATGATAATATTCTGCGCCAACAAATAGCCGCGAATGCTTACGAATGGGTGCGCGACAACCGCTTGCTGTGCGGGCACTACCGGCAGCGGCGAGACTGGTACTTGCAAATGCGGGACGAGTTGCCGCGTTTGAATGCTGAGTTGCGAGGAAGATTGCCGGAGTTATTTAGCGACTAAGTGCGGTAAGATTTATAGTTATTGTGCGATCGTTCTGTTTTATTGTTTAATTTTTAATTGTTACTCCACACCAATGCGAATTCTCTTCACTATTGCTCACTTTTACAATCCCAGCGGCGACGGGAAACACGCTTCCCAGCGAAACGACCCGCAACCGAGACTGAATGCTTTAACTGCTTGCGTGACATCGCTACAAGCTTTGTACGGTCAATCTCAGTCGATGATTGATATTCGGGAATGTGCAACTATTCCAGCCAATCAAGCTCAAAAACACGAAATTGATATTGTTGTTTGCACTACTCAAGGCTATCATTTGTTGGCTCAACTGCCGGTACAGCCTAGGTCTTTTATGCACCATGCTACAAAATGCGAACCGCTACTTTTGGGGTTTGAGTGTCAAGCAGTTTTGCGAGCGTGTCTTGACAAATACGATTATTTCTGTTACTTAGAAGATGATTTGATTCTGCACGATTCTTGGCTTTTTAGCAAATTAAATTGGTTTACACATCACGGCGGAAATGGAAATTTGCTTCAGCCTAATCGCTATGAAATATCGCCTCAAGGGGCTGTTTTTAAAGCATATATTGATGGGGATTTAGCGGCCGGAGTTACTGCTAAGTTTCAAAATGTGGAGGAACAGCCGCAGTTAATGGGGAAAATTATGGAACAGCCAATTTCTTTTGAACGGGCTTTAAATCCTCATTCTGGTTGCTATTTTTTGAATGCGGAACAGATGGCTTACTGGGCTAAGCAGTCTCATTTTTTGGATAGGGATACTAGCTTTATTGGCCCGCTGGAAAGTGCGGCGACTTTGGGAATTATGCGGACTTTTAGGATTTATAAGTCAACTCCTACTTATGCTAATTTTTTGGAAATTCAACATTTTGGGGCGAGTTTTCTCAAGTTGATCGGTAATAAGGTGAGGATTTCAGAGGAAGGATAATATGAGGTTTGTAGTGAGGATTTTAGTCCGCATCCAAGAATGACTAAAGTCCTCATTACTAACGAAGAATGACTTTAATCCTCATTACGAACGAATTATAAATTTAAACTATCGCCGATTTTAACTGTGCCGCTGTTGATGATTTTGGCTAAAACTCCGGTTTGTGCGTGACCGAATTCTTGTTTGAGTAAACTCAGTAGGGGAATATCCCGATCGCCCGTTTCTGGATTTACTTCTATGTTGACACAGCGATTGATTCGTGCTGTCACTTCGATTAAAGCTGTACCTAATTGAAACTGTTTTCCGATCCAGTCAAATTCCGACCACGCTGAAATACCTTCTAGCACAATGTTCGGGCGAAATCGGCGCACGTCTATCTGTTGGTTTGCCTTTTCGGTTAATTTGTCTAGGGTGGCTTGGGCGAGGAGAGAAATGTGTACCGGTTCTCGATCGGGATAACGAGTTAAGCCGCTGCTGTCGCCGACTAAGCGCAAAGGTGCAAACTGCGGGTGTCTCGCTTCTTTTGTTGGCTGCATTTCCGCCAGATATTCGCTAAAAAAGCTGCTGATGCGATCGCGCCCCGCTGCTGTGTTCGTCGCTGCTGACAACACTGCAACTCCTTGACGCTGGACTGTTAAAATGGTCGTTTCCGCTTGATAATCGCATTCTAAAGCTGCTAAATACGGCCAATCGTTTTGAACTGCAAAAGATTTTTTGCTCTTCCAAGGTACGTTTTCGGCGGGCATTTGTGCCAATTCAGGATTGTCGGCAAACATTAGAGCAAAAGTGCGATCGCCCTTAATTCCATGTCCTGCTGTTAAAGCAAACCCCGACATTTCTTGCGGTGTCAGCCCTTTAATGGGGTAAATGAATAACTGTTTTATTGTTGCTACTGTCATATTTTTGTTTAGCCGCGCTTCTATTTCAACTGAATTCTTGTCCCCCCTTACTAATGGGTGCTAGGGGGTACAAGCTAATTCAAAAACATTAATAAAATTGCTATAAAAAGCCGATTAAGCTAGTAATTCATAGCGGCGAATATCGGGAGGTGCAACGGCCAAACCTTCTAATTTCTGCACGGCGGCTTGAAGGTGATTTGAAGCGAGATGTTGTTCTAGCAAAGCTGCACTTTCCCACTCTTCAACAAAGGTGAAATCTGTAGGATCGGCTTGATTTTGCAATAATTCGTATTTGATGCAGCCTTGTTCTTGGCGAGTTGGCTCGATAATGCTCAGCAGCAGAGATTTAAGTTCTGCTACTTTGTCGGGAAAGGCTGTGAGACGGGCGACTACTCGCAAGGTTGGTTTGGACATAGGGTAAAAAAAACAAGCTGTTATGGCGATCGAATTTACCGATGTCGATCGGGCAAACTCAACAAAACACGATTTTACTAAAAATAACTCAAAGAGGTCGATCGGTCAACAGCCAGCATAATCTTTCCAGGACGCGCTCAAGTCTCAGAAACCCGGTTGATTCCAAAATTCTTCGTTACCAACCGCAGAACGTCGTATAAACCGGCTTTCTTGGTATATTCTTCCTTCTTCCTGATGACGTTGGACGGAAAGTTCGGGGGGGGACAGCACTAACAACTATCCTTCGACTTCGCTCTTCGGACAAGATGACTAATGACTAATGACTAATGACTAATGACTTCTTCCCTCTTCCTTCTTCTCAATCTTTGGGATAGAATCGTTTGTTTGCTGTAGAATATTCCCAGGCGAGATTCTCCGGGTCTTTTTCGCGGCTCCACTCAGCAAACTCCGGTTTAACTTTCCATTTGCCGATCGTAGTGGCGTGAACTTTGAACCGACGGGAAAGTTCCGTCTGGGTAAAAGAGATTTTCGGCTTTTGAGGAGTCTTGGTTTGAGCTATCGGAAATAAATTAGGTTTTTTTTCTTGTGCTTGTTCCCCATTTGTGGGATGCTCTTTAACAGCTATTGCCGCGTTAGGTGTGGCGCTTTGATTGACATTTGGAGCTATTTGAAAATAATACAAAATTCCTCCTTGTTCCGTCACTTCAAAATCGGCGGCAAACTCATAGGCCCGTTTGTCAAGATATTCTTGAACCTTTGATCCTGGGAGTTTCGCATTCATCGCCAAATCCAAAGCCGTAACTCGCCCTTGATTTTCCTTGATCAACTTGTAGAAAACCGAGTCTAAATGAGCGAGTTTATGTTTTTGCTGCTGCTGGTAAAACTTGTAAGCCCAAGCAATGCCCGCTGTGGTGGCGATCGCCCAAAACATCGTTCCCGACTCGAAACTGGCAACCGCCGTCAAGCAAATAGGCAAAAGTAGGGTAAGATATCCCCAAATGCTGCCCTTCTGTAGGTTATTGCTGTTTTTGACCATAGTTCCTGAACAGGTATGTACTTTCGCTAACGCCGTGCTTGTCTGAAAGCCGTCTGGTTTTTCGACACTAGATATATCGCTGTCTAAATCCGCTAATCGCTATCTGCCTAAAAACGGATAAAACCCCCACACTCCTAAGTGAACAATCCTAATTTTAGACCCAATTTCCAACTTTTTTGATTAATCTAGCTGAGTCAATTTTTCTATCTCAAACTTCTACGACGACTTAGCCTATGGCGAAGTCGAAGAAAATCGAAGTATCCAAAATCGAAACTCTCCACTATACTATAAAATCCCAGAATCTACTTTTTTTATAACCGAGGATTCATGTACTTTTTTCGCAAACAGATTGCCATCCTGTCTCTAGTTGTTGCTTGCTGTACCCTGACTATTAGTTGCGGCGATAACCGAACTGTCCAGTGTACTAAGTTTACAGAAATTGTCACCAAAGGTAAGACTCTCATCGATCTTAAGAAAGGCAGCTACGATGCTGTAACTAGCAAGAACTTAGCTAAAGATTTGAACCAGACAGCGAAACAACTTGAGGCTTTGCAAGTCACAGATCCCACCCTCAAAGAGATTCAAGGCCCATCGGTTAAATCCTTCCGGGAAATGGGTCAAGCACTAGGCGACATAGCCAAAGCTCTTGAGACTGCAAATCAGGCTTCTACCAGTATAAAAGGTCGAGAGCAAATCAAAACAGCTAGCGCAAATATTCTCCGATACGGACAGCAGGCGAATCAAGCAGCGGAAAATCTAGACGCTTTGAGTGGCAAACTGATTCAATATTGTAAGAGCGATCGCTAAATAGGTAATTGCAAAAAAATCAGAACATCAATTATAATACCCTGCAAGATGTGATTGTTTTTTGCGATCGCCTACTTAATGACTAATGACTAATGACTAATGACTGATGACTAATGACTAATGACTAATGACTAATGACTAATGACTGATGACTAATGACTAATTACCAAATTTAATGATGAATTTCTAGATTCAAAATATAGCGACCGAGTTGTACTTTTTCCGACCACAACTCATATTCTAACCGCAAGTGTCCCGGTTCCGGCTTTCCTGTCAGCGTCAAGTTGCGAGTGAAGTTGCGGAGGCGCAACTGTTCGGGAGTCGCCAGCGATTCGCCCTGAAGCCAGTAACGGCTAAGCCCGTACATTCCCCGTTCCCAGCAGTGGCGGTAACTGTATTTGCCGTTTCCTTGCATGGTCATAATGACTCGATAGGGCGAAACTTCTAGCCACAGCAACCGGGGTTTTGTGCTTGTTGGTAAGATAGCAACTTCCTCGCCAGATTCGTTGGAAAATTGGCGATCGACTATTGCCGGTTCGTGTAGCAACAAGTGAAAGCGATCGCTGTCTTTTTGATAAAGCGTACCAGCGGTTTCAACGAATGACCACAAAGGTAAATCTGTGGATACCAGCGATAAACTTACAGGCTTGCGGTGATGCGTCAGCATAAATAAAAGTGTAGGAGTTATTGTGGATCGGGTGGTTTGAGATACTTCGGCTTGCTTCGGCTCCCTTCGACTTGAGGGGTTAAGACGCTGGCTCACAAGTTGCGAGCGTACAAGTTTGAAATTTTATACTTTAGAGTTTAGATTGGTTGGATTCCAAATTCCGGAGATTTTGCTTAAAACAATCAAAAATCTACAACTAGCAATCGAAAATCTAAAATTGTTCAGTCAAAATTCAATCATCTGTTCAATAACTGAGTGCAACAAGTGAAATATGAGCAAATATACGGATGGTTTGTGTAAAATCAAGATAAAATCTGTACAGTTGCATCTGCTGTCCCCCGTGACTGATACCAGTTTCACAAAATAATGAAATTGGGTAGCCCCTGTTCCAAAGCCCTATGCGGTATATCATTCCCCATTCTAAAATCTAAAACTTGTTGGCTCGCGAAGTCGAAGAATCTAAAATCTAAAATGGTATGACTTAGGACTGAGAAAAGGGTAGGATAGCTAACGCTGTCCCATCCTAGTTTATCTCAATGCAAGCTGATATTATAACTACTTCGCTTCTAGGCGAAAGTCAAACTTTAAGCATTCAAAAACCTGCTTCGGGCTTATCGCTGCGAGGTCGGATTCGAGTGCCAGGGGATAAGTCGATTTCTCACAGAGCTTTGATGTTGGGCGCGATCGCCAGCGGTGAAACGACTATTGAGGGACTGCTGCTAGGAGAAGACCCCCGCAGCACTGCTAAATGTTTCTCGCTGTTGGGAGCCTCGGTTTCGGAACTTAACGCAAAACGGGTGAGCGTCCGTGGTGTCGGAATTGGCGAGTTAAAGGAGCCTCTCGAAGTCTTGGACGCGGGTAATTCCGGCACGACGATGCGGTTGATGTTGGGAATTTTAGCGTCTCACCCAGGGCGTTTTTTTGCGGTAACTGGTGACAGTTCTTTGCGATCGCGCCCCATGTCGCGCGTCATTAAACCGCTGCAACAAATGGGAGCGCAAATTTGGGGTAGAAAAAGCAGTTCTTTAGCTCCCTTAGCGATACTCGGACAGCGGTTAAAAGGGATTCACTACCATTCGCCGATCGCCTCAGCTCAAGTTAAATCCTGCATTTTGCTGGCCGGTTTGATGGCTGAGGGAGAAACTACAGTCACAGAACCCGCTCTCTCGCGGGATCACAGCGAGCGGATGCTGCGGGCCTTCGGAGCAAAATTGAGCGTCGATCCAGAAACTTGCAGCGTTACAGTCACTGGGCCCGCGCAACTACAAGGGCAGAATGTGATTGTACCGGGAGATATTAGTTCGGCGGCATTTTGGCTGGTGGCTGGGGCGATCGTCCCAGGTTCCGAGCTCGTAGTCGAAAATGTCGGAGTCAACCCAACTCGCACGGGTATTTTGGAAGCTTTGGAAATGATGGGCGCTGACATTGAACTGCAAAATCAGCGAGAGGCGGCTGGCGAACCGGTAGCGGATATTTTGGTTCGCTATTCCAGTAAGTTACGGGGATGCACCATTGCTGGCGACTTAATTCCCCGATTGATTGACGAAATCCCCATTTTGGCAGTTGCGGCAGCTTTTGCGTCTGGTACTACAATAATTCGAGATGCGGCAGAGTTGCGAGTCAAAGAGAGCGATCGGCTGGCCGTGACTGCTGTGGAACTCAACCGCATGGGAGCCCAAATTACTGAGTTACCCGACGGCTTGGAAATTACCGGCGGAACTCCTTTAACTGGCGCGGATGTTGACAGCTACACCGACCACAGAATAGCGATGAGTTTGGCGATCGCAGCGCTCAACGCCACAGGTATTACTAACATTCACCGGGCCGAAGCTGCTGCCATTTCCTACCCCGATTTTACCGCCACTTTACAACAACTTTGCCATCCAAATTAAGATTGGGAATTGGGCGGAGCGAAGCGGAGGGATTGGGCGGAGCGAAGCGGAGGGATTGGTTATTGGTTATTTGTTATCGGTTATTTGTTATTTGTTATTTGTTATTTGTTATTTGTTACTTGTTATCGGTTATTGGTATAGCCTCACAAATAACCATTAACTGCTAACCAATAACCAATAACCAATAACTAATCACAAATAACCAATAACCAATCACCAATAACTGATGACCAATAACCACTGATACCAAATTCGGGTAACATACCCCTGGATGATTCGGCGGTTGAAACTGCATCTACAAAAACGATGTCGGCCTGCGCCGACTCGTTGATAAAGGGTAGGTATCCCAAACCCGAATTTGGTATTACTAATGACTAATCACTAATGACTAATGACTAATCACTAATGACTAATGACTTCCTCTAAGAATTTTTGCCTACAACTTGTTCTTTAAAAGAATCAACTTCCGTTAATAACTCTTGACGAGTAGAAGCCTTGAGGAGATAGCGGTAAACAAACCAACCCGTATATCCCATGCCAATTAACTCAAAAACTGGAGCTACCAAAGGGACATCATTAAGAGCCGCTAAAACTCCCAGCATTACCTTAAGACTAACACCGCCTGCCAGGATTAAACCCACTGTGACCAGAGGCTTTTGGTATTCAGTAAAAAAATTGGACAGATAAACTGGAAGTTCCGACAAAATTGTGAGAACTTGGTCTTTAATATCTTGGAACTGGCTTGTCGGTGTTTCTGTAGTTGTCACTGTAGTGATGACCCCGGGTTGGTCAGCCACCAGGTCTACTGTGACGACTTCAGTCATCGTTTGTGTGTCGTCAGAAAAGTTAGCTTGTGTCATTTGATACTTCCTCCGGTGTCAAGTAAAATTGCAGGCTTTGAGTTGCCGCCAGTGTAATTATCCGGCATTTAGCACAGCATTCTGGCAGCCGGGACTAATTGATGAGATTAAGCCAGACTTTCACAAATTGCAAGCAAAACAAACATATCAATTGATTTTAAACAATTGCCGTCGCTGCAAAATCGCTCTTTTGACTCATTTTTTTAATTCACTGAGGTCGATTTGATTGGGACAAGTACGCCCTTGTTCAAAATCGGTGATATTGCCGCTCGTGGTTTCGGCGATATTTTGCAAAGCCTCCTGAGTGAAAAAAGCTTGATGTCCGGTAATCAGGACGTTCGGGAAAGTCAGCAAGCGCTGAAATACGTCGTCTTGAATCACCAGATCCGACAAATCCTCAAAAAACAAATCCGTCTCTTGTTCGTACACATCCAAGCCGAGGTAGCCAATTTTACCAGATTTCAGCCCTTTGGTGACAGCTTTAGTGTCAATCAACTGACCGCGGCTAGTATTGATCAGCATTATCCCCGGCTTCATTTGCTCGATCGCCCCTGCATCGATCAAATGGTAAGTTTCCGGGATCAGCGGACAGTGGAGGCTGACAATATCCGAGTTAGCGAACAGTTGGGCCAGCGCCACATATTCCATCCCCAGGGCCAGACAATCCGGGTTGTGAAAAACATCGTATCCCAGGAGGCGACAGCCGAATCCGTGCAGAATTTTGGCAGTAAGCGCGCCAATTTTGCCAGTACCGACAATTCCCACCGTTTTACCGTGGAGGTCAAAACCCAACAAGCCGTCTAGGGCGAAATTGCCTTCGCGGACGCGGTTGTAGGCGCGGTGGATTTTGCGGTTGAGGGACAAAATCATGGCGACTGCGTGTTCGGCGACTGCGTAGGGAGAATAAGCGGGAACTCGCAGCAGAGTTAAGTCTAAATCGCGGGCTGCTGCTAAATCGACGTGATTGAATCCGGCCGATCGCAGCGCCAGCAAGCGCACGCCATTTTGGGCGATCGCCCGGAGCGTTGGAGCGTCCAAACAGTCGTTAACGAAGGCGCAGACGGCCGGAAATCCCGCAGTTAACACGCTCGTTTCCAGGTTCAGGCGCGGTTCAAAAAACACCAACTCGTGTTGGCCGCTGTTGGCTGCTTCCAAAAAAGTGCGATCGTAAGATTTCGTGCTGAATACAGCTACCTTCATGATTTTTGCCTGCAAATTCAGTAATAGTTAGCAATTCTTTCCAGATTAACTCTATTTTCTAACCAAAACTCCCTAGTCCAAAAAAACAATTTCCCTGAGAAATTTGTAGTTTCCCAACGAAAGCCTCTATAAAACAAGCTAATTTTTGGCATTAAGAATGAAAATTTAATTACTTAAGCAATTGCTCCTTACCAGGAAGAGCCTGGTAATGCAGAGCCGGAGACTCTGCCTCCTTTGATCTCGCAATTTACAGTCTGAGGTTGTAGCACCCTACAAACTAATGACCGATTACCAATCGGGCGGCAAATTATAACTTTCAAGAGTTGATTGGTCTTTTAGCAAATCTTCAGTTTCTCTGTCAATTTTAATCTCACCATCCGCCAAAATTAACGCCCTTTGAGTCGTTTTTCCGATCCAATTCAAATCATGGGACGCGATTAAAATTACCTCGATCGGCAATTGCGACAAAACTTTAGCCAAACGCCTGCGCCACGAGGGGTCTAGTCCGTTAGTCGGCTCGTCTAAGATTAAAATTGCAGGCTTTAATGCTAAAATTGCTGCCAAGGCTGCTAACCTTCTTTGACCCCCGGAAAGTTCGTGGGCCGAACGGTTGGCAAATTCGACTAAACCGAATTCGTCTAATAAATCTAAAGCTCGATCGCGCGCTTCCCCAGGCGACACTCCATAATTGCGCGGCCCGAACATCACATCCTCTAAAATAGTCGGCATAAATAGCTGGTCGTTAGCATCTTGAAAACAAAATCCTATTTGCTTCCGCGCTTGCGATAAAGTCGCCTGTTCCAGCTTGATTCCCTGCACTCTAATTTCGCCGGATTGAGGCATTTTTAAGCCGATTAAATTTTCGAGTAAGGTGCTTTTTCCAGCCCCTGTTAAACCCATTAAGCCTACTCTTTCCCCTGGTTGCAAACTAAAGGAAATTCCCCGCAATACTGGCTTTTGTTGGGGATAGCTGAATACTAGGTCTTGCACTTCAATGGTTGGCGGTGATTTGAGATTAGTCAATTTTTATTTACCTCGATTTTATGATTAAGAGTTTTTAACCGCAGAGGGCGCAGAGAACGCAGAGAGGGGAGAAGGGGAAAGTAAAAAAACATTTAAATCAACAACAACTAATGACTGATGACTAATGACTAATGACTAATGACCAATGACTAATGACTAATGACCAATGACCAATGACTAATGACCAATGACCAATGACTAATGACCAATGACTAATTACCAATTACCGTAAGAAGCTATTGTTAATCCCGCTGCGGTTAAAATCGCGAGTGTCAGCCACAGTCGCTGTTTTGGTGTTGATTTTGAGTCGGTGGGCAAACTTCCTTGATAGCCGCGAATTAGCATGGCTGCGTGTACTCTTTCTGCGCGATCGAGACTTCGCAAATAAAGTGCTCCGATCATGGAAGCACTGGCGTAGCGCAGCCATCCTCCCGTACCGGATAAGCCTCGGAGTTGCGCGGATCTTTTCATGCGGTTGACTTCGGCTAGCAAGATTTCTAAGTATTGTCCTGCTAAAAGAACTATTTCTTGCAAACCTGCTGGTAGGGGTAATCCTTTGAGGGCGATTCCGAAACTGTGGGGCGGCAAAGTTAGCAGAAAACTGTTCATAATTAGCAGGCAAATTAGGGAACGCAGCAATAGAAAACTAGCGCGTTCCCAACTTTGCGGCAATACTAACAATGACAGAAAAATTAATTCTGCTCCTAACAGTTGTAATAGGGTTCGCAGCGGTGCTCTCAGCCACAACGACCAAAAAAGTGCGATCGCCCCATAAATCCCCAGCCACAGCCAAGCGCCAGTCTTCATAAAACCAATGCCGACTACAATTATCAGAGATAACCGCAATCGAAAAGGTATCGAGAGTTTAAGCATCTTTCGGTTTGACCAATTGAGCAATACCAAAGGCAGCGCCGAAGCAGATTGCAGATCCCACAACTCCAGCAATGCTGGTACCAATCGGCTGTTCTTCTAATCCTTTAACTGTGTAATCTGCGAAGGGAGTAGGATTTTCGATCGCCACAGCTTCTTTATCTTTAAAACCGTATTTTTCCGCTACAGCTTCTAACCCATCGGGCCAACTTGAAGCGAACAGCGAAAGCAAGCCCGAAATTAATAAAACCCCTACTACTGGCGCTACCCATTTCTGCAATTGTGGCTGTTCTCCCGGTAATAAATCCGGCCGAACTTTGATGAGATAAGTTAAAACTCCGCCTGTAATTATCCCTTCGCCAATGCCAATTAAAATATGTACGCCTACCATTGCGGGTAATGCGATATTCAGCGGTACTGTACCAGAAATTGCTAGTTCGATCGCCACACAAATAGAAGCAGCAACGACGCTGAGGGCGGCGGCAATACCCGCAGCTAGGGGCAAGCGATTTCTGGAACCTCCCAAGAGTTGCTGCAACGGCTGCAACAGCCACCAGCCAACCCAAATGCCCACTAGCCCCATGTTAAAAATATTCGCACCCAAGGCGGTGATGCCCCCGTCGGCAAACAAGACGCTTTGAATGATAAAAACCGTGCTCATCGCCAAAGTTGCCGCCCAAGGGCTCCCCAAAACCACGGATGCCAGCGCCCCTCCCAACAAGTGCCCGCTGGTGCCGCCGGCTACGGGAAAGTTGATCATCTGGGCTGCAAACACGAAAGCTGTAGTTAATCCCATGATTGGGCCTTGCCGCGATCCCAGACTGGTGCGGGTTCGACTTAGGGCAACTGCAATTACTGCTGCACTTGCTACGCCGGTGACAATAGCTACGGGCGGTGACAGAAAACCATCAGGTATGTGCATCGATATATCCCAAACAAGAGAACTCCCAACCCTTTAGTCAACTATTTTTTACAAAACTTTACTATGCCCTATGGGGGGATTGGTGGGGGGCTGTGATGCTCTTCTTTAGCGGGCAATTCGTGGCGGGCGATCGCTTCTGTTACAAGGATGCAGGCAACAAACCGCCATAATTTTCACTCCTGGGCGATCGGAGATTAAGTAATTCTTAACAATTAATCGAATTTTATACCTACAGCCCGCACCTGCCAGCTTTTTGATAAAAATTATTAATATTTCTTGCCCGATTTAACATCCGTTTTTGGGTTGGTCAAGCAAAAGATTAAAAAAATATAAAGAATTAACTGAAAATTCTCAATTGGTTTTATTCTCAACTTTTGAGAATAAATTGCATTAACTTTTTGACCGCAGTCGCAGTACAATTGCCCGAAAGCTAGTCAAATCCCAATTAGTGGGTGTTGGAAAAATGAAAAAGCTCGAATTATTGCCACTTAATATAGTCAGCAATATTTTGGCTGCAGTCGATCGCGCAAAGTGCGATCGGCTCGTCCCCCACTGCGGGCATTCTCAAGATATTCAAAAAACTAATGCAATTATTATCAAGTAATTTTCCCAACAGGGTTGCTTAATCAGGGTATGAAAAAAATAAGTTGAAAATTCAGAAATTTTGTGGATTCTGGTTTCTATGACTTGCATATTTAGCCTTTCATACCGTAAATCAGCAACGCCCAAACAAAAAATAAGCCGCTCCCAGCCAGGGAGATGCACAAAATAGTTTGGGCTTGTGTGGGAGTTTTCACTCTTTTTTGTGTGACTTATCCCATCGCGATGTTTCGCGTAGCGCAAAAAGAAAAGTTTCGCGGTATTTACGTCAAGTCTTGGACACCAGAGTTGAAAAATCCTGATGGTACTGCAGCAGATGTTCGGAGTTTTGATAAGCCCGCCCAACCAGCTATTACCAGTAGCGGTGCGCTGCCGGCGGTAGTTGCTGACAGCCAAAAAAAGTTGCCTGAAAAGTCTTCTGATGTTGTGCCTTTTACTAATCAGTCTACTTAAACAGCTATTACCAGAGCGGTACAGATAAGACTGTGCAAGCTGTACCTGTATCAGCAGGCCAGCCAGAAACTCAGGCGGTGAATGGGACTAATCAGATAGCAGAAATTACCGATCGCGCTAAACTAGATGAATTAGCTATCAAAGTGTACGATCGCATCGATCCAGATTGGCAAACTAAGCCTACCTTCACACAAAATCTAGTGTATCGCGTGACTGCGAGTCTTGATGGGGCGATCGCAAATTTCGAGCCGCTCAATCAACCAGCCAAAGATTTCACCCAAGAAACTCCCCTACCTTCTGTGCAGCAGACTTCCCAAACTCAGAGTAACAGCGGTGCAGTACCCGCAGCCAAATTTACCGTAGTGTTTGCTCCTAATGGAGTCTTGGAAGTCAACCCCTAATTGAGACAAAAAACTGTCCGGTAAGCTGCGCGGCGCGCGCCTTGCTGGGAAACTTTTTCTTGAAATTAGGACAAAAGTCAAAGGCCTAAAGCGGTAAGGCGCGATCGATCGCACCCTACCGCTTTAGGCCTTTAAAAAAAACACTTTTTGCCAAAAATCCATTCAATCAAGAAACATGATATCCTAAATATTGTCATTCATTGCATTCTAAATCAAACACAACAAATGAAAGAACTTGACGATAAAAAAACCCAAGAACTTCTAGCCACCATCATGGAATGGGAACTAGCAGGGGTTGTGCGCTACACCCACTATGCACTGATGGTGACAGGTCCAAACCGCATCCCCATCGTGCAATTTTTTAAAGCACAAGCAACTGAATCCCTGCTCCACGCGCAACAAGCCGGAGAAATTCTTACTGGCTTAGAAGGGCATCCAACGCAAAAAATTGCGACTATCGAAGAAACATACAAACATTCGGTAAAAGATTTGTTGGAAGAAAGTCTAAATCACGAAAAAACAGCCCTCAAAAAGTATAAATCTTTACTTGAAGTAGTGACAGACTCCAGCATTTATCTCGAAGAATACGCCCGCAACATGATCGGTCAAGAAGAACTGCACCAAGTAGAACTGAAAAAAATGCTGAGGGATTTCAGTTAAGAGAAGTAATAGAGCGCATTCCTCAGTCATTAGTCCTTAGTTAATCCCCAACCGCCTTAAGATAGAGCATATCTTCGGAGAGTAAAAAGCATTTTTTAGGAATGCTGTCCCCGCTCGAAAAAGTTGTATATTTAGCGAGCGGGCACAGCAATCATATAAAAGCAAAACAGAAATGCTGCGCCTTAAAAATAGCCGATCCTTCTCTTCTCTTCCTTTGCGTCCTTAGCGTCTTCGCGGTTCAATAATTGGATCTTCTAGCAGCGGTAAAAGCAAAGTTACTAAAAACTAAGGATTAAAAACTAACTAGAAATTAGCAGTTATAAAAAAATGATTTTTAGCGAAGCCGTACCGACTTTTGTAATTACCCTGCGCGAAGGCGTGGAAGCAGCCTTAGTCGTGGGAATTGTTCTCGCTTGTTTGAAAAAAGCCGAGCAAAGTAACCTCAATTCCTGGGTTTATGCAGGTGTCGCAGCCGGCATTGCTGCTAGCGGTTTGGTTGGTGTTTTATTCAATGGGTTACTCGCGGCCCTATCAACATCTAATCAGCCTTACGCACCGGTAATCAAACAGCTATTAGAAGGCGTCTTGGGAGTTGTGGCGATCGCCATGCTAAGCTGGATGCTAATTTGGATGACTCAGCAAGCGCGGTTTCTCAAAGCAGAAGTTGAAGGAGCAGTTACAGCAGCTTTAAGAGAAAATACTCAGGCCGGCTGGGGCGTATTTGGTTTAATTTTTATTGCGGTACTGCGCGAAGGTTTTGAAACAGTTTTGTTTGTTAGCGCTCAATTTCAACAGGGTTTGAGTCCCGCTTTAGGCGCTTTGGGCGGTTTGACTGGGGCGACAATCATTGGGGCGCTGTTGTTCAAGTGGGGAGTCAAAATTGATATCCGCCTGTTTTTCAAGTTTATGGGAATTTTGTTGCTGTTAATTGTGGCGGGTTTGGCGGTATCTGCACTCAAGCATTTTGACCAAGCTGCTGCTATTTTGTCGCAGATGGATAGCAAGTATGCAGGGATTTGTGTGTTTTACGATCGCACCGCAGCACTGCACTCTTGTATTTTAGGCCCTATGGTGTGGAATGCTGCAGGAGTTTTGCCCGATCGGCAGTTTCCCGGAGTTATTCTCAAAGCACTCTTTGGATACAGAGATCGAATCTATCTTTTGCAAGCTATTGGTTATACAATATTTTTAGCCACCATCGGCGCTCTTTACTTCCAAAAATTAGACTCTAAGCCTACTCTTCCCAGCAACAATACTCAACCCGCTCCGCCTCACTAGCTTTGCTAGCAGTTTTTCTCCTTTGTGTCGCGGCTTCAATAAATTTTTATTTTTTCAAATAATTAAAAAATGCCCAATTTTTTCAGGTTTGGGGGTTGATCTTTTGACTTTTGTATGATACCATTCAATAATGGGAATATTGAGTTTTTTTGTTATAAATAGTCATAGTTCCATTATTACATTATACCGTCAATAGCCCTCAAAAGCAAGCCCTAGGCATCAAAAAAAAAAGAAATTTTTTTTAACTCAACTTAATAAAGTTAACAAAATTTAGAGTTTTTGGGCGATCGATCGTGGGAAACCTTAAACTCAAAGGCTCAGACTATTTTTTGATATCATAGAGGCAAAACAAGCTCGATCGCGAAACAGGTCGATCGACAAATGCGACAGCAAACCGACATCGATTTTACCTGCATCCAAAAGTGGGAAAGCAAAGTTTTATTCCCAATACATCTCGCTTCAATTCACATTCAAGCCGCACAGCAGCAATTAGAAGGTTGAGGAATTGCACCGCCAGATATCGGCCACTATCAATTTCTAGGCTCAACCGCTCAACTTTAGGGCAAATTCCTACCAAAAATATTGGCATTTCCCATTTCGACAGTTGTAAATACAGTTACATCGATCGGCCCGTCAAGCCAGAATCGCCTCTGAAATCTTAAATCTCACATCAAATCGCAGCTAACTCCCTGCAAAACCCGCCCGCATCCGACCAAAATTTAACCTCTCGGCCAGTAAAAAAATCTGCCCTCAGAAGGATTTTTGGCGAACATTTTTTTGATAGGTGCTCCATAGGGCTTATAATTAGTACAAGAATATTTACAAAATTCGCAACGCTCTTAATGAAGCTTAAGATTAAAACATTGTTCGTTAAAGTTAGCTGGAACCCCCAGAATGCTGTAGTCTCAGCCATCTGGTTAGCGGTGAGATAAATGATGATGCCTCGGATACTTGTTATTGATGATGACGCGGCGATCGCCGAACTGGTAGCCGTCAACCTAGAAATGGCTGGCTACGAAGTCACCCAGGCAGAAGACGGCATCAAAGGTCAGGCACTGGCAATACAACTGCTGCCGGATCTGATCGTCCTAGACCTGATGTTGCCTAGAGTAGACGGATTCACAGTATGTCAGCGTTTGCGGAGGGACGATCGCACATCCGACATACCCGTCTTGATGTTGACAGCCTTAAGTCAAACTCAAGACAAAGTAGAAGGCTTCAACTCCGGCGCCGACGACTACCTGACCAAACCCTTTGAACTAGAAGAAATGCTAGCGCGAGTGCGAGCCCTGCTGAGGCGCACAGACCGCATCCCCCAAGCAGCCAAACACTCCGAAATCCTGAATTACGGCCCGCTGACCCTCGTCCCCGAAAGGTTTGAAGCTGTTTGGTACGTTAATACCGTCAAACTGACTCACCTAGAGTTCGAGTTGCTGCACTGCTTGCTGCAGCGCCACGGTCAAACAGTCTCTCCCAGCGAAATTCTCAAAGAAGTCTGGGGCTACGACCCAGACGACGACATCGAAACAATTCGCGTACACATCAGACACCTGAGAACCAAGATGGAACCCGATCCCCGCCATCCTCGGTACATAAAAACCGTATACGGGGCCGGTTATTGCCTCGAATTGCCCAGCAACGAGCAAGTCGCCGAGGAAAGCAAATCCTCTGCTTGAACGGGCGCGCCAGATTCCACAAGCAGTTAAAAATTTCGATAGAAAAGCCTGAGAGCAAACGCTCTCAGGCTTTGTGGTTTGGAGTTTGAGATGAATATGCCAAGAAATAGCCATTAGCTGGTATTAATTCTCTTAATTGAGAAAAAACAATCCCGCACCGTCTTTTAGTCCCACTTCGATCGAAGCTGACCCAGAAGAAAGTACCGGATTTGTTCTGCCACCTTGTCTTTTCCGAGAGGATGAGATAGCTACTTAAACAACAATAGACTTAGTAAGACTATTTATCAATAAAATCTTCAAATTCGATCTAATCTTTATTTTTGCCAATCACGGGCAAACTTGCCATCGAGCCTGAAAACCAGTTAAAGGCTCGATTTGACGATACTTTACACCGTTAAGTTACATATCTTAACCAAAAGAAGTGAAAAACTTTATCAAATAGCCCTTGACGAAACTTCTAAAATTGTTGATTATCTATATCAATAAGCCGCAAGCGCTTAAAACTCAACTGACATCTTTCACAAGAGGTAAATCGCCCCGTGACAAGCATGGCAAAAAAATCCTTCCCAGCCGAAGGAGAAACCTTTCCCTGGTGGGCCGGCAACGCCCGCTTAATCAACCTTTCCGGTCGTTTGCTAGGCGCCCACGTCGCCCAAGCCGGCCTCATCGTCCTCTGGGCGGGAGCTTATACCCTATTTGAGCTTTCCCGTTTCAACCCAGAATTTCCCATGTACGAACAAGGCTTAATCCTGTTGCCAAACCTAGCCCGACTCGGCTTTGGAGTTGGTGCCGGAGGCAAAATTGTCGATACTTATCCGTACTTTCAGATTGGTGTAATTCACCTAATTAGCTCAGCCTTTCTCGGCTTCGGCGGTATCTTTCATTCCCTCAAAGGACCCGCCACCCTCGAAGAAAAAACTCCTTTCTTCGGCTACAGATGGGAAGACGCAGACAAAATGACCACCATCTTGGGCATCCACCTAGTTTTGCTTGGTGTCGGTGCCTTCTTGTTGGTGGCCAAAGCTATGTATTTCGGTGGTTTATATGATACCACGATCGGGCAAGTGCGGATAATTTCGGAACCCACTTTCAATCCCGCCGTGATTTTCGGCTACCTGTTCGGTGCAGGTGGCACGCATTGGCTCGCCTCTGTTGACAATCTCGAAGATGTTGTCGGCGGACATATGTGGGTAGGAATCCTCTGCATTGCCGGCGGCCTCTGGCACATTCGCACTCAACCTTTTGATTGGGCAAAACGCCTGTTCATCTGGTCGGGAGAAGCTTACCTCTCCTACAGTCTCGGTGCCTTAGCCTTAATGGGTTTCATCGCAGCCTACTTTGTTTCAGTCAACACCATTGCTTACCCAGAGGAATTCTACGGGCCAACTTTAAAAATTGGCTTCGAGCAGTTCCCCTATTTTCACAGCGAAGGAATGCTGACCTCCCGCGTCTGGTTGGCTAACACCCATTTCTGGCTCGCCTTCTTCGTTCTGCAAGGCCATTTCTGGCACGCTTTGCGATCGGCAGGATTTGATTTCCGCAAAGGCAAAGTCGTGCAAGCAATGCGCGAAGACATCCAGCCCGAAGGAAATAAAGTTGCAGCCAGTCCAGCCAGTTAACCGCATCAGGAGGAAAGCGAAAATGCAAGCAATAGCAGATCAGAATTTAATTCCAGAGCCGGAAAACTCAGAAAACGAGTACGGCTGGTGGGCAGGTAACGCCCGCTTCACTAACCTTTCAGGACGAATTTTGGGAGCTCACGTCGCTCACGCCGGTTTGATCGTACTCTGGGCCGGGGCAATGACTCTGTTTGAACTTTCAAACTTTAACCCAGAGTTGCCGATGTACGACCAAGGTTTAATCCTGCTGCCGCATTTGGCAAGTTTGGGTTTGGGAGTAGGAGCAGGCGGTCAAATTGTTGATACCTATCCCTATTTTGCGATCGGAGTTGTGCATCTAATTAGTTCCGCAGTTCTCGGTGCCGGCGGCCTTTACCATTCCTTGCTCGGCCCGAAAGTATTGCCGCAAAACAAAACATTCTTTGGTTCCTTCGGCTACGACTGGGAAGACAAAGACAAAATGACAACCATCATCGGCATTCACCTATTGCTATTAGGTACTGGTGCTTGGTTGTTGGTGGCAAAAGCCCTATTTTGGGGCGGTCTTTACGATCCCCACGTTGCCGACGTGCGGATAATTAGCGAACCAACGCTGAATCCTGCCCGCATTTTTAGCTATCTTTTACCAGTGCGCGGCCCGGAAGGAATGGCAGCAGTTGACAACTTAGAAGATGTTGTCGGCGGTCACATTTATGTTGGCTTGCTCTGCATTCTTGGCGGTTTCTGGCATATCTTCACCAAGCCTTTTGCGTGGGCCCAGCGAGTGCTGTTTTGGTCTGGCGAAGCTTACCTTTCTTACAGTTTGGGCGCTCTGGCTTATATGGGCTTTTTGGCCGCCTACTTTGTTACCGTAAATGACACTGTTTATCCAGAGGTTTTCTACGGCCCTGTGGGTTTGAGCGGCTCGGATGCAGCGGTTGTTTCTTCGCGGACTTGGCTCGCAACAAGCCATTTTGTGTTAGCGATTTTGGCGCTTTCGGGTCACATCTGGCACGCGCTGCGCGTTCGCACAAAGGCGGCGGGGTTTGATTTTCGATCGGGCGAATTTCTAACTGCAACTGCTAACAAGGTTGAAAAATCGCCTCAGATGCAAGCTCAACCTGCGGCAGCAACAGCAGTTAGTTTTTCCGATGTGACTGTAACTTTTTTGCGGAATTTGCCGATTTACCGCAAAGGATTGTCTCCCATAGTCAGGGGATTGGAAGTTAGCTTGGCTCACGGCTATTTCCTAGTAGGAGCTTTTGCAGTATTGCTGCCTTTACAAGAAAAAGGTTTAGCACCTCTGGCAGCATTGCTGGTAACTCTGGCATTGGTGTTGATTTTGGCAACGGGCCTTTCGATTTACGAGAATCGGAAGATTGAAGCAGGTAAATTTCTTTACTGGCACAAAACGCCGGAAGATTGGAGTTTATTCCGGGGCGGTTTGGTGATGGGCGGTACCAGCGGAGCCTTCCTCGCCTATTTGCTGTTAGACAATTTTGCTGGCATTGATGCAATCTTCCGGGGGGTTGTGAACTGAAATAAAAACGGTTTGTAGTGCGGAATTAATTCCGCACTGCGAAAAACTAAATAACCGGGTTTCTGTCCGCTACTTGCGGCACTAATGCCTTCAAGAAATCCGGTTTTTTCTCAAGTCCTAGCTAAATTTCTGTCAAATCATACCTGATTCGTAGGAGTTAAAAACTCCTGGACTCACTCCCACTAAAGAAACTGGGTTTTTACCGAATCTACGGATGACCACACGTCTTTTCGTAAAAACCCCGGTTTCTGAACCTTGATTCGTAAGTCTTATTCAAACTTTGCCGAGTTCAAAAACCTCTGCAAAAAAGGCTAAGGCTGACGGGGTGACAACCCCGTTAAAACCCATAGCTAACAAAGGTTTGACCGATTTATGGTAAAAAAAGATGGGGTCAATATCGTTAAACAACCCCATCTATAGAAAATGTTACCTCCATTTTACCAA
>NZ_JADEWT010000043.1 GCF_015207505.1 Tychonema sp. LEGE 06208
ACTGCGACGGTGAGGAAGTTGGCTCCTTCGAGGTAGGAGCTTGCCAAACCGTGGGTGTACCAGGATGTGACGAAGGTGGTGCCGGTCAGCCAGCCACCGATGGATAGGTAGGCGCAGGGAAATAGCAAGATGCCAGACCAGCCTACGAAGACGAAGCGATCGCGCTTGAGCCAGTCGTCGAGTACATCAAAGATGCCTCTTTCGGTCTGGGCGCGTCCGACTGCGATTGTCATAGTTATAAAATCCTCTTGCTTGTTAAAAGACCAAGGTTTCTAATTAAAGTTAACATAACTATATATTATAAGTTGATAAAATTTCAACTAAAAGACCAGAATTCCCCCACTAGATGCGTACTCCCCCAGTCGCGATCGGTTCCACAAGCGAGAAATTTGAGGTACTTCCAAGCCAACTGACTCGCTTTTCGCCGCCGCAGTTAAGGGTGGTTGAGGAGCCAGTCGCGCCAAGGAAGTGCGAGTGAGGTAGGCTAGTTGAATTAAAATTTGGCTTTAAGGCTGTTTAATCTTATGACTGCAAAAGCAACGACCTCGATCGATTCTATCCTCCGCTACGAGGTTTTGGGTTCCCGCCGCTTCAGCAATTACTGGTGGGCGACGATTGTCACCATTGGAGGGACTGGTTTCCTGCTTTCGGGCCTTTCGAGCTACTTGCACGTCAACCTGCTGCCTTTTGCTGACCCGACTGAGCTCATTTTTATCCCCCAAGGCATTGCGATGGGTTTCTACGGTGTCTGCGGCGTGCTGTTGGCACTTTACCTGTGGCTGACTGTTCTGTGGGATGTCGGCGGCGGATACAATGAGTTCGATCGCAAAACTGGTAACATTCGGATCTTTCGCTGGGGATTTCCCGGCAAAAACCGCAAACTTGATTTTACTTGCAAAACATCCGACGTGCAATCTGTGCGGGTGGACATTAAAGAAGGTCTCAGTCCCCGCCGCAGCATTTATCTCAAGCTGAAAGACCGCCGTCAGTTTCCCCTAACTAGAGTCGGACAGCCGATTGCTTTGTCTGATGTGGAAAATCAAGCTGCGGAATTAGCTCGATTTTTGCAAGTTCCCCTAGAAGGACTGTAGATATTTTCGATTTTCGATTGTTAATGTCTTGTCGTCTTGTAGGGTGCGCTTGGGCGCACCAAATCGAGAAATCTCGGAATTTAGAGATTGGGAATTGGGCATTTTCGATGGCAGAATTCGTAATGTCTTGTAGGGTGCGCTTGGGCGCACCAAATCGATAAATCTCGAAATTTAGAGATTGGGAATTGGGGATTGTCGATGATCGCAGAATTGGTAATGTTTAGTAGGTTGGACGGCGACGCACCAAGTCGATAAATCTAGGGTGCGCGTCGCCGTACACCTTACCCGGTTGAAGGAAAATGAAAGTGAAAATACAAATGCAAATGCAAATGCAAATCAAAATTCAGCGGTGGTTGTTCTCACTTTTAATAATTGGTGCGCTGTTTGTCGGGGGATGCGGTAGTTCCCCGCAGGCTAACTCCACTCCGACACCGAATCCGGTGTCTGGTGAAAGCATTTCTTTGACTCCACCTCCGTCTCCTTCTAATGCTGTGGCGGTGAGTTCGCAATTTAGCAATTTGCCGCGTTTGGAAGGAAAAGCAACGGTGGTGATGATGGTCAAAGGTGCTCCAATTACGATCGAAGTTGACGGCACAAATGCGCCAATTACTGCGGGCAATTTTGTCGATTTGGTTCAGAAAGGTGTCTACGACGGGCTGGTATTTCACCGAGTCGTGCGGGAACCTCAGCCTTTTGTAGTTCAGGGCGGCGACCCGCAGGGTAAAGACCCTAAATTCCCTACGGCGCGGCTGGGAACTGGGGGTTTTATTGACCCGAAAACATCTGCAGAACGCAGGATTCCTCTGGAAATTAAAGCTAAAGGTGCTCCGAGTCCGACTTACAGCAAAACGCTAGAACAAGCTGGGGTTGCTGAAAAACCTGTGTTGATGCACACTCGCGGGGCTGTGGCGATGGCCCGATCGCAAAGTCCTGATTCGGCTTCTTCTCAGTTTTACTTTACTTTGACCGATGTACCGTTTTTGGACGGTAGCTATGCGGTTTTTGGGTACGTGAAGGAAGGGATGGATGTGGTTGATAAGATTGAAGCGGGCGATCGGATTGAGAAGGCTACTGTTACTCAGGGTTTGGAAAATTTTAAACCTGGTAGCTGAAGGTAGTCATTAGTCATTAGTCATTAGTCATTAGTCATTAGTCATTAGTCATTAGTCATTGGTCATTGGTCATATCAATTCCGGTTGTACTCATACATGACTGTTGACTGTTGACTGTTGACTCTATTTTATTATTCCGATGCAACCGGAAACGATATGATTAGTCATTAGTCATCGGTCATCGGTCATTGGTCATGAGTCATTAAGGATGAAGGATTGACTGACAAACTGGTGACTGATGATTTAAGGTGGGAGCATTTCATTTTTACATAAAGCATTTTTTGTTGTATTGCTGTCCTTGAAAAGCGAGCTATAGAAGGAGGCGAACTTCGGAGGACACTACATAAACCCAACTGAGATGCTCCATTACGGCTAAGTACAAAAATGGATGTTGTTGTTACTGGAATTGGTCTGCTTTCAGCTTTGGGGAATCTGAAAAATAGCTGGAAAAGACTGTTGGCTGGTGAGTCGGGAATTGAGATACATCAACCTTTTTTAGAAGTTGAACCGCGAGTTTTGGCTTTGGTTGGTACAAAACCTGCTGATTTAATAAGTTTAATTCTGCCTGTTTTAGCAGAGGCTTTGCAAGATGCTAATTTGACTTTGCCTTTGCGCGATTGCGGAATTGCGATCGGATCGAGTCGAGGATTTCAGGCAAATTTAGAAATGTTGCTAAGAGGAAAGAAGCAAGAAGGAAGGGAATTCCCGATGCCCAATTCCCAATTCCCAATTCCCAATGCCCAATTCCCAATTCCCAATGCCCAATTCGTGGATTTTTTGCCTCACATGGGGGCGATCGCGGCGGCGAGGGCAATCGGCTCGACGGGGCCTGTGCTGGCGCCGATGGCTGCTTGTGCGACGGGCTTGCAGTCGATCGCCCGCGCTGTTGATTTGATCCGCACTGGTGAGTGTCAGCGGGCGATCGCAGGTGCTGTGGAAGCGCCGATTACACCGCTGACTGTGGCTGGATTTAACCGGATGGGTGCTTTGGCCGACACTGGCTGCTATCCGTTTGACCAACATCGGGAAGGCTTGGTGCTCGGTGAAGGCGGGGCTTTATTTGTATTAGAATCCGCCGAGCTGGCAAGCCGTCGCGGTGCTAAAATTTACGGGCGAGTTTCGGGTTTTGGCTTGACAAATGATGCTTGTTATGCTATTGCACCGGATATCGGGGGGGAAAGTGCGATCGCGGCGGTAAATCAATGTTTGAAACGCAGCAATTTAGCAGCCGTTGATATCGATTTTGTTCACGCTCACGGTACTGCAACTGATTTAAACGATCGACAGGAAGCACTGTTAATTCAAAAATTGTTTCGCCCTGGAGTTGCTGTTAGTTCGACTAAGGGGGCTACTGCTCATACTTTGGGAGCTTCGGGAGCCTTGGGCGCGGCTTTTTGTTTGATGAGTATTCGAGATGGGATGTTGCCGCCTTGCACCGGCCTGAAAAAACCGGGGTTTGAATTAGATTTTGTTCGCTGCAGGCGATCGACTCTGGTGAGAAATGCGATTTGTTTGAGTTTTGGCTTTGGCGGGCAGAATGCTGCGATCGTCTTATCTGGCGATCGTTAATTTTTGGCAATGCCAGTCGATCGACATTTAAATTGTGCGCTCTCTCTAAAGTTAAAATCTTGTAATGCCTGCTGCAGAACTCGATCGCACATCTAATGAAAAGCTCAAAAATATTACCATATTTATGGATTTTAGTCAATTAGCTAAGAATTTGCGCGAGATTGCTGCTGCTGTCTGAGTCTGGCTCTGCATTCCGGCGATCGCCCTTTCCCGGCCAGGGATGCCAGAACATAGAGCCAGATTCAAGCAGTATTGTCTTTTATCAACCCATCGATGCCGATCGGCGAAAATAGAAAAAATAAACTGTTTAAATTAAGCATTAGGTACTATCTCATGGATCTGGCATCTCATCGATTTATCTCTTATTTTGAACCTCTGCAAGCTGCTCACCTGTGTCAAATAGCTGTATTGGAGAGTTTTGCTGAGGAAACGCTAGTTTTTGACGAAGGAGAAGCGGCCGATTTTTTCTATCTAGTTTTAGCAGGTGCAGTCGAGTTTAGCAAGCGGATTGAAAATAATAAATATCAAGCTATTGCTATCGCTAAGCCAGACGATTTTTTTGGCGAACTCGGAGTTTTAGACGGAGAGCCTCGCAGTGCTAGAGCTGTGGCATTTGGCGGCTCGACTTTGGCAAAAATAGGTCGCCAAGAACTAATAGCAACTCTAGAGTTGGCTCAAGGCAGTTCCGTCCTGCAAATGTTTAATTTCATTATTAAAAACCTGCGCGATACTACAGATCAATATGTTAGCCAGTTCGTACACAAACAAAAAATGGTATTAGTCGGAGAAATGGTGAGTACAATCATTCACGATTTCAAAAGTCCTTTTACGGGAATTAAACTCTCCAGCGAAATGCTCAAAGAAATGCACCCCGATGAGGAAACTCAGGAGTGGTGCGAACTTATTCAATTACAAGTTCAGCGAATGTTGGGGATGGCTGAAGAAGTATTAGAATTTTCGCGCGGTAACTCTACATTAAGTAAAAAACCAATCAATTTAATCCAGACGTTGCAGCAGTTTGAAAAATTGAACAGAGTTTATTTTGATGCGGCAAAAGTAGATTTAGTGCTGCGGGTAACAGAAGTAATAGTGGAAGCCGACGATAATAAGATTTTGCGCGTTTTGCAAAATTTAGTTGGGAATGCTGTTGAAGCTTTTGGCGGGCGCGGCGGGCGAGTTGAGATTATTGTGACACAAAGCGAGGAGTGGGCAGAAATTAGCATTTACGATAACGGCCCCGGCATTCCCTCATCAATTAAAGACAAGTTATTTGAACCGTTTGTGACCTACGGGAAGCGGACTGGTACTGGTTTGGGAACGGCGATTGCTAAGTCGATTGTTGATGCTCACAAAGGAAAAATAACCTATGAATCGGACAATGAAAAAGGGACAACTTTTTACATCCGATTGCCAATCAATATTGTAGAATCGGAGCAAATTTAAGTAGCATACAGATATCGAGATTTTCTCAATTTTCGTGAAATATAATGTGTAGCCAGTGGCAAAATCAAGTAGAATTTAATTAATGAAATGCTAAAAATCTGATGCCAGTTACTATTCAAACCTTACCCGCAGAAGTTATCAATTTAATTGCCGCCGGCGAAGTGATTGACTCGATCGCCGCTGCGGTACGAGAATTAGTTGAAAATTCTCTGGATGCTGGTGCAACTCGCATCGTTGTGTCTGTCTGGCCCGAACAGTGGCGGGTGCAAGTTGCAGATAACGGTACGGGGATGGATCTGGAAAATTTGCAGCAGGCGGCTTCGCCTCACAGTACGAGCAAAATTACCACGGAAGCAGACCTTTACAAAATTACTACTTTGGGATTTCGCGGGGAAGCTTTGCACAGTTTGGCTCAGTTGGGCTGTTTGGAGGTTTTGAGCCGATCGAACGATTTGGGATTGGGCGATTTTTGGAAAAATCGAGAGTCTGCACCAAACCCGGCCAATTCATCGTTTAAGAAGGAAGCAGTTAAAAATGCTCGATCGGGCTGGCGGGTGGTTTACAGCAGGACGGGCGTTGCTGTAGAGGTGGAAACAGTGGCGATCGCGCCTGGTACGGTAGTCACTGTGTCTGATTTGTTTGGCAATTGGCCTGTACGCCGCACGTTTTTGACTCCGGCACAGCAAATGCGATCGATCCAATCAATCATTCAGCAAATTGCTATTTGTCACCCGCACGTTAATTGGCAGTTGCGTCAAGGAAATACTGCTTGTTTCTACGTCACTCCTAGCAGTACAGCGGAACAAATTTTACCTCAGTTTGTGCGCGGCGTGCGAGCAAGCGATTTGCAATATTTAAAGTTAGATTTGCCTTCAGTTTCTGAAAAGAATAAATTGCCAGATAGTTTCGCACAGGCGCAATTATTTTTGTCAAAAACAGGGGCGAGTTACCAATTCCCAATTCCCGATGCCCAATTCCCAATTCCTAATTCCCAGTCTCTGGAGTTAGTAATTGGTTTGCCCGATCGCTGTCACCGCAGGCGGCCAGATTGGGTGAAGGTGGCGGTGAACCGGCGGGTTGTGCGATCGCCCGAATTAGAGCAAACTATTCTCAGCGCCTTCGCCCGTACTTGTCCGCGCGATCGCTATCCCGTGTGTTTTGTTCACCTGCAAATCTCCCCATCAGAAATCGACTGGAACCGCCACCCGGCTAAAGCGGAAATTTATCTGCACGATCCGAGTTTTTGGCAAGCACAAGTTAGCGCGGCAATCGATCGGGCTTTGCACTTGAATGATGAAGTTTTGCCAGCGCCACATATTCCCGATCGCGTGGGACAATTGCTGAAGGCGTCGGAACAAAAAAGTGCTTATAGTGTAGGAATTGGCGATCGGCCAAACGATGAAGGCGGCGAAGATCCAAAAAATCCTAAAATAGGATTGATGGAACTGAGGGCGATCGCACAAGTTCACAATACTTACATTGTGGCGGAACATTCCAGCGGAATGTGGTTGATAGAACAACACATCGCTCACGAGCGCGTTTTGTACGAGAAATTGTGTGCCGCTTGGCAGCTAAAACATCTCGAAAAACCAGTAATTCTCAGTCAATTATCGGCGCTGCAAATTGAGAATTTATCCCGCTTGGGTTTGGAGGTAGAAATATTTGGCGAACAGCTATGGGCGGCGCGAGAAGTGCCTGAATTGTTAGCCGATCGAGATGACTGTGCGGCGGCGCTTTTTGAACTCAGTAAAGTCGCAGATTTGCAAGCTGCTCAAGTTGCTACTGCTTGTCGCAGCGCTATTCGCAACGGCACTTCTTTGAGTCTTTTGCAAATGCAAAATTTGTTGAATGAATGGCAACAAACTCGCAATCCGCGCACTTGTCCCCACGGCAGACCTATCTATTTTGCTTTGGAAGAATCGACTCTGGCTAGGATTTTTCGCCGCAGTTGGGTGATTGGTAAAAGTCACGGGATTTGAAGGTGTGCGTTACATACAAAACGGCTTTTTTTTACCGCAGAGGGCGCAGAGAACGCAGAGAGGAGGAAAAGAGAGGTTTTGTTGAGGGTTTTTTGGGTGACAGGATATGCTGTTTTTTTTTACCGCAGAGGGCGCAGAGAACGCAGAGAGGAGGAAAAGAGAGGTTTTGTTGAGGGTTTTTTGGGTGACAGGATATGCTGTTTTTTTTTACCGCAGAGGGCGCAGAGAACGCAGAGAGGAGGAAAAGAGAGGTTTTGTTGAGGGTTTTTTGGGTGACAGGATATGCGGATAAAATGTTAATTAATGTTGAGTAAATTATTATTATGGATTTGACGATCGCCCGACAACTTTTTTACCAAGAAATTAATCAGCCAGACAACTCGATCGACCTGGCGAAAGCTGCTTTGTATGTGGCTTTGGAGGAATACCCGAATTTAGAGCTTCAAGCGTATTTAAATGTTCTCGATTCGATCGCCGATCGAGTGCGTTTGCGCCTCCCGCCACAGAATTATCCGCTGCGGATCATTCAAACTATTAACGGCTATTTGTATGAGGATTTGGAATTTTCGGGCAATGATGCTGATTATTATGACCCCCGCAATAGCTTTTTGAATCAAGTGCTCGATCGCCGTACTGGGATTCCGATTTCTTTATCTCTGGTTTATTTGGAGGTTGCTAAGCGCATTGATTTTCCGATGGTGGGGATTGGGATGCCGGGACATTTTTTGATTAAGCCGGATTTTGAAGATGCTGGGATTTTTGTGGATGCGTTTAATGGTGGCGAGATACTATTTCCTGAAGATTGTCAAGGGAGACTTTCTCAAATTTACGGTCAACCGATGGAGTTGCAACCGGCTTTTCTCGCCCCGGTAAGTACGCGGCAGTTGTTGGGGCGAATGCTGGGAAATTTGAAGGCGATTTATTTGCAGCAGCGTGATGCTTTGAGGGTGTTGGGAGCGATCGAACGGATTTTGCTGTTGTTTCCCGATGCGCTGTTGGAAAGGCGCGATCGCGGAATTCTTTTCTATCAAATGGGGCGTTTTTCTGAGGCGCGGCACGACTTGGAACTATACCTGACAAATGCTCCGAATGCTGAGGATGCTGCTGCAATTCGCCAATTGCTCGCAAGGCTCGATCGGAACTAAGTTAAATGGGCGATCGCACAACATCGCACCCCAAGCTACACTCGATAAGTTTTACAAAGTTCGATCGAATTTTTGCAAATCTGGACATAACATATAACCGAGAAATTAACACCTATCTTTTGATAGGTTACATTTGCTCGACCTGACTGTAAAATATTATGTCATTTACGGAACTCCTGACTCCACTTTCTCGACTGATACCCGCAGAGGCGATCGATCGAAACTGTATTTTGACGTAAAGAGGCACAAACCCATGAACTTTAAGTTTCAACAAAATTATCTCAACGGAATGCAACCACAGTCAGCCCATTTTACTAAAAAAATGTCAAAGTCTTTATCATTAGGTTTGGCACTTTTAATCTCGACAAGTGCAGTATTTCTGAACAGCAGCAAAGCCTTTGCACTAGACAATGTTACAGTAAAATACGGTGCTGTTGACGTAACTTTACCGATGAGCGATTTGCAAAGCTTTGCACAAACCGGCCAAGCATCACCTCAATTGCAAAGCGTTCTGAATCTGGCGAAACAAAAACCCGAAGCGGTGCGCGAAATATTAACGCGAGAAGTGGCTTTAGATTCCCAATTAGTAATGCGGCTGGCAAATACTTATTTTGGGGAAATTGTTTTCAAAGAATTGGGCGAGGTTGCTTATACGCCGACAACTCGGCTGCAAAGCGCGCCGGCACTGCGCGATGCTTTAGTCGCAGCTTCTAAAGATGGCAAAATATCGCTGATCGAAGTGATTCAAAATTACGGGCCTACCGCTTTAGAAGTGAATGGAGATCAAGCGATGGTAATCTATCAGCGAGTCATCAAAGATTTGCAAGATATGCAGGATATCTATAAGAATTCCCCAGCTTTGCAAAATACTGCTGGTCAAGCAAGGCAAATGATTTGTCAGCCAAATTCATCGCCGGGGGCTGGGAAGTAAATAATATCTATTACGGTTGCACTCATACATAATTGTTGACAGTCAACAGTCAACAGTCAACAATCATGTATAAGTGCAACTGGAATTGGTATTACCTATTAGCTATTACTAATTTTTTGAGATAATTGCTCCGCTACTCGTTTGAGTCGGCGGAGTTGGTCTTTCATATCTTTTTTTGTCAAAGAAGCTGCAAAGCTATTGAAACCAAATTTAATTAAAGGATTGGGGATTTGAAATTCAAAGCGGTTAATCAAAAGAGTTCCTTGGATGTGGGGCTGGCATTCCCAACGATCGCACCCTTGGAAAAATCCGTCAAACCCCCAAACAATTAAACCGGGTTGTCGCTCTAACACGACGCTGTTTAAAGTGGGTTGCAAAACCGGAATTTTTATGATGAACAAGCTGCGGCTTCCCACAGCAGTATCCCACTCGCCCTCTGGTTCGCAGCGCAGCATGGGATTGAGCCACTTGTGCATCAAAGTGCGATCGACTATACAGCGCTCCACCAAGGTGGCTGCAGCGCCAATTTCAATTGATTGCTCGAAAACTTGACGAATTGACATGAAAACCTGCAAGCTAGAAGCGTATTCTGACAGTTTTTTATCTGCCTTGTCAAATGTGACGTCAACCTGAGAAAAAAATGAATCAAACTTGGCAAGAAATAACTCAACAGATATCTAGTCCAATAGCGGTTATGTCCGATGGCTTACGCCCCGCTACGCTACGCCTTTTGGCGCAAGTCCAACCCACCCCGAATCCCCTGACAGATGCTGAACGCGGATTTAACGATTTTGTGGTGAGTTCAAACCTGGAAAATCTCCTCTGGGCGATCGGTATCCTGCTAATTGGCTTGATCGTATCAGCCCTTGTCTCATCTTTAGTCGGGGGATTGCTCAAGAAGACTACCATAGACAACCGACTGGCTGGTTGGATTACTGGCCGCCCCGCAGGAGAAGGCTCCCCGCAAGTGGAAAAATGGATTTCCGCTGCGGTATTCTGGATCATTTTTATCTTTTTCCTAGTTGCCTTTTTCAACCGGCTGAATCTAACGGCTGTCTCGCAACCCCTCAATACTTTTCTCAATCAAATTGCTGGTGCTTTGCCGAAGTTAGCTAAAGCCCTAATTTTTCTGGGGATTGCTTGGGTGTTGGCGACAATTGCCAGATTGGCTCTATCGCGGGCGATGCGGACTTTTGGCGTAGACGAGCGCTTGAATCAGCAGGTGGGGAATGCACCAAGCGAGAATCCTTTGCTGCTGAGCGAGACTCTGGCGAATGCGCTGTACTGGTTCATTTTTCTGCTGTTTTTGCCGTTGGTGCTCGAATCACTGGATTTGCAGCAGGCTTTGCTACCAGTTAATAATTTGCTCAACCAAATTTTGGCGGCAATTCCGAAAATCCTGGAAGCTTTGCTGATCGGGTTTGTGGGCTGGCTGCTGGCTCAAGTGGTGCAGCGGATTGTTACGAATCTGCTGGCTGCTGCTGGGGCGGACAGTTTGGGCGCTCGGTTTGGCATTTCCCGGAGTTCGGGCGGACAATCGCTGTCGTGGATTATCGGTACGATCGTCTACGTGTTGATTTTAATTCCCACGGCGATCGCAGCTTTGAACGCTTTGGACATCCAAGCGATTTCGCTGCCGGCCATCGCGATGCTCAACACGATTCTGGGCGCGCTTCCCAACATTTTCACAGCAGCCATAATTCTGGCAGTTGCTTACATTTTGGGGCGCTGGATCGGCGATTTGGTGACTAATATCTTCACCGGAATTGGGTTTAACAATATCTTTTCTTGGTTGGGAGTGCAGCCGAAACAGCCGCTGCGACTACCGCCGAGTTCGATCGATCCTGAAGCAACGATTCTGCAAGAACCGGATCTGCCGGCCCGCACGCCTTCGCAATTTGTCGGCATTGTGGTGCAGGTAGGCATCATGCTGTTTGCTGTGGTTGCTGCTACCGACGTGCTGGGGATTCCGGCGCTGACGGCGATTGTCAGCGGTATTGTGCTGGTTGCAGGTAGGGTGCTGGCCGGTTTGGTGGTATTTGCGATCGGCTTGTATTTGGCGAACCTAGCGTTTAGTTTGATTGCTAGTTCTGGAACTCGCCAAGCGCGGTTGTTGGGCCAAACGGCTCGCATCGCGATTATTGCTTTTGTTTCGGCCTTGGCGCTGCAACAAATGGGCATTGGCAGCGATATTGTGAATTTGGCTTTCGGGCTACTGCTAGGGGCGATCGCAGTTGGAATTGCTCTAGCCTTTGGTTTGGGTGGGCGCGAGATTGCGGCCAACGAACTTCGCCAATGGTTAGCGTCGTTTAAACAAGATAAAACGCCGCGTTTGTAACTCTATAAAATGGCGTTTGTCAAGGACAAACGCCATTTTTTTATAATTAGTCTATCTCACCTGCTAAGATAAAATCAGCGAGCATTGAGGAGACTTAAACCGTGACAGTTATCACTCAAATCGAAGAAGAAATAGAATATCCCAGCAGCGACGGAGAACCGATGGCGGAAAGCGATATCACCCGCGATTACATGACTTACGGCGTGGAAGCTCTCAAGCTGTACTTTCAAGGGCGATCTGATGTATACGTCTCAGCAAATTCTTTCGTATATTACGAACAAGGAAATAATCAAGCAGTTGTTGCACCAGATGTCTATGTAGTGTTTGGAGTAAAAAACAGGCAAAGAGATAACTACAAAGTCTGGAAAGAAAACGGCATAACCCCGCAGTTCGTTCTAGAAATAACATCGGAAACAACTCAAGAAAAAGACCAAGAAACCAAACCGGAGATTTACAAAAAACTGGGAGTAACAGAATACTTTCAGTACGATCCTTCCGGGGATTATCTCAACCCAATACTGCAAGGAGTGCGTTTAGTCAACAACCAGTACGAGCCAATTGAAGCCAACAATATCAGCTTCGATACGCTGTGGCTGTACAGCGAAGTATTGGGACTGGAATTGCACGTAATTTCAGGAGAATTGAGGTTGAGAAATCCTCAAACAGGAGAGTTTCTCAAGACTCATAGGGAAGAGCAACAGGGGCGATTGGCGGAACAACAAGGGCGATTGGCGGAACAACAAGCGCGGCTGGCAGCCGAGTCAGCTTTTCAACAATCCGAACAAGCGCGCCTGACAACCGAATCAGCATTGCGATCGCTTGTTTCTCAACTGTTAAATTCGGGAATGAATTTAGCGCAAGTCGCGCAAATGATGAATTTACCAATATCGGAGGTGCAGCGATTAATCGGAGAAAATGAATAGATTTCTTCCGTAACTATTGTGGGGTACACGGGGATCATCTCAGTTTTAGATTTGTAGCAATCGCAAATTCTTGCTTTTCTTCCTGATGACTAATGACTAATGACTAATGACTAATGACTAATGACTGAGAGGGCTGGTTTTGTCCTTTTTTAGTCATTTGTATCATATATCCTTAGCTAAACCCGCCCCTACAAAATGCTAATGACTAATGACTAATGACTAATGACTAATGACTAATGACTAATGACTAATGACTAATGACTAATGACTAATGACTTCTGCTATTCACAACCTCGGATCGACAGGTTCGCTCTCCATCGCTAAAACTCCGAAAACGCACTCGTGAACTTGTCTCAAAGGAGCGCCCGCCACAAATCTCTCCAATGATTCTACACCGAGAGCAAACTCTCGCAACGCTAAAGAACGCTTCCCGGAAAGCCCGCGCGATCGCAATTTTTCCAAATGCTCCGGCAAAGAATATTCCAAGCCGTAAATAATTCGCAAATACTCTTTACCGCGACATTTGATCGCAGGCTGTACCAGTCCTTTGCTATTGTTCACAATAAATTCCATCGGTTTAACCACCATCCCTTCGCCCCCAGCATCAGTCATTTTTTCCCACCATTGAATCCCTGCCAATTGACTGTCAAGATCGGCAATTCTAACTACTTTGTATTGAGTAGCTAACAGCAATTCTAGGTCAAAATTACAGATTTCTGCTATCTGTTCCATGTGCCAGCAGTGATTTTCGTCAGTGTGAACTTTTCCCTCGGTTGCCAAGATGTGGAAAGGCGCTAACTTGAGGTCAGATATGGATTTTACGGGCCAGCAGTAGCGCTGGTAGGCATTGACATAGCGATCGGCTAAATCGGCTCGTTCCCGGTAGCTAGCCAAGACAGAATCAACTGCAACTCCCCGCTGTTTTGCCTTTTCTAGCTGCTGAATCGCCTCTGCAAACCCGTGACGGGATGCGGTTCCCACGGCAGCATATTGTTCTTGCAATAAACCTTGAGCTTTGGCAGACCAAGGCATTAATTCGCTGTCCAAACAAACCCAATCAGTTTTAAATTTATCCCAAAAATTGCTGGCAGAAAGAGCGCGATTTACCCGCGTTAAAAACTCTGTTTCTAAGGTATAATTATCGAAGAAATGCCGACCTGTACGGGTGTAACAAATGCCAATGCTGTTGTTGAGAATCCCGAAGCGCCGTTTAGCCGCCGATTCATCTTGACAAACAATGACAACTGCACGGGAACCCATGTGCTTTTCTTCGCACACAACTGTCGATACGCCCTGCTGTTGGTAGTAGTTAAAGGCTTCGGCTGGATGTTCTAAAAGTCCCGGTTCTTTGGATGTCGCAGCGGGAGACATGGTGGGCGGCAAATAAATCAGCCATTTGGGATTGGCGGCAAATCTGCTCATTACTTCCAGGGCTGCGATCGCATTTTCTTCGCGAATTGCAATGTTACGTTGCAGCCTTGTTGAAATCATGCGTTTTCCGAGCACGTCGGAAATATCCAGCACATCGTCAAACTGCTGTTGGGCGGTCAGATTTGTGGCGAGAAAACTGTTGTCTGGAGTTGCAATGGATGGAAATGCGATCGGTTTGGCAGGTTCGCAGTAAATCATCGCAGCAGGAACGCTGACAAATTCTCTTTCGGGATATCGCAAAGCTGTTAGTTTGCCGCCGAAAACGCAGCCCGTATCAATATCAACAGTATTGTTCAACCATTCTGTTTCGGGAATCGGGGTATGTCCGTAAACAACAGCAGCTTGACCTCGATATTCGGCGGCCCAATTATAGCGGACTGGTAAGCCGAATTCATCGATTTCGCCTGTGGTTTCTCCGTACAATGCGAAATCTCGAACGCGGGCCGATGCGCGTCCCTGAAGTTCTGCTTTCATTCCGGCGTGGGCGACGACTAATTTGCCACCGTCGAGGACGTAATGCCCGATTAAACTATCGAGAAATTGCCTAATTTCGCTAACTGCTAATTCGCGCAATTCATCGGGTAAATCTGCAATTTCTGCTAAGGTTTGTTCGAGTCCGTGGTTGATTTTGACATTTTTGCCGCTGAGTTTTCGCAGTAATTTGATGTCGTGATTTCCGGGGACGCACAATGCTGTTTCTGCTGCTACCATGTTGCGGACGAGTTTGAGGGTGTCGAGAATGCGCGGGCCTCGATCGACCAAATCGCCCAAAAACACGGCTTTACGCCCTTCTGGATGGGCGTAGGTGGGATAATCCCAAAAGCCGGATGCGCTGGATTGTCCGACAATTTGATAGCCCAACTGTTGCAGCAATTGTGACAATTCGCCGCAGCAGCCGTGAATGTCGCCGATGATGTCAAAGGGGCCTGTGTCCTGTTTGCGGTTGTTCCACAGCGGTTGTCGCTCGATTTGGGCTGCTGCGATGTCCTCTGGGGTGCGGAGGATGTGAACGTAGCGGAAGCCTTCGCGATCGAGATTTCGGAGGGATCGTCTTAAATTCTGAACGTGGCGGCGAATGACATGATTCCCAAAATTGCGGTTTGGACGCTGTTGATTGCGATCGGCACACAATTTCTCTGGCAAATCTAGCACAATTGCTACTAAAAAGCAATGATATTTTCGGGCTAATTCCAACAAAGGTTTGCGGCTTTCCGGCTGAACGTTCGTAGCATCAATCACAGTTAATTTACCCGCAGCCAGACGTTTAGCAGCGATTAAATGCAGCACTTCAAAAGCATCAGCGGTGGCCGCTTGATTGTTTTCATCATCGGAAACCAGGCCGCGGCAGTAATCCGATGAAATGATTTCTGTCGGTTGGAAATGCTGGCGCGCAAAGGTGGATTTGCCGGAACCGGATGCACCGATGAGGAGGACTAGGGATAGTTCGGGAATGGTAATTTTCATTTAATATTATTCAGCAAACATCTGTACCAAAGTATCTAAAACTGCTTTTTGTTCGTCAGCGCCGATTTGACCCAGATATTTAACTAATCTATTTTTGTCAACAGTCCGAATTTGATCGAGGACGATTTGCCCATTTTTGCCTTGAAACTGGCAAACTATCCGGCTGGGATATAGTTGCCCCTTCGTTGTCATTGGAGCAATGATGACAGTGGCAATGCGCTGGTTCATATCATCTGGTGAAATTACCAAACAAGGTCGAGTTTTCTGAATTTCACTGCCAACAGTGGGGTCGAGATTAACTAGAAAAACATCAAAACGTTTGATTACCATTCCCACTCAACCTCATCCCACTCAGTAGTCGTGAAATCATCAAGCAGGACATCATCATGTTGCTCAGCCATTTTTGCGAACGCTTCATCCCAACCGGCCCGTGGTTTTAGGGCTCCAGAAATGACTAACCAGCCGGCACCAGGTTTCTGGGCTGCACGAATGACGATCCGATCGCCCTGAACTTCGATTTCTACTGCTCCGCTAATACCAATTTGCTCTAACCAAGATTTGGGAATGTGAATGCCCTGAGAATTGTCAATTTCAACGATCCGGGTTTGAATAGATTTACTCATAGCTGAAGCCTGCATTTTTTCAACTTTAACTATATTGTAAGCACAAACAGACTGTCGAGATTATTTTGACTGGGTGAATATTGCCATTTGCGTAGGCGAACCCACTTCTAAATCCTCGGTTCCAACGGATCGAAACTCTACCCCAAAACCAAACCGTTCAGCAACTCCATTCGCCCAAGCCTGAAACTCCCCGCGCGTCCATTCAAAACGGTGATCGCGGTGGCGAAATTTGCCCGTAGGCAAGTTTTCAAACCGAACATTATATTCAACATTGGGAGTTGTGACGATCGCAAATTTCGGCCGCACAAACTCAAACAAAACCCGTTCAAAAGCAGCCAACCGTTCTAAATCCAGATGTTCGATCACTTCAATCACCGTTGCTGCGTCAAAATCTGTCAAGCGGCTGTCCCGATAAATCAGGGAACTTTGGATCAATTGTAAGCGAGATTGCTGTGCAGGAGAAAAGCGATCGACCTGCAATCGTTCCTTGGCGATTTCCAACGCCCGAAAAGACACATCGACTCCAGTAATTTGGGCGATCGCACTTTCAGCTAAAAGCAATCGTAACAGTTTTCCCTCACCGCAGCCCAAATCTACCACTCGCTGAGCACCGCTGGCTTTTAAAACAGTCATCACAGCTTCTAAACGCTGTTCGTTGAGGCTAATTCGCTGTTCTAAAACTTCCTCTTCTAAAGCACGAGAAACTTCGAGTTTTTCGGGATCTGTATTATCTTCTTCTGCTAATTGTGCAACAGCAAGGCGCGTCAAGCGGCGCTGGCGTTTCAAATAGCGATCGGCAATTTGTTCGCGGGCGGGATGCGCGTTCAACCAACCTTCACCGTGACGCAATAACTTCTCGATTTCATCATCGCCCACCCAATAATGTTTATCGTCGTCTAAGACAGGAATTAGTACATAAAGATGGCTCAACAAATCCGCCAACCGCACTGTATTTTGCAATTCCACAGCAAAGTAAGGACTCGCGCCCCACTCGGGAAATTGCTCGTCAAGAATCAGCGGTTTTGCTGTGACTTGATAGCCAAGCGGCTCAAACATTTGGCGCAGGAACTTCTCGCCGCCACGACAGGGTAAAACCGACAGCTTAACTGTCAACGGAAGGGCAGTTTCTGCGAGTTCCGGGCGGTCTTTGCAGCGCCCAGATAGGGCGGTACTAAAGACCTGGGCGAGGGCGACACTGAGAAAGGATGAGGCAACGTAGGGGCGATCGTTAACGTATTGTTCGAGCGGGCGATCGCCCGATTTCGACTTTCCCCGCACCAAAGCAACCGGATCGACATCTAACAGCAAAGCCGCCGTACACTTGTCTGCATTTGCTTCAGGATAAAACACGCTGGCTTGTCCGAAAGTCATCGGGAAGCATTGAAGGCGATCGGGATGTTTGTGCAGCAAATAGCCCAAATCTGTAGCAGGGACGCGAGTTGTGGAGATAGTTAATAACATAATATTAGGAATTGGGCATCGGGCATCGGGCATTGGGCATTGGGCATTGGGCATCGGGCATCGGGCATCGGGCATCGGGCATTGGGCATTGGGCATCGGGAATTGGTGTTTGTTATTGCATAATTGCTTCTTCTGACTAATGACTAATGACTAATGACTAATGACTACTGACTACTGACTACTGACTACTAACTAATGACTACTGACTAATGACTACTGACTACTGACTAATGACTACTGACTAATGACTAATGACTACTGACTACTGACTACTGACTACTGACTACTGACTACTGACTACTGACTACTGACTACTAACTAATGACTACTGACTACTGACTACTGACTACTGACTACTGACTACTGACTACTGACTATTAAGATTGCTGTTTTTCCCCACTCCCCAAATTCAACTTAGCCCGCAACTCATCCTTAATCCGATTTAAAATAGAATCCTCATCCAAAGAAGACAAAATCTTGCTCACAACAGCCTTCGGCCCATCATCTCCCCAAGAAGCACCATTAGCCAAATAAGCCTTAGTAACTTGACCGATTCCGTAGCAAGAAACCCCAGCAATTGCAGCTTGAGTCACAGCCACAGAAAGATAAGGCCCCAAGGCCAAACCTCCCGTCGCCGGTGTCGCCAAACCCAACAATCCTTTCAAAGAACTTAAACCCAAATTAGCCAACAATTCCCCCGCAGTAATTCCCCCCATACTAATCGCAATCTTTTGCAGCAATTCCACCGCCCCCGCTTCCGTCATCGCAATGCCGTAAACTTTAGATAAAGTTAAGATCATCACCACATCAATTACCGCACCGCTGAGAATATCAACTACAGTAACTGGATTTAGGGCGATCGCCACAGCTTTAGTCATTACCCCATTCCAGATAATCCGGTTAGCCGCGTCTTCTCTAATCTCCATTTTTCGCTGCACCAACTGCTCGTTAATATCCCCCGCACAAAGCATCGTATTCAGCGCCACCAAAGATTTTCCTTCCCGGTCTAAAATCTCCAAAATCTTTAATTTTAAATCCTCAACTTGTGGTAAAGTACGAGTCATTTGCACGCTCATACTTCCGTCGGGACGGCGCACCGCCCGCGCCGTTAAAGGTGAAGCTGCAGCCATCACAATTTCATCGGGAGATAACAATTCTCTCACGCGATCGTCCCGAATTTTGTGATAAATTGCCAGCCTATCTGCATCGGGATACTGGTCAATTTTATTGAAAACTAATAACATCGGTTTTCCGGCTTCCCGCAACTGCGAAAGTGCTTGATATTCCACTTTCGTAATGTCGCCAGCAACTACAAACAATATCAAATCGGCTTGTTTTGCGACGCGGCGGGCTAAAAGTTCGCGAGTTTCGCCGTCAACTTCATCTATTCCCGGAGTGTCGATTAATTCTACTTGCGATAAACGGTAAATAACTGGCGAAAATCGTAGCGTAGCGGGGCCTAAGCCATCGGGTAAATCGTCATCAATACCATCTCCGACATCCCACTGGCCAATAGTTGTGGTACGAGTCACCCCGTGAGTCGGGCCAGTTTCAAACACATTTTGACCGAGTAGCGCGTTTAAAACCGAAGATTTCCCCCTTCCCACCATCCCAAACACAGCGATTTGCACGCAAGCGCGCTCTAGCTTGTCCAGCATGGTTTCCAAGCCGCCAATTTCCGGCTCCAGTCCAGTTCGCTCTTGTGGTGTCAAGTCGAGATTTTCTACTATATCTCGCAGAGCATCTTTAGCGCGGCGCAGGTTGAGTTCTGCTTGAATGTCTGCGAAACTTAATATTGTGTCGTCTAATTCGCGATCGACATTTGAGAAATCCGATACTTCAGTCATTGTTACCTGATGTTATAGCTTTGCTTTACTTAAAGTTTTAACCGATATGATGCCATTCTAGCTTTTTCCGTCTGCTTTGTACATTAGGGTACGGCAATGGCGTGTTTATAATCCGGGTAGGGAGACAGAAATGCTGTGTCCTAATCCTGGTAAGGACACAGCATTTCTGTCTCCCTACAGAGGTTATGTCAAATCTATGTATATCTGGTAGAAAAACGGCATTGCCGTGTCCCTAATTTTGGTAAAAAAATGGCATTCTCCTGTCCCTAATCCTGGGAAAAAAACGGCATTGCCCTGTCCCTAATCCTGGGAAAAAAATTGCATTGCCCTGTCCCTAATCCTGGGAAAAAAATTGCATTGCCCTGTCCCTACCAGGATTAGGACACAGCAATGCTGTGTCCCTACAGATATCATGTAAAACCTGTTTAATTTACAACAATGATTAACCTCATCAAAATAGCCAGTTATCCATTTCCTTTACGTGTGATAATTTTCCTATTAATCTTGCTAGCAATTTGGCTGCCCGTCGCCGCACCAATTTATCTCTTAGTTAAAGATAGTAACCTAGCAACTATTCTGACAATGGGATTGTTGTTTGTCGAATTTTTGTTCCTAGTGTGGCGCTGGGGAAAACAGGTTTACGGACAAACGCAATTGCTCAAAAGTTACGGTTTAGTCAATACGCGACAAAACGGTTTTGAGCTTTTGACTGGATTGGCGATCGGCATTTCGATAACTTTCACCCTATTTTTAGCGCAAGGACTGCTTGGCTTTGTCGCATGGCAAAATTCTGATAATTTGCCGAGAATCATCGCAGAAGGGCTGTTAAGCGCCCTTGGAGTCGGTTTTGCGGAGGAGTTGGTATTCCGGGGTTGGTTGCTGGACGAATTGCAGCGGGATTACAGTTATCAAATTTCTGTGCGGGCGAATAGCCTGGTATTTGCCCTATCTCATTTTATCAAATCTGTGGAGGGAATGCTGCGGACTTGGCCTCAGTTTCCGGGGTTGTTGCTGCTGGGTTTGATTCTGGTTTTGGCAAAGCGAAGCCGTCAAAATCGATTGGGTTTGTCGATCGGGCTTCATGCAGGTTTAGTCTGGGGATACTATATAATTAACGTCGGAGAGTTAGTGCGATATTCTGGCTCTGTTCCCGATTGGGTGACAGGAATTAACGGCAATCCGCTAGCTGGGGCAGTGGGGCTTTTGTTTTTGAGCGTATTGGCTGTGGGAATGCGAAAAATTAGTCAGTAGTCAGTTGGCAGTTGTTAGTTGGCAGTTGTTGGTTGTCGGTTGACTGTTGTCATTTTATCAATTCCCAATGACCAATTACCTATGAAACTCACGATTTTTGCCGCAGCTATACTGCTAATTAGTGCCAACTTTTCTGCTTCTGTAAAAGCACAAACTACCGCACAAGTCAAGCTAAATAATTCTTTAGTTCAAGTGCAGCCAACCCGCGAACAAATCCTCAATGCTTGCGTGCTCAATCAGGCTGAAACTCTGCCCAATCCTTTTACCGATGTGCCTTCCAATCACTGGGCTTACAAAGCGGTTTTGACGATGTATTATTGCGGCGCTTACCGAGAAGCAACCCCGCCTGCTTTAATTCAAGAATTGCTGCAATCACCACAAATCAACTGATGATCCCGCATTTCATCAGAGGCCAGAAACCGGGTTTTTTACGAAAATACTTGTTGAAAACCATAAATCTCGGAAAAACCCGGTTTCTTAGTTCGTAGCGTCAAGGCCAAAGAAACCGGGTTTTTGAGAGTTTTAGGGTGTGGTAACGAAGTATTTCTTAAAAAGTTTGGTTTCTGACTCAAGGTGTTTCCAGGCCAAAGAAACCGGGTTTTTGAGAGGTTTAGGGTGTGGTAACGAAGTATTTCTTAAAAAATTTGGTTTCTGACTCAAGGTGTTTCCAGGCCAAAGAAACTGGGTTTTTGAGAGTTTTAGGGTGTGGTAACGAAGTATTTCGTAAAAACCCGGTTTCTGAGTATTAAAACTGAGCCCTAACAGTAAACGAATAATCGCCGCCCGGTTCAAGCTGATAATCCCATTTTTCCAGAAAACGGTGCAGCGGTTCTTGAATCAATGCCCTACCCCGAGATGGTTCCAGTATCAGTGTTTTTTCTGCGGTGAAACGCCACTGAAACTGCCACTCAAAATTGCCGGCACTTACTTCACCCTCAATGGTGCCTTTTAGCCAAGATTGGCCAGTCACTCGGACATATGCAGTTGTTTCGGGCAAACGTCTCGAACTCACCTTTTTGTTTCCGCGTTTGTTTCTGCAATGGTACGATTGTTGTAAAGACTCATGGCTTTTTCTACTCCCTGGTGGAGGCTAAGTTCCACAGCTTCTACAACTAATTTAAGCACTTTCTCTACTAATTGACTTTCCTCTGAGGAAAATTTTCCTAATACGAAGGAAATCGTATCTTTGTCATTTTTAGCAGGATCGTTTTGAGGTTTGCCGATGCCAATCCGCAAGCGGGGAAATTTGTCTGTGCCCAAATGAGAAATTGTCGATTTCATGCCGTTGTGGCCGCCGGCTGAACCTGCTAGCCGCATTCTGAGTTTGCCGATCGGCAAATCCATATCGTCATATACTACTAATACGGACTCTGGAGGTATTTTGTACCAATCTGTGGCCGCCCGAATCGATTGGCCGGACAGGTTCATGTACGTCAGCGGTTTCAGCAAGCGGATTTTCTGTCCCCGCGGCCGATTTCCCTCGCCAAATATGCCTTGAAATTTGCGGTTTTCTGACAGGGAAATTTGCCAAGATTTAGCCAAGGTATCCACTGCATTAAAGCCGATATTGTGTCGCGTGCGATCGTACTTTGGTTCTGGATTTCCCAAGCCAACTATTAGCTGGGGAATTATTAACTCCGCTGGTGTTTCCGACTTCTGAGTGTTATTCATCTAACTGTTTGCGGTATCTTCCTTGGCTGCCGCGATTTTTTCGGGTTCGGGCTTTTTGGTAGTTGCGACTGCTTCTTCTAACTGCTTGGCTTCCCGCGTAAACTCCGACTCAAAATCCCGCGAAGCGTCTTGAAATCCCCGCAGTGCTTTTCCGAAACTCCGACCGATTTCAGGTAATTTTTTCGGACCGAATACCAACAGGGCGATGGTAAAAATTACGGCCATTTCCGGCAAGCCAATTCCAAAAATATTCATGTTTTTTCTCCGGTATTTTGTTTAATTAATTAGCATTAAATTACGAGCCACTAACGGGAAAGGGCAAGGGGAAATGGGAAAATTTAGCTTTCACCCTTTCTCCTCTACCCTCAGCTTTTACTGTTAGCCTGACTGTTTCGCGCTCAAATTTTAGCGGCCGAGACTCGACCAATCGACATCCACATTCTCCAGAATCAGTGAAGAGTTGTAGATTTGCAAAATAATCAACAAGAACACGAAAAACAGTCCGATGAAAACGCTCATCAACAGGGTGGTTCCCCAACCAGGGGCTACCTTGCCGTATTCTGAGTTAAGGGGTTTGAGTATATCTCCTAACCAAGTCCGCTGTGCCATAAGTCACCTACAATGAATCTCTACAGAAAAGTTTGACATACTTCCACCGCTAATTGCGATCGCAATTTTTTAGACCCCCACTCCCCGACTCTGCCGCAGTCTCCGACTCTCCCCGTCTCCCCGCCTCCCCCGGATGCTGCCATACCCTACCCAGCCTAAAATCACTAGACTTTGAGACGGATTGTTATTTTTTGTAATATTATAGAGTGGATAACTCATAATTGCTCCCCAATATGGAACCAGCAGCATTTCTAGGTATTTCTCTCGGTATGTGTCTGGTGGCAATCACCGGCTTCACGATTTACACGGCTTTCGGCCCTCCCGCCAAGCAATTGAGAGATCCTTTTGAAGAACACGAAGATTAGAGATGAAGGAAGAAGGAAGAAGGAAGAGGGAAGAAGGAAGAAGGAAGTTCGGCAACGGATTATGTAACGGATGTAACGGATGTAACGGATGTAAGTCCGTCGGAAGAAGGAAGAAGGAAGAAGGAAGGTTTGCCCAATTTTCCCCCTCTCGCCCTCTCGCCCTCTCTCCCTCTCTCCCTCTCTCCTTCTCCGAAGCGATCGAACTTCTGCTTTGGCCCGATCGACCTTTCGCCTCCCCAGTCAATGCTATATTCTGCAAAAATACAGTAAATCTCTATTGGAAAAATATATCTTCCAGTTAAAGTAAAAATTATCAGGTTTCAGGCGAAAGCACTATGGGCAATACCTTCGGGCATTTATTTCGGATATCGACATTTGGGGAATCTCACGGCGGCGGTGTGGGAGTAGTAATAGACGGTTGTCCGCCCCTGGTGTCGCTAGACGCATCGGAAATTCAAGCGGAACTCGATCGCCGCCGCCCGGGCCAAAGCAAAATTACGACGCCCCGCAAAGAAGCAGATACCTGCGAAATTCTGTCGGGGGTGTTTGAAGGCAAAACTCTGGGAACTCCGATCGCAATTTTAGTCCGCAATCAAGACACTCGTCCTCAAGATTACGGCGAAATGGCGACAACTTACCGCCCTTCCCACGCCGACGCTACCTACGATGCTAAGTACGGAATTCGGAACTGGCAAGGCGGAGGTCGAAGTTCGGCGAGGGAAACTATTGGTAGAGTAGCAGCAGGGGCGATCGCCAAAAAAATTCTCTCTCAATCCGCTGGAGTCGAAATCGTCGGCTACGTCAAACGCATCAAACACTTAGAATGCGTCGCCGACCCGGACACTGTTACCTTAGAACAAGTAGAAAGCAACATCGTCCGCTGTCCCGATGCCGACTGCGCCGAAAGAATGATTGAACTAATCGAAAAAGTTCGCGACAACGGAGATTCGATCGGCGGTGTAGTCGAATGCGTCGCCCGCAACGTACCCAAAGGTCTGGGAATGCCCGTATTCGACAAACTCGAAGCCGACTTGGCCAAAGCGATCGTGTCCTTGCCCGCCTGCAAAGGCTTTGAAATTGGTTCTGGCTTTGCCGGGACTATGCTTTTGGGCAGCGAACACAATGATGAATACTATACTGATGAACAAGGGGCAATTCGTACAGTGACGAATCGTTCCGGCGGAATTCAGGGTGGCATTGCTAACGGTGAAAATATCATTCTGCGGGCGGCCTTCAAACCAACTGCGACAATTCGCCAGCAGCAGCGCACAGTTACCCGAGAGGGTGAAGCAACGCTGCTAGCGGCCAAAGGACGGCACGACCCTTGCGTTTTGCCAAGAGCTGTGCCAATGGTGGAAGCAATGGTAGCTTTAGTGTTGTGCGACCATCTGCTGCGCCATCACGGACAATGTGGAACCTTAAAGTCTGAATTTTAAAATGGAAATCAGCTTGTCCTCTGTAGCGGCAACTCCCGTTGATTGCCCTCAACCCTCGGAATCAATAAAAGGTATGGATGATTTTGTCGTACAGTTCTGGGGCGTGCGGGGCAGTGTTCCGACACCAGGATCGGAAACTGTTCGCTACGGCGGAAATACTTCTTGTTTGGAAATGCGAGTAGCTGGCAAACGCTTGATTTTTGACGGCGGAACAGGCTTGCGGATGCTGGGAGACCAGTTGATGCAAGAAATGCCGGTGCAAGCTTATATGTTTTTTACTCACTATCACTGGGATCACATTCAAGGTTTCCCGCTGTTCGCCCCAGCTTTTATCCGCGGCAATAGGTTTGATATTTATGGGGCGATTCCGCCGGATGGAGATTGTCTCAAAAGGCATTTTGTGGAACGGATTCTGCACTCGAATTCGCCGGTGCCGCTGATGGGTTTGCCTGCAGATTTGAATTTCTACGAACTCAATCACAACCAGACGATGATGCTGGACGATATTGAGATTAGGACTGGTTCTCTGAATCACCCGAATACTGCTATGGGATATCGGGTGAGTTGGCAGGGACGTTCGGTGGTTTACTGTTCTGATACGGAGCATTTTCCCGATCGACTAGATGAGAATGTCTACAATTTGGCCCTCGACGCTGATGTGCTGATCTACGATGCGATGTACACCGACGAGGAATATCACAATCCCAAGTCTCCGAAGGTGGGTTGGGGACACTCGACTTGGCAGGAAGCGGTGAGAATGGCTAAGGAAGCAAGGGTGAAACGAGTGGTGATTTTTCACCACGATCCGGCTCATACTGACGATTTTCTAGATCGCATCGCCGAAGATGTGCAAATCGCTTTCCCCAAGGCTGTCATGGCCCGCGAGGGTCTTATTTTGCCGATCGGCTTCTGAACTTTCGTCGGTACGGTCGATCGCTCATAACTTTATCCTACGATCGTTTTTTGATGTGGAGCAGGTCTTGTGGCCCGCTCCACAACTTTTTTATTTTTAGCAAATACTGTTAGTGCGTGGTATAATTCTGGGCTAGTAACTTTTTAGGAAGAATATTTAAGTTTTTTTTGATTGTTTTACTCGCTCTTATTTGAGAAGCTCGGCAAAATTAGCAGTTTGTTAATCGCGATCGCGCGGGTGGATCGTAATTGCGATCGCTGTGAATGTGCCGTGACAAGAAGTATCGAGTTTGAGGGCATCTCAGATGAGAACGAAGTGCCGTACAACCTGCGGGCGATCGCAGGATCGAGCCACAACCCACCCGCGCGATCGCTTCCGCAAAACGCACACCAAGAAGTAAAATAATTGGAGGATTGCAGCAGGCGAAAAAGTGAAAGTTTTAAGTGTCAACAAACACGGCGAGGCTCCGCAAGATTTCACTCTCGCACGAGGCTCCCCAATTGGCAACAAACTTGACTTTATCATCGTCATACCTGCAATTTTTTGAGTAATTCCTAAACAAAAAAGCTGAGGTTATAGTTAGGAAAAAACACAGGTACGTTGCTTTTTTGGAAACATGAATATTTGCAACTCTGAAAAGCCGATCTGAGAGCTTTTCGCTACAATCTGAGTGATTTTTCCGCAGTCAATTTCATTCAAAAGAAAGAGACGATCGCTCTTTGGTTTGGGACTAGCTGCAACAGCAAAGTGAATGTTATGACTTGACTATCAAAATGGGAAATTTACGTTTTAGATCTTCAGCAAATCAGTACAGATGGATTGCCCTAGGCAGTTTTGCTGTAATTATGGGTATTTCAGGGGCATTAGCCTACCGCCTAGCTCCGCTGCCGGGATTCCTGGCTCAAGGCACTCTGGCTTCTAATAATCCGCCAGTCAAATTTTCGAGCACGGGCGCGACAATTCTCAAGCAGGGAGAGCAACTGACTCCCGATGTTCTGCTGGCAGATAATGTTGTCAAAGCAGTCGCAGATGCAGTTAAGCTGTCGCCTCAGCAAGTTCGACAAAATGCTAGCGTCAAGATTTCTAAGCCGGAAGAACCTCTACAGATTGCTGTTGGGTATCGCTCGCTCGATCGGGATCAAGCAGTGCAAACGGCGGATATGTTGATGAAAGGCATGGTTGAAAAAAGCCGCCTGATTAACAGATATCGGTGGCAATCAGTCAATCAGTCGCTCAACCAACGCTTGGCAAAAGTCACTCAAGACCTCAAACAAGCTCAACAACAACTCGACCAATACGAAAGAGAGCGCGCTCGCCTGTTGCAGCAAATGAAGCTTCAGCAAGACTTTTACAACAAAACTCAGCTCGCGATGGCGGATACGCAAGCGTCGGAAAAAGAAATGGTGAGCAGTTTGGCTGCCGCGACAGCGCCGCAAATTGTGGCCACACCCACGAGCGATCCGACTGTGCCTCTGATTTTGGGAGTTGGGCTGCTGTTGGCGATTTTGGTAAGTCGCGGTTTGATTCCTTCGGTGGCAGATTGGCAGCACAAAACAGCTTTTCAGCGAGAAGAGAGCGAAAGGCTCCAAAGTGCTTTGTACCGACTGATCAAAGAAAACCGCGGCGAAATCACTTTGGTGCGGTTTGCGATGGAGACGCGGCTGTCGCCGGATGTCGCCCAGCGTTTTTTGAACGAACAAGCTGAAATCTTTAATGCCAATTGCGAAATTAAAGACGACGGCAGTATCTTGTATCACTTCCACATTTAAAAGGTGGCAGGCGCGCTCGCTCCACAGAAAACCCAGAGCCGATCGGGCATTCACTGCTCGATCGGTTTGCTTTTTGGGTAATTAGTTAAAAAATCTTTAAGATATGTAATTTGGTTGTTCCGTTTGCTTCCCTGTATGTATAATGAAAAAAAATACGTAAATATACGGTTGCTTTTTACTTGAGTTACCTATAAAGGCATAGTTTCTCGTTAAATGTTTCTTAGGGAGTAACTCAGCTCAGTATAAATGCTGTAGTCTAAAGCTATAAGTTGTTCGGGGTGTTACATAGTTTCACAGAAGAAATTAGCTCTGGCCAGAGCCTGGAATCAAACTCCCAGCCTGAAAGCGTACTTTTTACATTTAACTTTTGCAATCACCAGTTGAGGCTAAACCTATGATATTTGGAATAATTGGCTCTTCTTTCGTAGCTTACTTTTTGTTGATGTCGATCGCCAACTACGGCGACACTGGAATGTAGACTAGACCCAGCCGGCAAAAAAGCAGTTTGACAAATTCGGTAAAGTATTTGAGCCAGCCGTGTCTGTCGTGTCCGCAATTTGCAGGAAAATCAATGGATGAAGGAGTCGTTAAGTACCGCTGTGACTGGAAAGAGGCAGACCCTGTAGCTGCCGGGGACATAGCAGATTTGATGGACTGGCGCGATCGACTCCACTCTTGGGGACTAATTGCCGTCTACGAAAATGGCATCGGGTTTGGGAACGTCAGCGTCAGGATTGGCAATTCTTGCCAGTTCGTGATTTCCGGCACCCAGACAGCACACTTGCCGCAGCTAGGGCCAGAATCCTACTGTACTGTTTCCGAATTTAACTTAGAACAAAATTTCCTCTGCTGCCGGGGCCCAGTACCAGCTTCGTCGGAGTCCCTGACTCACGCAGCACTTTACCTTCACGCTAGCGATGTGGGGGCGATTATTCACATCCACAATCCTCAACTCTGGCAACAACTGCTGTTTAAAATTCCTACTACTAGAAAAGAAATACCTTACGGCACTCCTCAAATGGCCTTAGAAATGTTTAGACTTTTTGAGGAGGAGAATCTCGCCGATCGCAAAATTCTGGCGATGGCCGGTCACGAGGACGGAATTATCTGTTTTGGCAGCACTTTGGACGAAGCTGGGAAAGTGCTCTCGACTGCGATCGGTGAGACCAGATCTGCGTTAAACTGAGCTTGATCCTTGGCTGATGCTCGATCGCTCCAACGCGCCGACACAGCTTAAAAACTTTGACCGTGCGTCTTGCCTGTTCGGTAAGGGAAAGATATTTTAAAGAAACACATTTTATAGCAAAAGCTGAGAGTCATCGTGAATCTAACTAAACTTGTAAGCTCAAAAGAACTGCAATCCGAGGTATCTCGTCTCACCGAAGAGCTGCAAATGCGCGACCAATTGGTGCAGCAGTTGTCTCAAGAACTTTTCAGACTGGTGAAGGGAAATACGAGTTTTGTTCCTGCGCCGTCGGTTTCCGATCGCCACCAAGCTCAAATGCAGGCGATGCGCGAACAACTACAAGCTGTTGAAGAACAGGTGGGTTTTTATCAAGAACAAATCGCCGATCGGGATGCTGAGGTTTACCAACTGCGGCAGTCAGTGCAAGAATTGACCGATCGCTCTCGAATGCTCGAACAAGTTGTTCAGGAATTGCCAGGGGTTTACCGCCAGAAGTTTGCCGAACGGATCGAGCCGATTAAGGAAAAGCTGGATCAACTGCAAAAGGAAAACCGCCAATTGCATACAGAGTTGCAAAGCGTGACTTACCGTCTGGCGGTTCGCAATCGCAAGGCTAAGGGCTTGGATCTGCCTAGTGTCGATCCTGATGACGATCGCGGGATTCAAATGCCGAGCTTTGGCAATGTCTGAGGTTTTGATTGTGACGGGTGACGGGCAAAAAGTAGCAGCAAGTCTCCTTGAGGCGATCGCTCGATCTCATCCTTTAACCGAAGTCAATATCTGTGGAATTTCTGCACTCAATTCTGGAGCGATCGCCTCCGCTGGGGCGATCGTTTGTCCTATGACGCTGGATGTGCCGTCCGATCTGGTTTTTCCGGGTCAAGATGTGTTTAAATTTTGCCGCAATGTTGCGGTGGCGCGCGATCGAGTGGCTGAGGAACTGCTTTTTCCCGTCGGCGAGGGCAGTTTTTGGCTCCCTGTGGTGCACACAGCAAAGGGGCCGCTTTATGCTGAGGCGATCGCAGCAGAATCCGATAAATTGTCGGGCGAGTTGAGTTACCGTCAACCGCTGCATTTGTCGGATGTTTGGCGGCAGCAGTTGTACCAGTTGGCTTACCGCTTGTTGGTGGATATTTTAAATGCGCCTCCGGCGACTTATTTGATGCAGTTTGGGTTTGTAGGGGAGAGAATTTTGTTCGATCGACTTTGGCCTTTTCCGGCTGCACCTGCGATCGCCTCTGTGGGCCTTCAAGTGCCAGATTTATTTATCTGCCACTGGAATTGCTTGACAAATCAACCGATTTATGATATACAAATTACTTCTTGATGTTCCTAATGAGGACTTTAGTCCAATTGCACTGCTCAAGTCTTAATTAGGGATTGCTGAAAAAGTCAGAAAACAGCATATACTAAAATATAGTTTTTTCCTAATTATCCGAGACCGAAAACCGGAAAAAAGGTTTGTGTTGTGAAATAGACATAAACAAAGCCAAAAAGCCGGCCGTACCCAGGCGGAAATATTCATCACCAGAAAAATTATGGCGATGGTTGTTTCAGAAGTATTAGAAAATTTAGCCATGACTCTACCAAGGCTAAATCTTCTTTTACCTGCTCCAAATTTTTCCTCAATCAAATTACGAATTATTTCGTCAGACTTAGCTTGCTTCTTCTTTGACTTGCTGATATTTTTAGGTAGTCTTCTAGAGGAACGCCACTCATCCTAATCCCGATTTCTTTGCACCAAGCTCGATTTGACTGCGTTCGATATATGCAATATACATGAATTGATTCGGGATAGTAAGCTGTTGCTCATATAGATTGTCTATAGCGATTGAGGGGGGAGAGAGGGAGAGGATTTGACTATTTTTAATAGTCATCAAAATATACAATGCTTCGCAATCATATCGATGAAATTTGTAACTATTTCTTGAACCGAACAACGAGTGGTTGTAGGTCAGAAATCAACAATCGTCTCAAAGTGATTAAGCGTCAAGCCTATGGATTTGTTAATTTTGACAATTTTCGAGTTCGACTATTAGCTGGCTTTTCTAATTAGTTTTTATGAGCACCGCAAACCCCGAAGACCCCAAAAATTAATTTTTATTCACAATAATCAGGGATTTAAAAGCGATTTTTGCTGAATATAATGATTTAATTGTACGGTCGATCGCACTTTTAGACACTCCAAGTCGATCGCGCGATCGCCCTCCACAACCAGCAAGTGCCTCAGATCTCAAAGCCCGCAGATCGCCCTCACCCCCAACAAACGTAAAATTATGTCAAATTAAGTAAAGAGTTATAAAATAACTATTGGCAGACCAGCAGACAGTTATGACCGCAAAACTAAGAGCTACAGACACAAAAAAAATGGACACAGACTTGCAGCAGTTGAGCGCAGACCAAGAACTGATTCTCAACCAAGTAGACAATGCCATCGCTCTGTTCGACTCGTCTGAGTGCTTAGTTTTGTTTAACAAAAAATTGGCAGACACTTGGGAACTGTCCCCAGAATGGCTGGCCACAAAGCCCAAGTGCGAGTTGCTATTTGCCGAAATTGTCGATCGCGGTTACTTGTCGCTTCAGCAGTGGGAACAGTTTCAGGAAGCACTGAAAACATCTCAGGAACAAAATTTATCATTTTATTTCGAGCAATCCAACGGCATTTGTTTGGAAGTCTTCGCCACAATTACCAACAGCGGCGGGAGACTGTTTACCTTTCGAGACGTTACGGTATACCGAACATCCCAAGCTAGCTTGAACGCAGAAGTCAGAAGGCTGAGCTTTCTTTTAGGTTTAACAGAACGCCTGCAAAACTCTCACAGTTTGCAAGAAATAGGTAGGTTTGCCCTTAGCTATTTGGTAGAGGCGACGAATGCTGCTTTCGGAGACGTGAAAGTAATTAGCGGTTCGGGAAAAGACAGACAAGCGGCGGCAATTTCCAACCAAGTTTCTGGTCAATTTTTGGCTAGTTACGGGGAACCAGTCGCCGCCGGAATGCAAGAATTGCTCGACAAAGGTATTCCCTACGGCATCGGTTTGCTGTGGAAAGTGGTGGAAACCGGTCAACCTTTGTTTGTCGATGACTATGCCCAACATCCCAATGCTGTGCCACAATTTCGACATCCGGGAATCGGACAATTGGGCATTTTTCCGATCGCCTCTACCGACGGCACCATCATCGGAGTGTTGACGCTGGAGTCCCGCAACGTCAAAAAATTGCAAGCCTCCCTCCACCAAGAAGTGCTCACAGCGGCTTGTCGGACGCTGGGTACGGCGATCGAGCGGGCTCAGACACAAGAAAACCTCCGCCAAGTTAACGAACAATTAGAGTATTCTTCTCAATTGAAATCTGAGTTTTTAGCTTCGATGTCCCACGAATTGCGGACGCCTCTCAACAGCATTCTCGGATTTTCTGACTTGCTGCTGCGCCAAACAGCCGGACAGTTGAGCACTCGACAAATCAACTATGTAGAACTGATCGAAAAAAGCGGCCAGCACTTGTTGCAACTAATTAACGATATTCTCGATCTTTCTAAAATTGAAGCGGGGAAAGTAGAACTAAATTTGCTGCCAGTGCGCGTTCACGAACTCGCTACAGATTGTCTTAAAATGATTCAGCCGAGGGCAGAAAAAAAGCGGATTGCTTTGTCTTCAGAACTAGATTACCGCATTAATAAAGTTTTGATAGACGAACGGCGAGTGCGACAAATTGTGATTAATTTACTTTCCAATGCCATCAAATTTACACCGGAACAAGGACAAGTTAAACTCAGCGGGCGTTTGGCCTACGGCAGCGAAATCCAAGGCGATTATCGACCGGATTGTTCTCCTGTAAATGACAGCACTCCTTATTTTTGTTTGGAAGTGAAAGACTCCGGCATCGGCATTCCTCAAGACCGTTGGAACTTGCTATTTCGACCTTTTCAACAGGTAGATTCTTCCCTGACTAGGCGGCACGAAGGCACCGGTTTGGGTTTGGCCTTGACTAAGCGTTTGGCCGAACTGCACGGGGGGACTGTTTCTTTTCAATCTGTTTGCGATGTCGGCAGTGTGTTCCGCGTTTGGCTGCCTTTGACGGAGATGCGTCAAGAGTCGGGAAGCTTTGCTGCTTGTGCTTTGGATTCTAAGTTAATCCCTGCTTCTACGATCGCTTTGCCAATGGGTAGCAAGCGGATTTTGGTGGTGGAAGACCAGCCTTTTAACCAAATGTTAATTTCGGAGGTGATGGAATTGGAGGGCTACGGGGTAGAGATTATCGCGGATGGGAAGGCGATGGTCGATCGAATTTTGGCCGCTTCTACTGCGCCGGAGTTGCTGCCGGATTTGATTTTGATGGACATTCAATTGCCGGATGTTGACGGCTTTGAGTTGATGCGGCGAGTTAAGGCAGATCCTGTATGGGAGTCGGTACCGATGATTGCGGTGACGGCGATGGCGATGGCTGGCGATCGCGATCGATGTTTGGAAGCTGGCGCTTCTGGTTATTTGAGCAAGCCGCTGGATCTGAATTTGGCGATGGCTACTATCCGTTCTTTTCTCTCTTAAACAGTATTGACGCACCGGTGGTCAGAAACCGGTTTTTTTGCGAAAATACGCGCGTTGTAGCGCACAAATCGGGTAAAAAACCCGGTTTCTTTGGCAGAGTGCATAATACCAAGTTCGGCGTTTTTTTGTCATTTCGAGCGCAGCAAGGCAATCGAAGTATCTGTTTTTCACAGTGTTTTGCCTTGGATTCACTGCCACCAAGGTGTAATTTATTACATTTCATCATGGGAAAGGCTAAACTCAATAGTAGAGAAATTTTAAATTGAATGTAAAATCAATTTATCTTAACCGAACTCAAATATTTCGGCGATCGAGCGGGGGCATCTCTTTTCAGGAGAGGAAAAGGTCAAGAATACAACACAATCTGTTCTGGACGCTATTAAACTAAAAAAATCGGGTTTTTGACCCGATTAAAAATCTGGACGCAGTATTATCGGAAAAAATCCGATTTCTAGGCGATCGTCCGTCAATCCTTGCTAAATACCTCAATTTTTCGTCCTTGCCGGTCGGTGACAAACTTTACCTATCAGATTCCATGTCAAACAAGTCGCCCTGCATCATGTTGGTTGATGACGAGCCAGATAATCTGACTTTACTCCAAGAGTTATTGCAAGTCGAAGGATACACCACAGTATCAGCGCTATCTGGCGATGAAGCGCTCTCCCTCGCGCGCACATTTCGACCAGATTTAATTTTACTTGATATTATGATGCCGGATATGGACGGTTTTGATGTCTGCGAGATCCTGCGTAAGGATACGGCTTTACAAACTGTACCGGTGATTTTTTTGACTGCCCTCAGTGACGACACCTCTCGCCTCAAAGGGTTAGAAAGGATGGCAGATGATTATTTAACAAAGCCTTTTAACAGTTGCTTGCTGCTGGCAAAAATTAAAAATATTTTGCAGTTGAGCCAAATGCGATCGCAAGTTGTAACTTCCCAATTCAACCAGCAAGTCACAGAAAAAAGCCAGCGCCAAATCGCTGCAGCTTGGGAGGCCAGCGAATATATTGCTGAAAAATTTCAGCTATTTGTACCGGAGCAGATTCTCACACGAATTGCCCCAAAAGGCATAGAATCGATTCAATTGGGAAATGTCACAGAAGAAGAACTGACTATTCTATTTTGCGACATTCGCGGGTTTACGACGATCGCAGAATCTCAACCAGCACACGAAACCTTTGAATGGTTGAACGCTTTTTTTACTAAAATGAACGATTGCATCACGTCCCACGGCGGGTTTATTGACAAATACCTAGGCGATGCCATCATGGCAGTATTCGATCTGCCGACTTCTCACGCGATAAATGCGATCGAAGCCGCAGTAGCCATGCAAGAAAGTTTGCAGGAATTTAATGCCGATCGCCATAAATACAATTTAGAATATCCCGTCAACATCGGTACAGGAATTAACACCGGGATCGGCATGATCGGCACCTTGGGTTCCGATCGCCGGATGGACTCTACAGTCATCGGCGATGTAGTAAATACAGCTTCTCGCTTAGAAAATTTAACTAAAATATATGGCTGCCAAATTATTGTTAGCGAAAATGCGATCGTTCACGCCAGAGAATTTCTAAATAACATAAGTCCGAATTCAAACTCAAAAGAAAGTCTATTATTAAAGTGCGACTTGGAAGCAAAAACAGCAGAAAGCATGATTGCAAATTCTCACGCGAAAGCAGCCTGCAGCCATTCAGCCAGCAATAATTATTACTATCGCTGGATCGATAGAGTAACCCCGCGCGGCAAGCAGCAAGCTATTGAAATCTACGAAATCTGGCCCGCATCCAGTCCAGACTCCCAGGCTAAGCAGCTTACCCAGGCTTTATTTGACAAAGGAATTCAAGGATGGCAAGCCCAAAAATTTGTCGCCGCCCTAGGATACTTTCAGCAACTAATCGAACAAAACCCTGCAGATACAGTCGTCAGTTTTTATATAGATAAATGCCGGGAAAAACTAGGTCTTATACCTGCCAATAGCAGCTCGGAAATAAGCTAAATAAAACCGTTGCTAGTAAGGACTTCAGTCATCATATTTAACAATAATGACTAAGTTCCTTACTCCGAACCGATAAAAATATTCTAACTTAAACCCACATCAAACCGTCGTCAAAACTTGCTCCCTCAACTTCCCAATCAACTCATTAACTCCCCCAGAATTCAAACGGTAACTCAAAGGATGACCGATCAAATAAGCCGAACTTTCAAACAAAATATCAATCTCCACCAAACCATTTTCCCGCAAAGTTTTCCCAGTCGAAACCAAATCCACAATAGCCTCCGACATACCCGTAATCGGCCCCAACTCCACAGAACCGTAAAGCGGCACAATTTCCACCGGCAAGTTCAAATTGTGAAAATATTCCCTCGCACAGTTGACGAACTTAGAAGCAACTCTACCGTGAGGTGGCAAATCCACACTTCGCCGATAGGAACTAGATTCCTTCACCGCCACCGACAGCCGGCACTTGCCAAATTGTAAATCAATTAAATTAGCAACTTTCGGTTTTTTTTCCCGCAAAACATCATAACCGGCAATCCCCAAATCAGCTTGACCGTATTCCACATAAACAGGCACGTCGTGCGTCCTGACTAGCAAAGCTTTTGCTGTTCCGGTGGGGTCATAAATTTGAAGTTGTCGGTTAGAGGAATCTAGAAAAGCGCTGAAGTCTAATCCAACCGATTTAAACAGCCGAATGCTATCTCCTAACAATCCGCCTTTGGGAAGTGCAACAGTAATCATGTCAATTTTTAAAGTGTAAATTGCTCAATTTGGGAAGGGGCGATCGCGGCACAAGCATAAACAGCTTTTGCCAAACTCAGAATAACACATATAGTTCACAGTTAAAAATAAATTTACGCTATTGCTGGATCCTTTGTTTTGGTATATATTATATTTAGTAAGTTTTTATAGAGTCACTTTTTTAAAGGGCGGTCAGTATGGAAAAAAATCAAGAATTTGACAGTCAAGAATTTGACGAAGAATTTCACAGTGTAGACCCGGATTCCCTGAAAGTTACAGTAGATGAAATTCTCTCAGGCGGCGGTCTAGAGGCAGAGGAAATGGATTATACAGTAGCCGTACCTACCGCTAACCACCCCAGAATCCCCAGGCTCACAGGTTTCTCATCTCAGTTGAAATTAAGCGTGTTCGATGACACCACCCGATCGCAGTTTGCTGAAAAACGCGGAACGCTGGGAGGTTGTTAATGTAAGATGCTTGCAGAGGCTGTTGCACAGAACTGGACTATCCTTTGTGTATTCAACTCTAAAACTGAAAATTGAACGGGCGATCGCAAATAACTCACAGCTAAACTATGACCGAATTGACTCTTGTTATTGGCAACAAAAATTATTCCTCTTGGTCGCTGCGTGCTTGGCTGGTGATGAAACAAGCTGGACTAGAATTTACGGAAGTGAGAATCCCCCTAGACGGGCCGACAAGCCACGCGGAAATTCGGCGCTATTCTCCCTCGGGAAAAGTGCCTGTTTTAATCGACGGCGACTTGAAAGTGTGGGAATCTTTAGCAATTTGCGAGTATGTTGCCGATCGCTACGCGCATCATTTGTGGCCTGCAGATATCGCCCAAAGGGCGATCGCCCGTTCCATCTGCGCTGAAATGCACGCGGGGTTTCAAAATCTGCGCCAAAATATGCCGATGGACTGCCGCAACCGCTATCCCGGAGAAGGAATGACTGCCAGTGTCGAAGCAGAGATCTACCGCATCTTTACCCTGTGGCACGAATGCCGTCAAAACTTCGGAACAGGTGGCCCTATGTTGTTCGGAAAATTCACAATTGTTGACGCTATGTTTGCTCCCATCGTCCTGCGTTTTGTCACCTACGGAGTCAAATTCAATGCAGAGGGAAAAGCTTATGCTGATGCGATTTTAGCAATTCCTGCAATCCAGGAATGGCTAGCAGCAGCTTACAGCGAATCAGAAAATATTCCACATTTTAAAATATAGCAAAAATCAGTTTGCTTAACCTAAGCATTCCTAAACTTAACCTCACGGCAGACAAAGCAACCGCAGGGGGAAAATCCCTACAAAACCTACTTGTCTGCAAGCTTCCTGTAATTCATGCTTAAATCTGACATCTAAAACTTGTTTTGAGCGAAGTCGAAAAAACTAAAATGTAAAATCAAGATGCGGATTCTCTTAGTTGATGATGAAGTTGAGTTGACTGACCCTTTGAGTCGAGTTTTAAGCCGCGAAGGTTATACAGTTGATGTGGCAATTGACGGCGCGACAGGCAGCAATTTAGCAATGCAGAAATCTTACGATTTGCTAATCTTAGATTGGATGCTTCCCCGACAAACCGGACTGGCAATTTGTCAGCAATTGCGATCGCAAGGACGGAATACACCAGTGCTATTTCTCACCGCCAAAGATACCCTAGACGATCGCGTCAAAGGACTCGACGCAGGCGCAGACGACTATATAGTTAAACCCTTTGAACTGCGAGAACTGCTAGCCAGAGTCCGCGCCTTGCTGCGACGCCCCCCTACTTTTGACTCCGAAGTGGCTGTCGGGCGGCTGCAAGTTGCAGACTTACAGCTAGACTACGACAATCAAATTGCTTATCGGGGCGATCGGACAATTGACCTATCAGAAAAAGAATGTCAGTTATTAGAATACTTAATGCGCCATCCCGGTCAATTGCTAACACACGAACAAATCCACCAATACTTGTGGAGTGAAACAGATAAACCCAGCAGCAACGTATTAGCCGCTCAAATTCGCCTGCTGCGACGTAAAATAGAAGCCCCAGGCGAATCCACCCTAATTAACACAGTCTACGGTAGAGGCTATCGCTTTGGAGAAGGCAGTTAATAATAATTGCCCAAAAAATCTCGTAGATGCAAGCGGCGGTTGAAACTCTGCAAGAATCAAACTATCCTCCGCCTCCGCAGACACAAGAAAACAACCTAAATTTAACCGTCAGTCTTCAACCCGTTCCCGTCGGGTGCAAGTCTCGCGTAGAAGCCGTTTCAACCGCCCCCTGTTCTTGACAAATCAAAGTAATTACTGACACCTCCGGCCGACAAAATAGCCTCCCTGGCGCATAAGTTCCCAAACCGCGATTCACGTACAGCAAATTACTCCCAACCCGATGCAAACCGCTAGCCCATTCCCAGTGACTAACTACTCTATCGCAAGCCGACAGAAGAGGAATCCACTTTCGGATTGGTTGAGGAATCAAATAGCCAATTTTTCTCACCCAAGCATACAAAGGCCCGATACCGGGAATCACAATTTGACCGCCGTGAGTGTGCCCGGAAAACTGCAAATCAATCCGCCACTTTTGCAGCTTTTCAGCAGTATCAGGATTGTGAGACAATACAATCCGAGAAATCCCCGGATTTATTGATGTCATTACAGGTTCAGGCTTAAAATCGCCCGACCAAAAATCTGCCAACCCAACTAAAGCCAACTCAGCCCCCAAAGGATAAATGGCTTCGTTGTATAACACCCGAATACCTGCGTTATTCAAAGCATTAGCAACCTCAATTTTTGCCCCCGGCCAATAGTGGTCGTGATTCCCCAAAACCGCATAAATCCCCATCCGACTTTGCAACTTTTTCAATCGCTGCACTAAGTCGTGAATAGGTGCCGGATCGAAGGTAATAAAATCCCCCGTTAAAAAAATTAAATCTGGTTCGGCTTCATTAGCCGCCGCAATTGCCTCTTCTAGCAACCATTCCGACAGCCGCACCCCGTCATAGTGAAAGTCAGTAAGCTGTACAATTTTAGTACCCGATAGATTTGCTGGAAAATTTGCGATCGGTATTGTTAAACAGTCTACCTGCAGTTTCCCAGTGAATAACCTGTGCATAAATCTAACGTTTATTGACAGAGCGCAACCTCTAGTTTAGCAAATAAACAGGCAAGACTGCAAAAGTAGATATTATTCCTTCTTTCTTTTGCCATCTGACTAATAACTACTAAGTGCTGAATACTAGCTAATGATATCAATTCCGGTTGTCCTCATACCGGAATTGTTGACTGTTGACTGTTGACTGTTGACTGTTGACTGTTGATTCGGGTCTAAAAACTGAATGGTTGACTGTTGACTGTTGACTCAATTTCATTATTCCAATGCCACCGGAAACGATATGACTGAGCGGCAAGGTGCAACCTAAGCACGATATTAATGACTAAAGTCCTCACTACCAACATTTTTTATTGCGATTCATTGACCGGACATCATTTTAGGCGATCGGCTACGCGGGAGAAAAAAAACTATATAATGGCGGTTAAGCTGTTGTGGCATTTAAATTGAATGTCAAAAAAATATAACTTTTGTGGGGGTGTCCCGCCCGCCCTGAATATGCAATGTTTATTTGCGCGATAGCTTACTGGTGTGGCGGGTGGGTTGGGCGATCGTCCATTTGGCTGCAATTACGCTCATGGCGATGTTTTTTGATTGCTTTTTAATTTTTAATTGTAGCTGATTTTTGATTTTAGGCGATCGGCGGTTGAAATTGTTTCTTGTCAAACGAAGTTTTAGCAGAGGGGGACTGAAGAATCAACCCGATATTAAAGCAGGATTTGCTATGATATCGAATGTGGCTTAAATGCCTCTTTGTATCCAATTAATCCATCGATTCGCATCTGGCAGATAAATCGCCTCTAAAGCTTTCACCATAGATTAAGTATAGCTTTTCTCATAAAGATGAGGTACGATTGGGTAAAAGTTAATCAGGAAAAAAAGAATTGCTCGCCTCGCACCTCCTTTAACTCAAAAGCTTCATAGTCCCTGCGATTGCTTTCTTGAATCGCAATGACATCCTTTGCTCAGTGAACCGTATTGAGATATAATATAGTTTGAACACAACACCAATCATTGTCCTATGAAAACCATAGACAAAAGTCAATTAACAGCTCAATTACTAGAATTTTTGCGACTTGTCGAGCTTGAAGGCGAAGAAATTTTAGTGATGGATGGCAATAAACCAGTTGTGAGAATTTCTCAGTATGAAAAGTCTGTTTCAACTGAAGAATTATTTAAGGATATGCGGGGAAAAGTAAAATATTTTGAAGATTTAACTGCGCCAACAACTGAAGAATGGCAGGAAGTATGACAGTTGTCCTTGATACCTGCGCTCTCATCTGGTGGAGTTTAGATCCAGAGAAACTTTCTCAATCGGCAAAAGATGCTTGTCAGCAGATGGAACAAGAAAAAAATGGTTTAGTTCCATCAACGGCAATCTGGGAAATAGCTATCAAGATCAAAAATCATAAGTTAGATTTAGGAGTAAGTATTGATGACTATATCGCTACTTTAAAAAAGTCTAATGTTATTCGCATCGTTCCAATTGATGAGGACATTGGCCTAGAAAGTGTCAAATTAGAATGGGAACACCGAGATCCAGCCGATAGAGTGGTTGTAGCAGTTGCCAAAAAAAGTCAAGCTGCTATTATTACAGCCGATTAAAAAATAGCTAATTTCTACTCTTTAGTAATTTGGTAAATCGAATGTGCCAGGTATAGGAAACGTAGAACAGGCGCGGTTTCGTGGTTCAAGCGTTGGTTATAAATCTTCACGAAACCCTGTAACGCTTAGATGTTAAATATTACAAGTATCAAAGCGATAGAATAGATACCCTCTCCTACCATTCAACCAACCAATCCTACCTCGCGGGAGTTGTCCTGGTGTTTTGGTGTCAAATTTTAAATCTTCATACAACAACCAGTTATTCTGTACACCCCAAAACCAGTTATTCTGTACACGCCAACCTACCCGATCGCCAAAAGCTGCCCAAATTTTCCGATCGTATTCTCTGCTTCCCCCCAGACTTTCATAGATGCGTTTCTGCACCGAAAAGCCGAAACGTCCGTTACTGTATTTTACCCAAAGTTGGTCAATAGTTCGTAAGTCTTCACAGGGAAATCGATCGATATCTTCACCCCTCAGCCAGCCATCCTTTGTTCTCCTCGCTACCTCCAGCATTTTTATTGCCGTTTCCCCATCCGCCTCTTGCCATTTTCCGCTAGCAAACAGCCGATCGAGGTTGCGATAATCCACTCCTTTTGCTGAAATCAATTTTACAGGTTGTGGCGGTGGCTGCGGGCTAGGAATCGTTGGTGAAACACCCCCTCTTTGCCCCCGATTGCCGGGGGATTGGGGAAGCATAGCCAACCATTTTTGAACCGACTGAGGGCGCTTTGTCTCATCCATTTCCATCCCTTTCATAATTGCTCGATTCACCCCATCGCTAATATTAGGATTAATCTGAAACGGCGGCTTTAAAGGATCATTGAAAGCCCTCATAAATGCAGCAGTTGGTGGTGTTTTCGTTAGCAAATAGTATAGCGTTGCTGCCAGAGCATAAACATCTGTGTACTCAGCAAATCTGCCCATTTCCCCGTACTGTTCGGGAGGCGCAAAACCATGTGTTAATCCCAAAGTCATTTGTTGAGTGCGATCGGGAATAAAACCCCGTGCCAAACCAAAGTCAATCAAAACTGCATCAAAATTGTCGCGTACCATAATATTTTGTGGCTTGATATCCCGGTGTAGCAAACCTTTTTCGTGAACAACTATTACGGCTTCTCCTGCTTTGCGGATGTAGTTTAAAGCTTCGGTTTCCCACAGGATACCGCGCTTTTCTACCAATTTCCACAAATCTTCCCCTGCCACATATTCCATCGCAATACAGGGCAAATCACCATCAATGAAATAGTTGTCTATTTGCACAATATTGGGATGTTTGCACAAAGATAGCAGTAGCGCCTCATCCCGGAATTTGTCCCGAAACCAGGCAAAATTTCGATCGCTCAATAATTCATCTTTCAGCGTTTTGATGACAACCCGCTGCCTGTTTTGCGCCTTCTGCGCTAGGTACGTGACCCCAAAGCCGCCCTCACCTAACTTGCCTTCAATGATATACCGATCGCCATTTAAGCGCTGCCCCGGTGTCCAAATCATTCCCCTCACCGCCAACCAATATTAATTTTTATCTCGGCCTAGCCTGTATTTTAACTGTATTTTCTAAGTGCGGTTTAGTTCCACGGGCCCAACTTCAGTTCGCCTTCCCGGTGATGGTTGGCTTTTAGTTCGATCGCCCTTTTCCGACATAATTCGATCGACAAATTCGCAGCAATCTCATTAAGAATCCTAAATCCCAAAACCTGTTTACCCAAACAGACCCTTTCTATGGCAACCTAAAAAACAGCAGACACAATTTTATAGACCTTCGTAACAAAACTCTACCAATCAACTATGCAAACTCTGCCGAATCCAACCAAAACCCCCAACCCTCAGCCGATTTTCGACACCAGCATCAAACGCCGCAAAACCCGTCCCGTCAAAGTCGGCAGCATCACCATCGGCGGAGGCAACCCAGTCGTCGTACAATCGATGATTAACGAAGACACCCTCGACATCGACGGTTCAGTCGCAGGAATTCGGCGATTGCACGAGATTGGCTGCGAAATCGTCCGCGTTACCGTGCCCAGCATGGCCCACGCCAAAGCTTTAGCCGAAATCAAGCAAAAATTGCAAGCAACCTACCAAGCCGTGCCCCTGGTTGCCGATGTCCACCACAACGGCATGAAAATTGCCCTGGAAGTAGCCAAACACGTAGACAAAGTGAGAATCAATCCCGGACTTTACGTGTTCGAGAAGCCGAAAGCCGACAGAACCGAATACACTGACGCGGAATTCGCGGAAATTGGCGAAAAAATCCGCGAAACCCTGGAACCTCTGGTGATTTCCCTGCGCGATCAAGGTAAAGCTTTGCGAATCGGTGTCAATCACGGTTCCCTCGCCGAACGGATGCTGTTTACCTACGGCGACACCCCCGAAGGCATGGTAGAATCCGCCCTAGAATTTATCAGAATTTGCGAATCCCTCGACTTCCGCAACATCGTGATTTCGCTGAAAGCCTCCCGCGCGCCGGTGATGGTGGCTGCTTACCGCTTGATGGCGCACCGGATGGACGAACTGGGCATGGATTACCCGCTGCATTTGGGCGTTACGGAAGCTGGCGATGGCGAATACGGCCGCATTAAATCCACGGCTGGCATCGCCCCGCTGTTGGCTGACGGCATCGGCGACACTATCCGCGTCTCGCTGACAGAGGCCCCAGAAAAGGAAATTCCTGTCTGCTACAGCATTCTGCAAGCCTTGGGATTGCGGAAAACGATGGTTGAGTATGTCGCTTGTCCTTCCTGTGGCCGCACATTGTTTAATTTAGAGGAAGTCTTGCACAAAGTGAGAGAGGCGACGAAGCATCTCACTGGTTTGGATATAGCAGTAATGGGCTGTATTGTCAATGGGCCTGGAGAAATGGCTGATGCTGACTACGGCTATGTCGGGAAGCAACCGGGTTATATTTCTCTGTACCGCGGCCGGGATGAAATTAAGAAGGTTCCTGAGTCTCAGGGTGTGGCAGAATTGATTGATTTGATTAAGTCGGACGATCGCTGGGTTGAACCTGAGTAGGTTTGGGGCGGGCACGATGGGATTGGTGTCAACACAGAGACTGCAACTTTTGAAAAATCTCGCTTCTATCTGAGGCCAGATCCCCCCTTAGCTTGCCCCCTACTCCCCCGGATAGTCGGGGGGGACAAGAGCGATCGAAGTCCCCCTAGCCCCCTTTAAGAAGAGGGGGGGGACAAGAAAGTCTTCTCAAAGTCCCCCGACTATCCGGGGGATTTAGGGGGATCGAGACTTGTGCAGCAGATATACAAAGGATTCTAGGCATTGGCAAATCAACTTCCTACACCCGCGTCCGCATTCAGGCGCGGCGGCCTCGGCTTCGGGAATACAACTCGGCAAAGTTGAATAAATATGTATCCAAAATCCGACCAAGCCTTGCCTGTGTTAGATTGGGCGTGATTATTCTGAAATCTTTTGCTCCGGCGCGTCAGACAAATGGTTATAACAAAACGAGGGCTTATTCTAAGTGCTGCAGCAGTTGCACTCACTGCTGTAACTCTTGTGAACACTGGTTGCAGTTCTAAATCTCTGGCTTCTTTTCGGGGAAGTCCTAAAGAATTGGTTGATGAAGTTTGGCAGATTATTGACAAAAGTTATGTTGATGGCACTTTTAACCAGGTTGACTGGAAAGCGGTGCGAAATGATTATTTGAACCGCACTTATACCAGCGACGATGAAGCTTACAAAGCAATTCGGGAAATGCTGAAGAAGCTGGACGATCCTTATACGCGGTTTATGGATCCTGAAGAGTTCAAAAATATGCAGGTGGAAACTTCTGGGGAATTGACAGGAGTTGGGATTCAGTTGACTCAAGATGAGAAAACTAAAAAATTGGTGGTGATTTCGCCGATCGAGGATACCCCTGCTTTTACTGCTGGTATTCTGGCAAAAGATATCATTACTAAGATTGACGGCAAAACCACTGAAGGTATGGATACGAATCAAGCGGTAACTTTGATTCGCGGCCCGGTAAATAGTAATGTGACTCTGACTATCTTGCGGGACAAAAAGGAAATTGATTTTAAGCTCAAGCGCGCTAAAATTGAAATTCATCCGGTGCGACATTCGGTGCAGAAAAGCCCGATCGGCGAAATCGGCTACATTCGCTTAAATCAGTTTAGTGCGAATGCTGCATCGGAAATGCGATCGGCAATGAAGGATTTGGAACAGAAAAAGGTGACAGGCTATATCCTAGACTTGCGTTCCAATCCGGGCGGGTTGCTGTACGGAAGTATTGAAATTGCTCGGATGTGGCTCAAGGAAGGTACGATCGTTTCGACTGTCGATCGAGTCGGGGAGGCCGACAGACAAACTGCAAACAAGGGAGAGATTACTGATAAACCCTTGGTTGTACTCGTAGACGGCGGTTCAGCCAGTGCTAGCGAGATTTTATCCGGTGCTTTGCAAGACAACAAACGCGCGGTTTTGGTGGGCACAAAGACTTTTGGTAAGGGTTTGGTGCAGTCGGTACGCGGGGTGGGAAATGGTTCGGGTTTGGCGGTGACAATTGCCAAATATTTTACTCCCAACGGCACTGATATCAATCACATGGGAATTAAACCGGATTTTGTGATTGAACTCACCGACGCTCAAAAACAGGAGTTGAGGCGCGATCGCGATAAAATTGCTACGACGGCAGATCCGCAATACGCGAAGGCTTTAGAAGTTTTGACAAAAGAAGTTACTGGCAAAACAGGGAACGACAAAGCTCAGGTGAAACCCAATTCTGCGTCGCCAAAACCGACTACCGCGCAGGTAAAACCGAGTGCAGCACCTTCTAAATCTAAGTAGTTTTTAGTCACCAACAAAAACTCCATCAAAGAAGGACTAAAGTCCTCACTACAAACCTGGTTCGTAGTGAGGACTTTAGTCCTTCAAGTTTATTTATTGCGGCTGACATTTTCCCGCGCGAATTAAACCGATGCGTCGGGCGATCGCATCTTCTGCAGAATCGTAAGGGCCCCACTTGTCTATAATAGTAGGGTCTTGTTCTTCGATTTGGGTGATCTTTTGTGAGGGCTCCGCCAACGGCAAAATCTCGCAATTACCGGCCAGACGTTTGACAATATAATATTTTGGTGTTGGTGTCATAGCTAAATTCGTCAGACAAAAGCTGGATACTAACGAAGCAATTCACTGATTGTATCAAATAGAGATCCGCTTTCAACCGGGCAATTAATAAGAATTAAAAAAAACTAACACTTTCGGGAGATGCCGCCAAATTTATCTACTATCAAAATACAAGCATTTGTCTGAACAGTACATCCAAATATTTCCGAAATACAAAAACCTACTCATCTATACAAAAAAAAATGCAATTTGTCCCCAAAACAATCTCCGAAAATCAACCAGAAATCATCCCAATTAAAGAATCCCCGCCGCCAGAACTTGTGACTTTCGATGTCAGCGGGATGAAATGTGCCGGCTGCGCCAAAGCAGTTGAACGCCAACTCATGCAGCATTCAGGTGTAATTTCAGCTTGCGTTAACTTAGCAGTAGAAGTTGCAACGGTTGAATGCCAACCGGGGGCTGTCGATGCAGAAGCTTTAGCAAAAAAGTTGACTGATAATGGATTTCCCTCTGTGTCTCGGTTAGGTGGAAATCAGCAAGAAGCCGAAGCGGCAACAGTTGAACGGCGGCGGCAAGAAATTCGACAGCAAATCAATCAATTGTCGATCGCCCTTATCCTAATTATTCTATCCGGTTTAGGTCACATACTCGGCACCAAAGCCCCAATTCTCAGCAACATCTGGTTTCACTGGGGACTCGCCACCCTCGCATTGCTGCTACCTGGCCGCCCGATTATCGTTGACGGCTGCCGCAGTTTGTGGCGAAACGCACCCAACATGAATACTTTAGTAGCTTTAGGCGCTGTCACAGCTTACACCGCTAGCAACGCGGCGCTGCTGTTTCCGCAGATGGGATGGGAGTGCTTTTTTGACGAACCAGTGATGCTGCTGGGCTTTATTTTGTTGGGTAAAACTCTCGAACAGCAAGCCAGACGGCGCGCTGCATCAGCTTTGCAAGCTTTAATCGCATTGCAGCCGGCAACAGCCCGCTTAGTTGATTTTAAACTGCCGATTTTAAATTTAGACTCGGAAGAATTGCCCCCAAACTCGACATCTCAACTCTACAATCCACAATACATTGAAATTCCAGCCGATCGCGTCCGAGTCGGAGAATGGCTGCAAGTTTTACCAGGGGAAAAAATTCCCGTAGACGGCGAAGTCTGCGAAGGTAAAACAACTGTAGATGAATCGATGTTGACTGGCGAATCGATGCCTGTTTTGAAACAACCAGGAGATACAGTCGCAGCGGGAACTATCAATAAATCCGGCGCAATTGTGATGCGCGCAACTCGCACCGGTCAAGAAACAACTGTAGCTCAAATGGTGGCTTTGGTGCAAGCAGCCCAAACTCGCAAAGCGCCGATTCAAAATTTAGCTGATACTGTCGCCGGATATTTTGTATATGGGGTTATGGCGATATCGGCTTTAACTTTCCTATTTTGGTATTTTGCCGGAACTCATATTTGGCCTTCTGTGCTTTTAGAACACGATATGGGGCATGGGGCATCGGGCATGGGGCATGGGGCATAGGGCATAGGGCA
>NZ_JADEWT010000044.1 GCF_015207505.1 Tychonema sp. LEGE 06208
GATATTGAACACGATTTTAGTGCCTTAAAGCGAGCCAGAATGTATGCTCCTGCTGGCACATCTTTAGATGAACTTATCTGTGCCTACTGCGCTCAATAGTGTCTCTTTTTTATTTGAAATGACTATATCCTTGTGAAAAATCGATCGTACTACTTAAAAAAGAATGGGAAAATGGCGCTTAATTCCACTCTCCCAATTTTTTATTTCTTTGCTGTTTTTTCCTGTTTTAACTCTTCTTCTTGCATCTGCAATAACTCAGGAACCGTTACAAATTTGTACCCTTCTTTTCTCAATCTAGCAATAATATTCGGCAAAGCTTGTACCGTCTTCGAGCGATTGCCTCCCCCGTCGTGCATCAACACAATGCCGCCGGAATTTGCTTGCCGAAACACGTTGTCCATCAACGATTGCGTAGCACTCCGCCAATCTAAAGAATCGGCCGACCACAGGACAACTGTATATTTTTTCTTCTGTGCGTAAGCTGCTAACCCATTGTTTAAAATGCCTCCCGGCGGGCGGAAAAGCGATGTTTTTACCCCGGTTAATTCTGCAATTAACGATGACGTGCGATCGATCTCCCGAGCTGCACCGTCTTCGTTATACTTAATGTATTGGTGGTTCCAACTGTGGTTGCCGATCGCGTGACCTGCAGCCACTACTTGTTTGCCAAGTTCGGGATAAGTGTGCAGATACCTTCCTACCCAAAAGAATGTAGCTTTAATATTGTTTTTCTTGAGAATATCTAGGATTTGTGTAGTTGTTGTCGGCCAGGGGCCGTCGTCAAATGTCAGGGCGATCGCTTTGTGCCGCGAGTCGAGTTTCGCCTGACGGATTGTTACACCTTTCAACTCGGAGGGCAGGCTTGATTGAAAGCGCTTTTCCTCCAAAGAGGCGATCGCCTTTTGGGAAAATTCAACTCGACTGGCGATCGCCCCTTTGATTCCATTAACATTGGCGATCGGCTTTTGTTCTGAGGGTTCGGATACCGCCAACACTTGCGACTGCATCGGTGTCACTGGCCCAGTGGCCCGCAAGTTCATTGGCAACGTCACGCCCAGTAAAAAACTGGCGGCCGCGGCCGTAAAAGCAACGATTAAATTTTTGCGCCGCCTCAACAGCCGTTTCAATTTTGTCACGTCATTCTCTCCTTCGCACCTTGCACAGTTAATTTGAGATTTTATGTCTATGTCCTAGTAATCCACTTAAGAGAATTATCTTAAATCGGATTGCGTCTAAAAATGCTAATACTGCAAATAACCGATCGCGCAGAACTCCGACAGGATAAAAAAATTTAAGACTTATGTACAAAAAACCGCCTAACCGATGAAAATCGGCAAAATTTCAACAGGATTTACGCTCTTAAACCGGGTTTATTTGAAAAATCTGGGTTTCTCAACTAAAAAACTAAATCTAAACCCGGTTTAAGAGTCCTCATGCTTAATATCGTCTCCGATTGACGGTTGACAGCGATAAGATTCGATCGCGCCTGTCCCGTTTAGTACGCTTTCGTAGTGCCGACTTAAGTCCGCACTACGAACCGCTTTTTTTATGGTAATCTGACCCGACATCAAATAAGGATCGAAAACTTAATAACTTAAACATCTGCCACACTTCTCTCTCTCCAGAAGCTCAGGGCTAAAGAGAGGCAGAGCCTCGCCTATCTGCATTACCAGGCTCTTCCTGGTAACGAGCCAATCGCTTAAGTTATTAAATTTTCATTCCTAAGCACAATTACTAGGGTGCGTCAGACACGAAAGCCGAAATTATATCGATCGTTGCACCTGACGCACCCTACAAGTTGATTTCAAGGTGACACTAGCATTCTGGACTGTCTTCGTTATATTCTGGGGGACTCACGAGGCGGACTCTTCTCTTTTCCTGACGCTACAAGTTGATTCAACTTCAAATATTGCACCTATAGCGGTTCTCAAGCGTGGTGAGGTATGCCCACGGAAGCCTTGCCCAATGCCCTATGCGCTGCGCGGGCCAATGCCCTATGCGCTGCGCGGGCCAATGCCCAATGCCCTATGCCCACGGAGGCCTATGCCCTATGCCCTATACCGGATAGTACCTCATATGAGAGATTGAAAGGCTATATATCAATCAAAGTCTTTTTGTGAGTGGGGGGCCGATTCTCTGTTTGTACAAGCCGACAATCCGATCGATCACTTCGTCAGCAGTCAGATTGTCTGTTTGAATTTCCACAGCATCGGCAGCTTTTCGCAAAGGTGCAACCTCCCTGGTGCTGTCCTTTTCGTCCCGCAGGGCGATGTCTTGTTCCAACTGCGCCAAACTAATATTAGCCCGATCGCTCTCTTTAAGTTGTAACAGTCGCCGGCGCGATCGCTCTTGTACCGAAGCCGTCAAAAAAATCTTCAACTCCGCATCGGGAAACACATTAGTGCCGATATCCCTGCCTTCTGCCACAATTCCGCCTTTTTTGCCACAGCGCCGCTGTTCCTCCACCAGAAACTGCCGCACGGCGGGAATCGCTGCCATTTCTGAGACGCGGGATGTCACTTCCAAACTGCGAATTGCTTCGGTTACGTCTTCCCCGTTAATCTTTAGTGTCAAAGCTCCGGGATCGAGGTTGTATTCTAAATAGCTGTAACTGACTAATTCGGCGATCGCGCATTCGTCAGAAATCGGCGTCCCCGTTTTCAAAGCCAGCCAAGTCAGCGCCCGATACATCGCCCCGGTATCCAGATAAAACAGCGAGAGAGCTTTTGCTGCTTGGCGAGTTACGGTGGATTTGCCAGCGCCCGCCGGGCCGTCGATCGCCACAATCGGCCGCCGGTTCAGCAGAATTATATTGTCAATCAACCGAGTAGAGCCTACTCTGGCTGCTACGGCTAAAAGTCCTGCTGTTTCCACAACCTGCAACGGCGCGAGAGTTTCGGGATCGACAAGTTCGGCGTATTCGAGCTTGACAGCAGGCTCTCTGGCGACTTCGGCGCGCGCTGCAGCAAGTGCGGCGGTGGCAGTGCGGTCGCCTGAAGCAAAAGTTTTTGAGGCTTGTTGCAGGGCGCGGTAGAGGGCGCAGGCTTGCTGTTTTTGCTCTGCTGTTAAATACTGATTGCGGGAACTCATCGCCAGTCCCGACTCTTCGCGGGCGATCGGGCAACCAACAATCTCTACAGGCAAGTTAAAATCAACAGCCAGTTGGCGGAGAATTGCTAGCTGCTGAGCATCTTTCTGACCGAAATAAGCTTTTGTCGGTTGCACTAAAGTCAAAAGTTTAGTCACAATTGTCGCGACGCCCTGAAAATGACCAGGCCGAACTAGGCCGCACAATACTGATGTCATCGCCGGCGGCGGTACTACTTGAGTTAAGGATGAAAGCTGAATTTGTGTTTGGGCGGTTTTGTGTGTTTCTGCACGCGCGGCGAAGCTATCCCGTAGGGAATTGACCCCTGAGTTGCCGAACATTTCCGTTGCTGGGGGAGCAAAAATGGCATCAACCCCAGCTTCCGAACACAGCAATCGGTCTTGCTCCAAATTCCGGGGATAATCTTGAAAATCTTCTCTCGGCCCAAATTGCAGCGGGTTGACAAAAATGCTCACCACGACGATCGCATTTTCTTGTCTTGCTCGCTGGATCAAGCTCAGATGTCCTCGGTGCAAAGCTCCCATCGTCGGAACTAAACCGACTGTCAAATGAGGTGCAGCAGATTTTTGTGAATTTAAGTAGCAGCGAAGTGCTGCAATCGCAGTAAACAGGCGCACCGTTATATTCTCCTGAAGGCCTTTGACAGAAGCCAGATTTGTTGACTCAGAATTTGTTCCATCTGATATCTTGCACCGATGTTAGCAACAAGTTTGCCCCGCCCGATCGCGCGATTTTGGCCGCGAGAGCCAGATATTAGTGTCGATCGGATATCTGACATCACTATACCTCTGGCATTCATTCACAAGTTATCTGAAATTATCTGCGTCAATCAGTGTTGATCTACCTGAAATCTGCGGTTGAAAGATCGAGGACTTATGCAATCCAAGTCTATTCTCGATCGGCTTTTGATGAACGGACTCTCATGGGGGCTCCACAAGAAAATTAATTCTTTGTGCAGCAGGCCAGAAACCCTTTGCGAGGCAGAATGCTGCAATATCTGGCCTTTTATTGTACTGTCTGTCTACCGTTTACTGTCCCACAGTTGTTGGCTGCTGCGGTTCCATTACTTCGATTTCCACTCTCGCCACACCGCTGCCGATCATTCCTAGGACGCTGGCGGCACCTGCGGACAAGTCAATCAGCCGATCGCCCACATAGGGGCCGCGGTCATTAATGCGGACGACTACGGTGCGGCCGTTGTCGAGATTTCGCACCATCACTCTAGTTCCGAAGGGCAAGTTGCGGTGGGCTGCGGTTAAATCATTTTGGTTGAAACGCTCGCCGCTGGCGCTGAGGTTGCCGTTAAAGCCCGGGCCGTACCAGGAAGCCCAGCCGTTGAGCCGCACTTGAACGGGGCCCACAGATAGCAGGGGGCGTTCTGGTTGGGGTTGGCCTGCGACTGCTGCCAGGGGTGGAGCGTTCCCCAGCAGTCGGCGGAGGCGATTGGTTACTTGCAGCGCGTCTCGACTAAAGTCGCTGGTGCTGTCGGGGAGGATGGTTTCGGCGTTGATGTTTACCAAGTCCTCGCCGTTTGCCTGGATCAGGTAGCGGTCTCGTTCTTCCCACTTCACTGTAATGCTGTTGGGATCGATGTTGTTGCGGGCTAGCTGGTTGAGTCTTGCTGCTAAGCTCGATGCCCGCGACACAGGATCTGCTTGGACGCTGATTGCGTTGCTGGCGATGTTTCCTACTTTGGGATTGTCTTTTTGGTCTGCTATTTTTAACTGACTGCGAGCATCGGCTTGGCTGTCGCCTGTTTCTCCGATTTTGGCATTTTTTTCCGGACTGGCGTTGAGAAAGGTGATGACTGGAATGTTTCGCACGTAGACTGTCGCTGCTTGTCGCCCACCTAAGTCGTGGGACTGAATTTTGGCGATCGAGTCTCGGTTAATCTCAGCTCTTGCTTGATACTGATACTGTCCGACTTTTTGTGCTTCGACCCGCTTCGCGTTTAACTGCGGGGACGGTTGGGTGGCAATTACTTGCTGGGACTGAGAGTTTTGCTTGACGGCATCTGTTGCTTGTGCGTGACAAGAAGAGGCCGTTCCTACGACAGGAACTAACAGGACAGCGAGTAGACCACCAACAAATTTTTCCTTCATACGTCCATTTTTGTGAAGAGCCATTGCCAAGCGAGATTGGAGGATTTGCCAAGATGCGATCGGGCGCTACAGATTTTTCTGTTGGCCCTTCGCGATTCCTCCTAGAGTCACAGCAGAGTATCGGGCTGCTTTGAGTGCTTTTATGCTTCTGCCCCAAAAATTTTGGTCGAAACTTTCCCGATACTTGACAACTCATACTCGATCCGCAATTTGTGTTTTGGTAACGAACTGCAACAGACTACCACAAACTTTTGCGCTTGGGGATCGCTCACAGCACGAAATTTACCAAAAATTGAGGGTATTTTCACAAATTTCTGTCTCAGATAATGCTTTGATTCCAGTGTTTGCAGACGTTTTCGCAATTCCTGAAAACTTTACAAAACTTTACAAAAATTCACCGGATTTTATTGCTGCGTACTAGACCTCTCCCATAATTATTCTGGAAGAGGCTTTTCGAGCCTGTTTCAGACAGGCCTTTGGAGGAAGGGTCTAATGCTTGGCCTGAAAAAAGCTGTTTGTCCACTGTTAAGCGTTAACCGTTATGGGCATACACTAAAACTTAGAAATCGATTTGGCGGATTTATGGATTATCGAGAAGCAGGTGTGGATGTTGAGGCGGGCAGAGCTTTTGTCTCGCGCATCAAAAATACGGTCAAAAGCACCCACAGAGCGGGAGTTTTGGGCGGATTCGGCGGATTTAGCGGGTTTTTCAGCGTCCCGGAGGGTTTAAAAGAGCCGGTGATGGTTTCGGGCACTGACGGCGTTGGGACTAAGTTGAAGTTGGCCAGCGAGCTCTCGCGCCACGACACGGTAGGTATCGACTTGGTGGCGATGTGCGTCAACGACGTGCTGACATCCGGGGCGGAACCCCTCTTTTTTCTCGATTATTTAGCCACGGGAAAGTTAAATTCTGAACAATTAGCTGCTGTGGTGACAGGGATTGCTGAGGGTTGCAAGCAAGCAGGCTGTGCTTTGCTCGGAGGTGAAACCGCAGAAATGCCCGGTTTTTATCAAGCGGGTGAGTACGATTTGGCTGGTTTTTGTGTGGGAATTGTCGAAAAAAGCAAGTTGCTTGATGGTTCGCAGGTGCGGGTGGGAGATGTGGCTGTGGGGCTCGCTAGTTCTGGTGTCCACAGCAACGGTTTTAGTTTGGTAAGGAAAATTGCGGGCGTGAGGGGTTTTGATTGGCATTCCCAACCCTCTGAGTTGGGCGGCCAAAGTTTGGGAGAGGTTCTTCTCACTCCGACTGCGATTTATGTTAAGCCTGTCCTCGCAGCCATTAACAGCGGTTTAAAAATTCACGGGATGGCTCACATTACTGGTGGCGGTTTGCCGGAAAATTTGCCCCGCTGTTTGGGCGCAAATCAATCTGTGAAAATTGACATTGATAGCTGGCCGAGTTTGCCGATTTTTGACTGGATTGCTGAAGCTGGGCAAGTTGCGATCGCAGATATGTTCAATACTTTTAATATGGGTGTTGGGTTTGTCCTGTTGGTCGATCGCGCTGAAGTCGCAGCCACCGTTCAATGGTTTGAGTCTCAGGAAATTGCTGCTTGGGCGATCGGCGAAGTTATTGACGGAAATGGGGAATTGGTAATCAACGCAGATTAATTTTAGTTGAAGAAATCAAAAAAAAATCGCCTTTTTTTTTTCGGCTTAATGCTTGACTTTGAGTAATCGATGAAGTATTATTAAATAATGGGAGTGGTGACATTTTTAAAATTTAACTCACCACTCCCATTATCTAAAATATACCACAAGAATTCTGGAAAAGTCAATAGGTAATACCTCTTTTTTAAGCCAATTTTTTTCACAAAATTTTAGGAAAGTTGGTTTATTTTACAAGATAAATTTTTGTCCGATGAAGCGATCGCAGATTTCAGGCAGATTAACACTGATTGACGCAAATAATTTTGAATCGATCGCATCAATGCAATTGCAGTCTAATATCAATTCCGGTTGCACTCATAAGTAAGTCGGTGGGGAAAAACACAACTTTGTTAAGAAAGATAAATGAGGCTAAAACCTTAATCCCTCCTGCATTCTGTCTCCTGACTCCTGCCTCATCCCAACTACAAATATTTACGCCTTTCTACTTACATGATGTTAACAGTCAACAGTGAATTTACTATTCCGATGAAGAGAGGATTTGATATAATTTATCCAGTGGCTAAAAAACCAGTGCAAGTCCGCCTTAAATTGTGCAGAGACTTTGCTCGCTGGGCGAGAAACAAATAATCTCAAAATCCAGAAGCTTTCTGCTAGTTTTTATGAATTGCATATTTAACCTGTCCTACCGTAAATCAGCAACGCCAGGAAATATAAACTCGATCTGCAAAAAACTGCCAGAAGTACGTGGCCAATTTACTCGACAATTAAAATGGCTCAACGCTTGTGAATGTTGCCTTCATTTTTTATCCCAAAAATTAGTATTGAAGGCTTGCTTAAACTCAAAATTCTAAGCTGTGTCAGTCTAAACTTAACGCAGCTTCGTCGCCAGCTTTAGACTCTGGGGAGGCTGTTCCTCGATATCTACCTCCCCAGGCAGATCCGGGGAATGAGAAAAAATGAAATAAAATTTTTAAAATATTTATGTAGTTTTGTTACAATAGGCAAAACCTAATATTTTAAACCACACTGGATGACCTTTTTCAACGTCTCCGAACCCCTAATCCGCAGCAAACAGGAACATCTCGACGTACAAGACCGATCGGGCTTGTTGCAACTAAACTGGCAAATTGGAAATATTACTCTTTTCTCAGGATTTTATACCCGGATTGACCAAACTTTTCTGCTTTGGGGTTTGGTGACGGCGGGGATTTTTTTCACGGCTCAATTTGTGCCGCTTAGTTGGAGCTTTCAGGCGATTCTGTGGTCAACACTGACGATTATTGGCACTGCTGGGATGGCTGTGTTAACTTTGTTTTGGGTAAAAGTCGAGCGAGTTAGCTGGATTCTGTATTGTTGGGCGATGCTGATGATAACTGGTTTGGTGCTGACGGATTGCAGTATTTTTCTGGGTTGGGGTGGTTTGTTGCAGCACTTGTGCGATTTGTGGTTGGGGTTGAGCGCGATCGGCTATTTTTGTACTGGACTCGGTTTGCGATCGCGCACTTTTATCGCGATCGGATTAGCTCATCTATTTGCGATCGGATTATTGCCTTTTGTCGCACCTTGGCAATATCTAACCACAGGCATAATTATGGCCGGTTGTTTGCTGTTATTGTCTGAATTGCAGTGGGATATGCGATCGCCGATCGACAATACTTTGCTAAGCGAAGAACAGAAAGAATTTAACCGAATTCAACATCAACTGCGACAAATAAGCTCCACAGTCAACAAATAGGTCAAAAACAAACCACTTACTTTTCTTCGACTTTTAGCAAAATGTGCATGAGACATAAACAATAATTATTGTGGGTAGGCATATATCTTGCCTTTGATTCGCTGTTCTGGCAAAGTCTAATAGCTGCAAATTGTAAAGTTTTTTGTACGACCGCTAACATTTTTCCAAAATCGTACAGAATAGAACGATACAGCATAAATAAACAACCAACTTTAGCCAGAACAGGTGTTTTTCTGTTTGACCTATAAATCGCCAACCATAGGAGAACGGTGTCCGGGAAGCGACTGGCGAACAATGCTGTAACTGCGGCGATAAAAGTTAATTCTGGTTGACCTTCGTGGTTAAAACAAAAAAAGTGGTGCAGGGTTTTTACCGTTTCCCCTGCTTTGCAATCTCCGAGGAGAGGCTAAACCCTCTACTAGAACAGTCTGAGGAGATTGGCACAGAATTTGACAATTGGTCAGGCGGATTTTTGAGTCAGGCTGTTTAATAAAATTTAGAAAATGATCGCTTAGCAGCCTAGCAGGACTTACAATTAAATAAGTCCTGCTTTATCATAGGTTCGCAGTAAGGACTTTAGTCTACCCTCTTGAATTTATACCATTTATAAAAAATGTTGCAACAATAAAATTGTTGGGCGGAGTGAAACGGAGGGTTGTTTTGTTCACCCAATGTGTAAGGTGCGTCGCTATTAGATTGTCACTCTTTTTGAAAAATTTTCGATGTATCCACACCTACATATACTGTTGCATTAATTTGGAAGATTGGTATTACTTGCTTAGCTTTTTACCTGTTAATGTAGCGCGCGCTGCATGGCACTTTGCCTAACTATAATTATGCCACAATATACCACAGCCCGCGCCGCCATCGACATGGCAATCTACGACTGGCTGGGTAAAAAAGCAGGCTTGCCGCATCACCCGCAGGTATCGATTCCGAGTTTGTTGAAAGTGGTTGAATTGTACGAAATGGTGGCGGCGGCGGGTGCTTTTGTAGGGGCAAAAGTGAGCGCGATCCGCCCTTAACACTCATCGCTTAAATGAGGCAGATGCGCTGTTAGCAATAGCTGAAATTCAAGCAGAAACGGGATTATCTTGTACCTATCCGGCGCGGTTTAGCGCGTTGGTGTTGCTGGGGGCGATCGACAATCGATCTGCTACAATCAGTTACAACTAGCTAAGAGCTACAGAAAATTATGACACAAAGCATTCAAGCAAAAGCACTGACACTCGGTGATGTCCAAACAAAATTTAATCTACAATTGTCTGAAGACGAGCAATTTTTCAGAGAATGGATTGATGATTCGCCAGAAATCACAGACGCAGAAAAGCGATATTGAGACAAAGTAAATGTTGGGTATATTAACAGTGCCGAGTACCCCATGATAGAAGATACCGTAAAAGCTGAGTAACCCCAATCCTGATAGACCAACTTTTGGGCTTCTGACAAATGGCAGCAACTTCAGATTGATTAAATTGGTTAAATAAGACAATCCGCAGTACGCTTTATCTTATGAGTTCGTAATCGCGCCAAGGATTGTTACGAAGTGTTTCGCATTTTGAAGCGCGTCGCTGGTATAATTTTTATTAACACCTCTTCTACTTAAATAGATAATATGGAACTAGATTCTGAAAATAACAATAAATTCAGTAAAGCTCACTTTGATTTTAAGAATTTGCCCCAACTCACCAACCCTTGGCGACAGCTAAATCTGCAAGGAGTAGCTTTAGGTTTGATTCGCTTGCCGGCTGGCGAGGGCTACACCTTTACTCACAGCCACGCAGAACAAGAAGAAGTCTATATTGTAGTTGAAGGCAAGGGCTTGATGGTTGTAGATGGGGAACTATTGACACTTGAGGGCGGCGATATTGTGAGAGTTTCTCCTGCTGCAAAGAGAGCATTAAAAGCTGCTGAAAATACAGCTTTATTTGCGATCTGTACTGGAGGATTGGCCGCAGGTTATCCCAAGCAACCCAACGCGCGCTATCTGATAGATGATGGAATCCCCGATTATGACGATGTTCCGCCTTGGTATGAGGGAAATCCCGAAATTGCCGAGAGAAATGCACGGTTAAAAGAAAGGATGTTGAAAGCCCAAGCCAAACGAGAAAGCCAACAGGAATCATCATGAATGAAAGTCATTTTTCCTTACCCCCAAAATGCACAATCCGACCAGCGTTGAAACAAGATATCAAATCAATTAGAATGTTAGTTTGGAGCGCTAAACTCGATCCTACTCAGTTGCGCTGGGAGCAATTCTGGGTCATCGAATGTGAGGGAAAGTTGGCTGCTTGCGGACAGTTGCGGAACTTTTCCGGCGCGCAAGAATTGGGTAGTTTGGTGGTGGCGAAGGATTGGCGCGATCGCAGTTTGGGCACCTATCTCACACAATATTTAATTCAACAGGCTACGGAACCGCTATATTTAGAATGTTTGGGAAAGCGACTCGCAGCATTTTACAGTCGCTTTGGCTTCGTAGCAGTTTCTGTGCAAGATTTGCCGCAGTCCTTGAAATTCAAGTTTGGTTTGTCTCAGTTAGCTAAATTTTTATTCAGAATTCCTGTAACTATTATGCAGTATCGAGAAGGTTCTTGATAATTATGACTTTTATGAATTTAAGATGCTGAATTTATGAATTGACTTTAAGTTTGACTTGTTGAATAATTGCGATTGCAGGGTGCGATCGAGCTGCGCGGATCGAAAACTCCTAGGGCTTCGTGATGTCTGCGTCAGTCTCAGCGTGCATTTTTGATGCCTGAGTACGCAAAATCGGTTCGATCGTTCGGACTTGGGTATTCATCAGACGAGAGAGGAGTTGGGCCCTGACTAGAAACCTATAACGGTATTTTATCGGCGATGGTGTGAGTCGCGCACTAGATATGTACGGATGTTCCGGATTGGTCGATCGAGATTGCGTAAACTTAGAATTCACCGCCTGCAGTAGTCCACTTTGCTAAATTGGCACAGCCACAAGCCAGAGAATTAGCCTCAAACCATCGATCAATCGTTGTTTTACCGTTGCTTACTGTCCTGTGCCAGTACCAGAGACGGAAAGTGTCAGACCGATCGCACCACATACCTTCGACTTTTTATAAATTAGTAAGTGTAAAGCAAGCGAGTCACAACCGATTCAAAAAATCCTCAAATCAAAAAAGAAAACATCTTCACAGCAGCAGTAATGCGGAATCAGCCAAGCGCTAATGTAGCTAACAACATCTACCAGTGAGACAAATCCCAGCAACTAAGCGACAGCTAAATCCTTAATTCAATACCTTGGAATTACTCAATTTAGACTCCCCGCAACCGTCGCTCAAATCCCCAAAAAAATCAAAAAGTTTTTGTTTTTGCTCCGGATGGAAGCACCACAGACAAGAACAATGAAATATCTAGGCCATTAATCAATCTTAACCAGGAAATGCAGCCTCTCAAATAGCAGAAATAAACAATTACACATCCATATATTTTAACACAACAGGAGTAAATATCATGTTCAACGTACTAAAAGCTTTCGGCTCAATCTTTTCTACTCAAGGATACAACACCGCCAACAATATGTTAATCAAAAATTACGTCAACACCAATTTTCACTACTTCAACGAAGAAGCCGTGGTCGATGAATCGATTTACCCGAATCAAACAGGTCGCGTCCGCTTTCAAGGTAGCTGGTGGCCCGCACGGTGCGATCGCCAAATCACCCTCACACCGGGAGATACCGTTTATGTCATCGGCGTTGACAGCATCACTCTGTTAGTTTCCCTCGCTCCCGCCGACTAAATCACAGCATCGAAAATCAGGAAATGCAGCCTTTTAAATAGCAGAAACAGCATCTAAAAATTTCCTATATTTTAACACAAAAGGAGTCCGTAAAATGTTCAATTTAGCAAAAGCTTTCGGTTCTATTTTTTCTGTCCACACCTACAGCACAGCAAATAATATGTTAATCGACAACTACATCAATACCAACTTTCACTACTTCAATGAAGAAGCAATCGTCGATGAATCGATTTATCCGAATCAAACAGGTCGCGTCCGCTTTCAAGGTAGCTGGTGGCCCGCACGGTGCGATCGCCAAATCACCCTCACACCAGGAGACACCGTTTATGTCATCGGCGTTGACAACATCACCCTATTAGTTTCCCTCACTCCCGCAGACTAAATCACAACTCGATTCAAACGACCTAACTTTTTACACCTCACATAACTTTGGCAGGGTTTATTTGCATAAACCCTGCCTTTTTTATGCTTAAATAAGTTGAGATACATACTAGCCCTATTTAAACCAGTGAACTTTCAATCAATCATTGCCACCTTAAATCAATTCTGGAGCGATCGAGGCTGTCTGATCGCCCAATCCTACGACACAGAAAAAGGTGCAGGAACCATGAATCCCCACACCTTCCTCAGAGCAATTGGCCCGGAACCTTGGTCAGTCGCCTATGTCGAACCCTGTCGCCGCCCCACCGACGGACGCTACGGCGAAAATCCCAACCGCTTCCAACATTACTATCAATATCAAGTCCTGATTAAACCATCTCCTCCCAACATTCAAGAAGTTTATTTAGACTCCCTCAGAGCATTAGGAATTCGCCCGGAAGACCACGACATTCGCTTTGTAGAAGACAACTGGGAATCGCCCACCCTCGGAGCTTGGGGTGTGGGCTGGGAAGTCTGGCTCGACGGCATGGAAATCACCCAATTTACCTACTTTCAACAGTGCGGTAGCATAGATTGTCGCCCGGTATCTATTGAAATTACCTACGGGCTAGAACGCCTCGCGATGTATCTCCAAGAAGTTGATGCCATGACCAAGATTCAGTGGAAAGATGGCGTAACTTACGGCGACGTTTACCTACAAGGAGAAATAGAACAGTGTACTTATAACTTTGAAGCTTCTAATCCTGAATTGTTGTTTACTTTGTTTGGATTGTACGAGCAAGAAGCCGAACAACTGACAAAAAAAGGATTGGTTTTGCCCAGTCTTGATTATGTGTTAAAATGTTCTCACACTTTCAATTTACTCGATGCGAGAGGCGTGATTTCGGTAACGGAAAGAACTCGCTACATTACCAAGATTCGGAATTTGGCGCGACGGGTTGCTCAGCTTTATTTGGAACAGCGCGAACAGTTGGGTTTTCCATTGGAAAAAACAGTAAAAGTTTGAGAAGGAAGAGCGGCACGACACGGATGCGGACACGGATACACGGATGAATTTATTAGATAGATTTCTGACTTCTTAAAGAAGTTGGAAATCTGGCTATTATTTTTCCGATCTTCTTCCTGATTCTGACTTCGTGTGGGAGCATCTCATATTTGTAAAAATACTTCTTTTGACTCCTTCTTTCTTCCTCTTTCCTCTTTCCTCCTGTCTCCTACCTCCATTTTTTAGCTTGGCTGCTTTCATTGAGATGCTCCCCTTCGTGTCCTTTGCGTCTTCGCGGTTCAATAAAACTAATTATTCCCTATTTTAAATAAATTAAATGCTTAATTATTCACCAAATAATACAGAAACAATTCCTCAATTGCGCGTTGATGATGTAAGTTTGAAAACACCGATCGCCTCTAGCTACTTATTAGACAATATCTCGTTTGATGTGCACTCTGGCGATCGCGTCGCAATTGTCGGCCCTTCGGGGGCTGGGAAAACAACGCTGTTGCGGTTGTTAAACCGACTCAGCAGCCCCACCAGCGGCTCGATTTATCTGGAAAATCGGGATTACCGACAAATACCTGCGATCGAACTTCGGCGACAAATCACCCTAATTTTGCAAGAATCTAAGCTTTTGGGGATGTCGGTGCGGGAGGCGTTGGCTTATCCTTTGAAGTTGCGGGGCGTGACTCCATCAAACATTGCACAGAGAATTAGCGGGGTTATTGAACAACTTCATATCCCCCAAGAATGGCTCGATCGCACCGAATTGCAGCTTTCCACAGGCCAAAAACAGTTAGTGGCGATCGCCCGCGGCATCATTTTGGAACCCAAAATCTTGCTTTTAGACGAACCAACATCCGCCCTAGACGCAGGAAAAGCCGCTCACATTTTGCAAGTATTGACACAGCTAACTAACAATCAAACCACAATTTTAATGGTCAATCACCAATTAGAATTAGCCGAACAGTTTAGCACGCGAGTCCTGCATTTACAGCGCGGAAAACTCCTCGAAGATTCCCCATCTCATCAAATAAATTGGGTGGAACTGCGGCAAAATTTAATCCAAGCAGAAGCAGAAGCAGAACAAGAATGGTGAACATTTGTAGGGTGCGCCGAGGCGCTATATAATCAATGAGCGCCCCCTCCACCACCCGCACCCGGTTTCACCTTTTTAAAACCCAAAATAGCAATCCCGCTTACCAGCAATGCAATTCCCACAAAATAAAAACAATCATTAAAAGCCATCACATAAGCTTCCCGGCGCACAATATTATCAATTGCCTGAATTGCCCGATCTTTCGCCACGCTCAAATCAGCACCGCGACTCACAAAATACTGAGTCATTTGATTAATTCTTTCCTGCGTTGCGGGATTATACAAAGAAACAGATTCCCCCAATCGATTAGAGTGAAATTGCTGCCGCTGCGTCACCAAAGTTGCTAGCGCCGCAATCCCCATCGAACCTCCCATATTTCGCATCATATTAAACAAACCAGAAGCCGAACCAGCCTCGTGTTTCTCCATACCAGCCGTGGCAATAGTTGACAGCGGCACCATAATTAAAGGCTGTCCCAATGCTCGCACTAATTGCGACCAACGCAACTGATCGATACCCGTATCGTGACTCATGTTGGCATTCATAAAACAACTCACCGCAAACAAACTCACACCTGTAGCAATCATCACCCGTATATCAATTCGCTGCATCAATTTCGGCACGATTGGCACGATGAATAATTGCGGTACGCCAGCCCACATAATTACCTCGCCAATTTGCATGGCATTGTATTGCTGAATCTGACTTAAATACAGGGGCAGAATGAACACCGAACCGTACAATCCTACCCCCAATGAAATATTTACAATAGTTGCCAAGCCGAAATTGCGGCGAGTCAGCAATCGCAGGTTGATAAACGGGTTTTTTCGAGTTAGTTCAATCCAGAAAAAAGCGCTGAGGAATATGGCAGAGATTATGGTTAAACGCAAAACAAAATCAGAACTAAACCAGTCTTTGCGGCTGCCTTCTTCTAACACGACTTGCAGGGAACCTAAGCCGATCGCCATTGAGGCAATTCCCCACCAGTCGCCGCCTTTGAGCAGTTCTAGCCGCATCGGTGTCGGGGCGACGGCATACCACACAGCACTTAGCAGCATCAGCCCCGGAACCAAGTTCAAATAAAAGACATATTCCCAGCCGTAATTCTCCGTCAGCCAACCTCCCAATGTCGGCCCGATGGATGGTGCAAAAGTAGCTGTCAGGGCAAACATCGCCATCCCTATCGGCTGCTTTTTGGGCGGTAAATTTGTCAGCAAAAACGCAAAAGACATCGGAATCAAAATGCCGCCCGTAAACCCCTGCAGCGCTCGAAATACAATCATTGAACTCAAATTCCACGCCCAAGCGCAGCACATGGAAAAGAATACAAAAAAACTTGCATTTACCAAGATGTAGCGGCGAACAGAGAACACCTGCGACAGCCATCCCGTAATCGGAATAACGACTATTTCGGCGACTAGATAGGAGGTGGAAATCCAAGAACCTTCTTCTAAAGTTGCGCCTAAAGCTGCTTGGATATCTCTGAGGGATGCGTTGGTGATTTGGATGTCTAAAACTGCCATGAAAGCGCCGAGAATTGTTCCCATCACGCCGATCCAGGTTTTTAAGGGAACGCGATCGTCGCTTTGCTGTTGGGGAATTGCACTGGTATTTGCCATTGGTTGCACCTCTGGTGTAATTTTTTACCGCAGATGAACGCAGATCGACGCAGGTGGATCTAGTTAGATATTTACCGTTGCGTTTTTATGTTTGATCGGCGCTAGGAATTAAACCCATTTTTTGATAAAGTGGTCGGACTAAGTGTTTTAAAGCGGGCAACTGTTTGCTGAAAACTACCGCTGCTAAAATACAAATTATACCGCCAAGTATGACTGTGTTGGGAGAGCCGATATAATTGGCCAATCCGCCGGCTACTAAATTGCCAAATGGTGTGACTCCAAAAAATGCCATTGTGTAGATGCTCATGACTCTGCCGCGTTTGTCGTCTTCTACAATTGTTTGCAAGAATGTGTTTCCTGCTGCAAATTGGATGATGAAACCCCACCCCACGAATAACATCATGATTAATGACAGCCACAAGACGCGGGATAAACCAAAACCGATCAGTCCAAATCCCATGACGGCGGGGGAAATAGCAATTAATTTGCCGATACCGACGACACTTTTTCGTCCAATTAAATAAATCGCGCCTGAAAATGCTCCGACTCCAGAAGCTGCCATCAAAAAGCCGAGGGTTTCTGCGTCGCCGTGGAGTATTTTTGTAGCAAAAATTGGGACTAATATTGTGTGTGACATTCCGGCGAAGCTGACTAATGATAATAAGATGAGAATTGCTCTAATCGGCGGAAAGCCGAAGGCGTAAACAAATCCTTCTTTTAATCTTTGTAAGGGTTTTGTATTAGTTGCGGCAATTTGGCGCGGCTTGATTTTCATCGCTAATAAGCCTGCAATTACGGCGATGTAGCTGAGTCCGTCAATCAGGAAACAATAACTAGAGCCGATTGTTGCTATCAGCAAACCTGCAATTGCTGGCCCGATCAATCTGGCTCCGTTGAACATGGAAGCGTTGAGGGCGATCGCATTTGCTAAGTCTTCTTTTTTGTCTACGATTTCGGGCACGAAAGCTTGTCGTGCTGGTGCGTCAAACGCATTAATTGCCCCTTGAAAGAAACTCAATACCAGGATTTGCCAGATGTTCACGACTCCTGTTAGCGCTAAAAATGCTAGGGCTAAGGATTGAACCATTGCTAATACTTGAGTGGCAATTATGACTCTGTGCCGGTTCCAGCGATCGATGAAAACTCCTGCAAAAGGCAGTAAAATTAATGTGGGAATTTGACTGGTAAATCCCACTAAGCCCAGCATCCAAGGTGAATCGCTCAAATGGTAGACAAGCCAAATAGTAGCGACTTGGGTCATCCAATTGCCAATGAGTGAGATGCCTTGTCCTGCAAAAAACAGGCGATAATTTCGAGATTTGAGGGCCGGAGGAAGTTTTATGGATTTGATTTTTGCTTGTAGATTCATGTATGAGTACGGATCGAGCAATCCTATTTGATTGGTAAATATTTTGTAGCTAGCGCCCTTGGGCTATTGATTTCCACAATCGCCTAAAAACCTTTGTATTTATTGTTTATAGCGGAGTCTCCCTCCGCCTCGCATCCCCCAATCGAATGGGGAATTTAACTGTGTTGTTGACTCCTTCTTAAGGTATAGAGGATGCTCGTTGATTTGGGAGTCCGATCGCCCAAAAATAATACTTTTGACGTATTTGTGGACATTTGAGTATTCAGGATTTATGCACTCCCATCACAGAAACCGGGTTTTTTGGGGAATTTGCGGGCTGTTACCGCGTATTTTTCGACAAAAAGCCCGGTTTCTGGGCGATCGCGGGTTGCTCAGAAACCGGGTTTTTTGGGGAATTTGCGGGCTGTTACCGCGTATTTTGTCGAAACAAACTCGGTTTCTGCCCTTTTCCTCACTCAATGCTTAACAGCCAAGTCCCCAGGTAACGCATCAATGGAACGTCCCCTGGGGTGCGGATGCGGAGGTTGAAATTGTACATCCCGCCGGGACTTGGGTTCTGGACGTTGGAGAGCACAACTTCAACGTTGCTACCTGCTGGAATTGGTTCTGCGGGATAAATTTCTATGAATCGATTTTCTTTGTCCCAGATTACTTCTTGCAATTGTATTGTTTTGTCTTTGACGCGCACTTTAATATCTTTTTGGTCGAATTCGCCTTTGTAGTAGTCTGGATAGGATATGTTCAGTTGGGCGATCGCCAAACTTACTTTTTTGGAAGGAATTCGCAGCCGGTATCTGTCACCGTTCATCCCTGCTTTGCCGTAATCCAAGCGATAGTTTAATTGGTTGGCGCGCTCGGGGCCGCCGAAAATTGTGAATCCCGGCATTCCTTGGGCTAAACTGATGGCGGGTAAGCCTGTCAGCAAACAACCTGTAACTGCTAGTGCTGAAAATAATCGTCTCATAATCGCTCCTCTGACCAAAATTAGAATGGAACCTTAAATATTTACTGCGGGCAATTTGCAATGAATGCCTTTAATATAGCGATTGTTTTGGCAATTTGATGAGTGCGATCGCCCGAATTCAATCAATTTTTTTTTGCGTAATACTGACAACAGACATTTACACTACAGAATTAGGCAGCGTTATATTGTACCATACTCGGCTGCAAATTGAATAGTTTAACGAAATTGAATCTATAAGACAAGTTAAAGAAGCGAGTGTATTTTTGGCGATCGGCTTTACTATCAACGTGAGAAGCCAGCAGAATAGATTTCCACCGCCACCGGGCCAGCAATTGAAATCGCTTCTTGTCAAACGATGTCCGCGACTCGGCTTCCCTCGCCGAACACCTCTGCGGACTGGGAAATTTGAATTTCCACCTGCGTCTGCAGGTTTTGTCTGACTTTCTGCTGGCGGTTTCAACCGCCCTGTCTCGTCCAGACGCGGTTGAAACCGCCATGTATGCGTGCGGTTTTAACCGCCCTGTCTATGTCTAGAGTAAAGGAGAGTTAGTCAGGAACTCAGGGCTAAAGCCGCTGAGCTTGTAAGAAATTACAAGCTATTCTGACGGGCCTAAGTCTTAACTGACTACGTTATTCAGGTCACGACACCGGGCGAATGCGACGCTAGTTTTCTGCTCTGTCGCTAGTTGTTAAACAGTCTTAAAGTCACTCTCGACAGTGCTGCTAGCCTAACAAGCCTTTATAACCTTGACCGACAAGCGAACATTACCCCAGAAATGGGAGTTTGAGGCAACCATACCTCATCGGAGAGGTTAATTAAATTCCCTCTCCGACCCCCGAAAGGGGATTCAAGGCGATTAAAATCGCCGAGCCGTTTTCCTCTCAGGACTGAAGTCGCTGAGTTTCCCACTTGCCGAGTTTTTCTTATGAAATTAGCGATCGCCAAAGAATTTAAAGCAGAGGAACGCCGGGTGGCCTTAGTGCCCGACGCTGTAGCCCGATTAGTCAAACAGGGCGTAGAAGTTTGGGTTGAGGCCGGTGCCGGGGAAAAATCGTTTTTCTCGGATCTTGCTTACGAAGAAGCCGGAGCTCGTGTTATCGGTGATACCGCTACGCTGTGGGGCGAAGCCGATGTCGTCGTCAAAATCGGGGAGATCCAAGAATCTGAAGTTCATCAACTCCGCGAAGGAGGAGTTTTCATCGGATTTTTGAATCCTTTGGGAAATCCGGCTTTAGTGCAGCGGTTGGCCGATCGCAAAGTAACGGCATTTAGCATGGAAATGATCCCGCGCACCAGCCGCGCCCAAAGCATGGACGCACTGTCATCCCAAGCCAACGTCGCCGGTTACAAAGCCGTACTGATCGCAGCCTGTGCATTGCCAAAATATTTCCCGATGCTGACAACGGCGGCGGGTACAATTCGCCCCGCGAAAATATTGGTAATGGGTGTGGGCGTTGCGGGCTTGCAGGCGATCGCCACAGCGCGCCGTTTGGGTGCAGTTGTCGAAGCCTTCGACATCCGCCCGGAAACCAAAGAACAAGTGCAAAGCTTGGGTGCTAAATTCGTTGATGTCGAACTAAAAGAAGAAACCGTCGCCGCCGGTGGCTATGCAAAAGAGCTATCAGAAGCCGCTAAAGAATACACCCGCCAAGTGCTCACCCAACACGTCAGCGCCTCCGATGCAGTGATTACCACCGCTCAAGTTCCCGGCAGAAAAGCACCTATTTTAGTTACCCGAGAAATGGTTTCTCAAATGAAACCTGGCTCGGTAATTGTTGACCTCGCGGCGGAACAAGGCGGCAATTGCGAGTGTTCTGAAGCGGGGAAAGATGTTGAATGGAACGGTGTTAATGTCATCGGGCCGATTAATTTGCCGTCCTCAATGCCGGTACACGCTAGCGAAACTTACTCGAAAAATATCTCGGCTTTGGTTCAGTTGATGCTGAAAGATAAGGAACTCAATTTGAATTTTGAAGACGATATCATTGCTGGTGCTTGTGTCGCCCGCGACGGTGAGATTAGCAACCAGCGAGTTCGCGATGCTTTGACGGCTGAGGCATCCGTAGTCAATAGTTAGTAGTCAATAGTCAATAGTCATTAGTCATTAGTCATTAGTCATTAGTCATTGGTTATTAGTGGGGATATGGCTGGTGTAATTAGTGTCAACTTAAATCTAAAACCATTGATGAATCTCGTTTTTAGCCAAGGCCAGATCCCCCTAAATCCCCCGGATAGTCGGGGGACTTTGAATGCTTCTTCTCCTCCCTTATTAAGGGGGAGTAGGGGGCAAGCTAAGGGGTAATCTGGCCTCGGCAGTAAACAGGAGTCTGTGAATAGGTTTGAACTGATTGGGAAACGGTAAAGCTTTTACAGTTGATAACTACTAACTAATGACTAATGACTACTGACTAATGACTAATGACTACTGACTAATGACTACTGACTACTGACTAATGACTAATGACTACTGACTAATAACCAATTTCCAATTACTAATTACCAATTGTTATGGCAGAAGGATTGATTGCAGGTTTAGTAGTGTTTACGCTAGCGTCGTTTGTGGGATTTGAAGTAATTAATAAAGTCCCGCCGACGCTGCACACACCTTTGATGTCGGGATCGAATGCGATTTCGGGAATTGCGGTTTTAGGGGCAATTCTGATTTCGGGCCAGGGAAATGTGACTGTTACTTCGATTTTGGGGACGATCGCGATCGCCCTGGCCACAATTAACGTTGTCGCCGGTTTCTTAGTAACCGATCGAATGCTGCAAATGTTCAAGAAAAAAGAGGTTAAAGCGTGAGCGATTTTCTACCCAGTGGCATTCAGCTAGGCTATCTAGTGGCCGCATCTTTATTTATCGTCGGTTTGAAACAATTGGGCTCCCCGGCTACTGCGCGTCAAGGAAACGTGTTAGCTGCGATCGGGATGTTTATTGCGATCGTCGGTACGTTACTCGAAAGGCAAGTTATCAGCTACGAATTGATTGCTGTCGGCATCATCATCGGTTCCATTGTGGGAACAATTATGGCGAAAACCGTTGCAATGACGGATATGCCGCAGATGGTGGGTTTGCTTAACGGTTTCGGGGGCGCGGCTTCTGCACTTGTTGCTGTGGGCGAATTCTGGCGCTATCTCAGCATCCCGCAATCGCCTGCGCCGGATACGACGATTACGATCCTTTTGGGCGTGTTAATCGGCGGAATTACCTTTACTGGTAGCCTTGTGGCGTTTGCAAAACTGCAAGAATTGCTACCGGGTGCTCCGATTTCGTTTCCGTTTCAACAGCCGTTTAATGCGATGCTGGCGATCGCGCTTTTAGCCGGCAGCGGTTATATGGTGTTTCACCCGGAGGATGTGCCGGTATTCCTGGCTTTGGTGGCGATTTCCAATATTCTGGGGATCATGTTTGTACTGCCGATTGGCGGTGGTGATATGCCGGTGGTGGTGTCGCTGCTTAACTCCTATTCGGGGATTGCGGCGAGTGTGGCTGGGTTCATTTTGATGAACAATATGCTGATTATTGCTGGGGCACTTGTGGGCGCGTCTGGAATTATTTTGACGCAGATCATGTGTAAGGCGATGAATCGATCGATCTCTAACGTGTTGTTTGGCGCGTTTGGTGGCGGCGGCGGTGGTGCGACTGCTGGGGCTGCTGCTGGTGCTACTGACAAAACTGTTCGCAGCATCAATCTCGAAGAAAGTGCGATGATGTTAGGCTATGCGCGATCGGTGGTAATTATTCCCGGTTACGGAATGGCTGTAGCGCAAGCCCAGCATTCGGTACGCGAGTTAGCCGACGGTTTGGAAAAAATGGGTGTTGACGTGAAATACGCGATTCACCCGGTGGCTGGGCGGATGCCGGGGCACATGAATGTGCTGTTGGCGGAAGCAAACGTGCCTTATCCGCAGTTGTACGATATGGACGATATCAACCCGCAATTTGAAGAAACGGATGTGGCGTTGGTAATCGGCGCGAATGATGTGGTGAATCCGGCGGCGCGCCACGATACGGCGAGCCCGATTTACGGGATGCCGATTTTGGAGGTTGATAAGGCTAAGCATACGATCGTAATTAAGCGCGGGATGAGTGCTGGTTTTTCTGGTGTTGACAATGAGTTGTTTTATAAGGATAAGACGATGATGTTGTTTGGTAGCGCTAAGGATGTGGTTGCGAAATTAGTTGCTGAGGTGAAGCAGTTGTAGGATTTTTGCGAGGCCGAGAAACCGGGTTTTTTTACGAAAATATTTCGTTGTAGTCGATAGATTTGATGAAAAACCCGGTTTCTTTAGAGAAACTCGGCGGTTGAAACCGCGTCTACACAAACAAAGTCCGCCTTCGCGGACTAAGAAAATAAGCGGGTATTTAAGTCTAGTTTGATATCAATATTCTTCAGTCGGCGGAGGCCGACTTTGTTTTTGTAGAAGCGATTTCAATCGCCGAATCTTATCAGCCGATTCTTGACTTCAGAAGGATCTGCTGTTTCAAAAAATAGTTCCAGCGCCTCGATTAGATTTTGTCGCGCTGCTTCTATATTGTCACCTTGGCTGGCAATATCAAGTTCTGGGCAAAGGGATACATATCCGTCGCCTTCTCGTTCAATAATTGCTGTAAACTGTTGTGTTGACTTCATAATACTATAATAGCATTATTCGACATCGGGGAAGTTTTCGGGAATCCGTTACTTGGCTGATGTAGAAATTCTCAACTTATTGTCGCTCTTGTTGTCTATCAAAATTTTATCGAGGATTCAGTACCGTGAGTAATAGTGGAAAGTTCTTTAACGTCGCAAACCTGACTATCGGTGTACTAGGTTTGTTAGCGGCTGTTGGCGGTGCGGGAATTGCTATTGTTCAAGGTTGGCCGCCCCTGTTATTTGGACAAAATACTCGTTTTTCCTGCCAACTTCAGCCAGATACTCAGCGGGGTAGTGAAGTTTGGACTGTTATGTACCGTCACGATAAAGGTCAACAACCTTGGCTAAAAATGGTCACAACTTTAGGCAGTGATTATACGCCTGTAAGACGCTGCCAAATAATTTCTGAAACCTTGAACGGTTATCGCAAAGATGGTTTAATTAAGTTAGCTTATAGAGACGAGCCTAAGACGCCGAATCAATACGTGATTTGTGCTAAAACTAAGTTAAGTGGCGATGGTTGTCCGCTGGTGTTGACGTTGAATCCCGGTAGCGATACGCAGGCTTATCAAGCAATGCGAGATATGACTGAAAATTTGTTGAATGGTGGTAATGGGGTTTATCAAAATAGCGATGGTAAGTTGGCAACTTCTCAGTTTTCTCCGTCTTCGCCAGAGATTGATTTAACTCCTTTTTTGGCTGAAGAGGATCGGATTGCTGGATCTAATTCTGCTAAGTGATATTAAATTTATAGGAATTACGCATGGGGTTCAGAAACCGGGTTTTTTACGAAAATACTTCGTTACATCTCGCAGATTCGGAAAAAACCCGGTTTCTTTGGTGGGAGTGCGTAAGTCCTGATTCATTAAAAAGTTCGTTTTGGCTAATTGTTATAATCCTCAAGTTGCTGGTAATATCCTGGCTGGCAAGTCGCAGTGCCAGGTATCGGAAACCCAGACACCGCATGACTTAGTGAATTTTGACTCTCTGACAATTTTTAATAAAAACTTAAAGCCTTTATAGGTTACAACTTACAACTCTCTGCACGAGAGAAGAATATTTCTCTATGAAGATACCTCTATTGCCCAAACGACCTATTCGGGGATCATCACCAACCGGGAGGTGGGCTGATGGTGCATTGGTATTGAAAGTTAGTTGAGAGTAATTCAACCATTCTCCTTTCTCTCCTTTCTGTTTCCAGCCGATCGCCTCAGCGTAAGGTACCCATACTTTTCTATCATACTCTTTAGTGCCACCAAGACTTTGATAAATCTGCTTCTGCACCGAAAAGCCGAAGCGTCCATCACTGTATTTTACCCAAAGTCGATCCATCGCCCGCAAATCTGGACAGGAAAAATTTTCGATATTTTCACTGTCTAGCCAACCTTCTTTTTGTCTACCCGCCACTTCTAACATTTTGTTAGCAGTTTCCTCATCTGCTTCTTTCCACTTCCCGGTCGCCAACAACTGTTCCAGTTTAGTATAGTCTGCCTTAGCAAGGGGTTGATTTTCCCAAGACTGATTTGCCAGATAAGTTTTAATTGGAATTCCCCTCGGCAATTTATCCTTCGCCTGCCCGTGAACTGCCACCACTTTACCGCTAGCATCTAAAACAGGCGCGCCACTTATCCCAACAGAAACTCCAGCTATATAATTAATTCCATAGCCCTCCGTCAAGACAACATTAATCCTCGATACTGAACCTTCCAAAAATTCCGGCGCTAAATCTTCGTTTTGAAGAACAGGAAAACCAGAAATATAGATTTTATGTCCTACTTTCAGCTCGTTAGAATCGCCAAGATTGACACTTTGATAAGGACAATTTTCCCCAGCAGACTTAAACGTCACCACTGCTAAATCGTAAGTAGGACTTGTTTGAATACTGTCAGTTGTATGACCTTGTTGATCCTGATAAGTTTGCAGTTTCAAACTATAGCCTTTAACCACATGACCGGCCGTGAGAACAGTGCAAACTCCCTTTTTTCCCGGTACAATAAACCCGGTACCGTGTCCGCCTTGATTTTCGTAGTAAATCAGCACAAGGCTCTTGTTAACTGTTTCAGCAATTTCTTGAGATGACTTCTGCTGGGAGCAACTTGTTAAGGAGAGTCCGATGAGGGTAAAAATTAGCCAGCAAGAGCGGGATTTCATAGATTTTGCTGATAGTTTTAGGGAATAAGAGAGTAAATGAATAATTTCTACAACAGTGATGTGTTGTTTTCTAGGTAGGAGATTAACATGAAAGTATACCATTTTTTTGAAGTGGTAGCTACGGGTAAGGACACGGTAGTGCCCAGAGGTGACAAGTTAAGATTCAGGACTTACGCACTCCGACTAAGAAACCGGGTTTTTACCGAATTTGTGGACAGCAACGAAAGAGTTTTGTAAAAAACCCGGTTTCTGGGCCTCATGCGTAAGTTTTTACAATTAAATTCCCCATTGAACCCAAGATTAGGTAAAATTATTTGGGTGTCTGAGGATAAACTATATGCGCTTAGTTAAATATATTACGATCGCCATTGTCAATGCTTTTGGTGTCGTCATCGGTATTATTTGGGTTGCTGTGCCCGCAACAGTGGCTCAACCTTCCCTCAACTACCAACTCGCACTCTCAGGGCGACAGTCAGACGGCGACACTCCGCAATCGCTCCCGGAACTCTACAAATTGCGCGATCGCCTCAAGGTAGAATTAGATAACAGCGCGAAAAATACCGACAGCAACCTGTTTTCCCCAGAACATTGGAACCGCCAGCAATCTAAAAATCTGGCCGAGGAACTCCAAAACGCTCAAAGTCAGATTCAAACAGAAGAAAGAGCTAAAAATAATTGGGACGATGCTGCTAAAATAGCCGCCAGAGCTGTTGTAATTGGACGCACTTCTAAAGCCGACCCTGCTACTTGGGAAGAGTCACAACGCCTGTGGCAAATGGCGCTCAACCACCTGCGACTCATCCCTCACGGTTCTTTTTTGGCTGAGCGGGCGATCGACAAAACCATCGAATATCAAGGAAACCTCACTGTCGCTACCTACGAATGGCAAGTAGCACGTTCTCAACAGAAAATTAGAGCCGAGGAAGAACAGGTAAGAGAGCTAGCCAGAAAAGAGCAAGAGAAAAAAGAATTCGCCCGCCGAGAAATAGAGAGAAAAGAACAAGAGAAAAAAGAACTCGCCCGCCAAGAAATAGAAAGACAAGAATTTGCCAAACAAGAATTAATCCGCCACGAACGAGAAAAACAAGAATTCGCCCGCCAAGAACTAATCCGCCAAGAACAAGAAAAGCAGGAATTAGCCCGCCAAGAATTAGAAAAGCAGGAACGAGAAAAACAAGAATTAGCCCGCCAAGAATTAGAAAAGCAAGAACTAGCCCGCCAAGAATTAGAAAAGCAAGAATTAGCCCGCCAAGAACTCGCCCGTCAAGAATTAGAAAAGCAGGAATTAGCCCGCCAAGAACTAGCCCGCCAAGAATTAGAAATAAATCAGCAAGCAACTCCTCAACCAACTCCTGAATCAACCGCAACTGCTACTCCCGCCCCTGTAAACCTCGCAGCCTCGCAGACCAACTTCTTCTTTGCGGGAGATACTAACAGAGACGGCGAAATTAATCAACTAGACGAAGCCGGAAAAGAACAATGGTCATTGTCTAGCGGCGCGCTAATTGTGTTTAACGATCCCAAGAACGATCGCACAAAAATAGCCCCTTGGAAACAAACCAAAGTTAGCGTCCCCCGCCGCGCAGCCATGCTTTCTCAAGTTAACTTAACTTTGTCTGAAAACTTCAAAACCTCTCAATTATTTATCACTGCTGATAGCATCGCCAGCCCTCATATCAACGTTTTTCAGAAAATAGGCGATGGATGGCAAGCTGTAGATATATCCGGTACAAAACCCCTAGTTTTCAGCACGAATATTATTTTAGGTGTCGAAGCAAAACAATTTGCCGATCGCAATTGGAACGGCAAAGTCAATCTCAAAGCAACTGCCGAAAACAACGGTCAACAAATCGCCGCCACCACCATCCAAATGGGTGTCAGTCCTTGGATAATACCAGCCAATACCGCACCAGTCACAGAAGTTCAAGTCAGCGACAGAGGGGCCGCCAACAGTGAATTTATCTCGCAACTGAAACAAGCAGTAGAACCCACTGGCGCTCAATTAAAAATTATCCAGGGCGGTAATGCTTGGATGCAAAATATTCAGAAAAACGGTTACATTCAACTTCCCGAAAAATCTGATATACGCCAATTGAATGTGGCTCTCAAAAGCAATGACGAACCCAATAAAAACCCGCCGGATAAATCAAGTGAAGAGCGTAACTTGAGAGTAATTAAAATTGGCAACTCTCGCGACGATAACCCCGTAAGTCAGTGGTCAAATGGCTACGGAAATTTGCAGGTGACACCGCCGATTCCCGGATATCCAATGGGTCGAGCTTATTACGGAAATTCGGGAAATGCTAGTTTTAATCCAGAGGTACTTGATTTTATTCAAGCTCAAAGAATTCAAGGGCCTGCAGTGGATATTGATACTTCTTGGCTTTTGACTCGCCAAGTCGATGAAATTATCAATTTTATTCCCAGTCAAACTCCCGGAAAATATGTAATGGCGATCGCCAGTCCAGAAGCCGGAGTAAAGCTGTTGGAAGAATTGGCGGGGAAAGGTTACGGCGAGGTTACTATCAATCGCGGTTTGAGCAATGAAACTACAGTCAGCGCCGCCTTGAAAAATCAAGCTTTAATTCAACACAACCTCAATTTGCAAAAGCAGAAAATCAACCCGATATTAGACAAGTTGAAAAGAGAGTTTTCACTGACAGACGACCAAATCGTTCAAGTTCCAGCGATGTTTGGCTACAGCGGTTATGCTTGGTGGCCAAATATGGTCAATTCGGTACCAGTCAACGGCAATTTGTTAGTTTCTAATCCCCGCGGCCCGATGATTGACGGCAGAGATTACACTCAAGAAAGATTGCGCCAACTGCTGCTTCCTGCTGGTGTTAGTGTGAGTTTTCTAAACGATCGCTATTATCAAGAATTGAAAGGAAACGTGCAGTCGGCAACGAATACTGTGAGGAAGCCTGAACTGCAGCCTTTTTGGCAGACTTTGCCTAATAATTAGTAATCGGGAATTGGGAGTCGGAAATTGGTAATTGGTAGGGGCGGGTTTCACCAACAATACTCGCCTGTAACGAACAATCTCATAAACCCGCCCCCACCCAGCGATAAATTTACGCCTACATTTTTCCCATCAAAAAGTTTTGATTTCTGTTTGCGCTCAATACTTATATTTCAGGGCGCACTCGGAACAAAGAAACCGGGTTTTTACCGAGATTGATGATTTTGAGCAGGTATTTGGCAAAAAACCCGGTTTCTGGTCACTCGCGCCCCCTAGTTTGTAGTAAGGACTTTAGTCCTCAGCGCTAGGAATGACGCATCGGTGGTCAGAAACCTGGTTTTTGGAGAAAATACGAGCGTTACAGTTTACAGATGAGCGAAAAAACCCCGGTTTCTTTGACCTTAATAGGCAAGTCGCGATCGCGTAAAATGTCTAAAAGCAGTATTTGTACAAAAAATTTAGCCCCATGAACGACGAACAGGAAAAAAATCAAATTTTGACCCAGCAACCAGAAACAGTTTCCACAGCCAGCGATGAGTTCCCGAACGCAGAAATGGTTAGTGCCAATTCAACAGCAGAACCGACAGAAACTCCCGCTGAAATTGTGGCAAACGAAGATATTCCAACAACAATCAACGAAACAGAAACAATTCCAATTTCCGCAGAATATCCGCCTGAAACCAGTCAATTTGTCAGTGATTCCTATCCCACAACTCACACAGCAAATCCTGAACCAAAACCAACTCAATTTTGGCAAATTTTGGCTATTTTTTTCAGTGGAATGTTAGTCGGTTCTGTGCTCAGTCTCGGTAGTTTCCTAGCGTGGAAAATGTATCAGGAAAGAGCGAACATTCAAATCAGACTGCCCGCTGACGTACCCCTGCGGGAAAGCCCTCCGCCTGTCCCTGAAGCGCGCCTCAACCGCCGGCCCGGACTTCCCCCAGCACCCCAGCAGACACTGCCCCTCACCATCCCGCCGTCGGCCAGTCAGACTCCAATTCCCTCGCTCTCAGGCGTTCCGCCACTTGCTTCGCCGTTGCCGAAATCTTCTCCATCTCCTTCTGGCGCTGCGGTGGAAACTCCTGTAACTGAGCGAGTTAACTTTCCAGCAGGTGCTACGGGAACTACTCTCAATAATAGTTTGCGAGCCAATATATCCAAGCGCTACTTGGTAGAATGCAATAGCGGCCAAAGCATGACAATCAAGGTTCAAGAAGGTCAAGTTAACGCGGCAATCACTGCTCCTAACGGTGAAAAAATCGGCACTGCAGATAGCGCGAGTCAGTGGCAAGGTCAGCTACCAAGCAGCGGCGATTATACTATAGAAATTTCGGGCGATCGCCAAGCAAACTACGTTGTTAAAATAGAAGTAAAATAGTAAGTATAATTTGCTCGGGGGGCAACTACAAAAGGAAGCATCAAGCGTCAGAGCTTTTGTAGTGCTGTCCCCGTTCGTTACATATAAGGAAGCGAACGGGGACAGCACCCATACAAAAAATGCTTTTTACACTCCGCAAGAGATGCTTTGGTTGCCAAATATATCAGCCCGCCGCGCCAATTACCAATTACCAATTACTAATTAGCAATGGTCGCACAAGTATCTCCAACCATCTACGAAGCCAAGACTCAGGAAATAGCTCAAGAAATCCTGAAGGCCACTCAAGACAAAAAGCGATCGTTTTTTGGCCAACTGCAAGACCAAATGCGCTGGGACGACAAACTGATGGATTGGGCAATGGCCAGCCCCGGACTGCGCGTCCAATTGTTTCGATTTATTGACTGTTTGCCCGCCCTCCGCAGCAAGCCGGAAATTGCCCGCCACTTGCAAGAATACCTGACTGTGGAAGAGGTAGAATTGCCCGAAGCTTTGAAAAAATTGCTCAGCTTTGCTAACGCTGATTCTGTCCCCGGTCAATTGGCGGCGACGACGGTTGCGCCTGCGGTGGAAACTTTGGCACACAAGTATATTTCTGGGGAAAATATCAAGCAGGTAATTAAAACCTTAGAACGACTTCGCAAAGATAAAATGGGTTTTACAGTTGACCTTTTGGGGGAAGCTGTGATTACAGAAGCTGAGGCGGAAAGTTATCTCAACCGCTATTTGGAATTGATGGCGGAACTAGCGAAGGCAGCGCATAATTGGTCGCAGGTAGATGCTATTGACAAAGCTGATGGCGAAACTTTGCCGCGAGTGCAAGTATCTGTCAAGTTAACGGCTTTTTATTCTCAGTTTGACCCGCTGGATGCTAAAGGCAGCGAGGAGAAAGTCAGCGAGAAAATTCGCTTGTTATTGCGCCGCGCCCAGGAGTTGGGAACTGCCGTTCACTTCGACATGGAACAGTACGCCTATAAGAGTTTAACTCTCAGCATCCTCAAAGACTTATTGTTAGAGGAAGAGTTTCGCAGTCGCACGGATATTGGTATCACATTGCAGGCATATTTGCGCGACAGCAAGCAAGATTTGCGAGACATTATTGCCTGGGCTAAGAAACGCGGCAATCCCATAACTGTACGGCTGGTGAAAGGCGCTTATTGGGATCAGGAAACTATCAAGGCGATGCAGAAAGATTGGCCGCAGCCTGTCTACAACGACAAGGTTGCTACGGATGCGAATTTTGAAGCAATGACGCAGTTGCTGCTAGAAAATCATGATTTTTTGTATGCAGCAATTGGCAGTCACAACGTGCGATCGCAAGCCAGGGCGATCGCGATTGCCGAAACTCTCAACATACCGCGCCGCCGCTTTGAAATGCAGGTACTGTACGGCATGGGCGACAAATTGGCTAAGCTTTTGGTCGATCGGGGTTATCGCGTCCGAGTATACTGTCCCTACGGCGATTTGTTGCCGGGAATGGCTTATTTGATCCGCCGATTGCTGGAAAATACCGCCAACAGTTCGTTTATCCGGCAAAGTTCCGAAGAAATGCCGATCGAACAATTATTAGCCGCCCCAGTAGCCAATGGCAACGACCAGCTAGTTTACAGCAAAGTATTTCCCAACGTCGCCGATACCGACTACGCCAATACCAAATTGCGGCAACAAGCAGAAACAGCCATCAAATCAGTGCGCGCCAACCTAGGAAAAACCTATTTACCCCTAATCGATGGCGAGTACCAAAACACCGAAACCACAGTTAACTCTCTCAACCCTTCCAATCCCGCAGAAATAGTCGGCAAAATCGGATTGCTATCCGAAGAACAGGCAAAACAAGCCCTAGAAGCAGCAAAAGCAGCCTCTACGAGTTGGCGGAAAACCCCCGTCCGCCAGCGCGCCGGAGTTTTGCGAAAAGCAGCAGAATTGATGGAACAGCGGCGGCACGAACTGTCAGCTTGGATGGTGTTTGAAGTCGGCAAACCTGTCAGAGAATGCGATGCCGAAGTTTCCGAAGCTATCGATTTTTGTCGCTACTACGCCGATGAAATGGAACGCTTGGAACAAGGGCAAAATTACGATGTAGCAGGAGAAAACAACCGCTACACCTATGGGCCGCGCGGCATTTCTTTGATTATTTCTCCTTGGAATTTTCCCCTCGCAATTCCCGTAGGCATGACAGTTGCATCGCTAGTAGCAGGTAATTGTACGCTGCTAAAACCAGCGGAATTTTCCTCAGTAATTGCGGCTAAAATAGCCGAGATTTTGCTAGAAGCGGGGATTCCTAAAGGCGTATTTCAATACGTGCCTTGCAAAGGTTCAACCGTGGGGGCGTATATGGTAAAACACCCAGATGTTCACATGATTACCTTCACCGGTTCTCAGGAAGTTGGCTGTCAGATTTATGCGGATGCTGCGATTTTGCAGCCGGGACAAAAACACCTGAAGCGAGTAATTGCGGAAATGGGCGGCAAGAATGCAATTATTGTCGATGAAAGTGCGGATTTAGACCAAGCCGTGGCGGGGGTGGTTTATTCGGCATTTGGATATAGCGGTCAAAAATGTTCTGCTTGTTCGCGAGTAATTGCGATCGAATCGGTGTACGATACTTTTGTGGAAAGATTGATAGAAGCTGCGCGATCGCTCAACGTCGGTGCAGCCGAAAATCCCGGCACTCAAGTCGGGCCAGTCATCGATGCCACCGCCCAGTCGCGCATCCGCGAATACATCGAAAAAGGTCGCGCCGAAGCTAAGATAGCCTTAGAAATGGCGGCACCCGAAACAGGTTATTTTGTCGGCCCAGTGATTGTTACGGAAGTATCGCCGACTGCAACTATCGCCCAAGAAGAAATTTTTGGCCCGGTGTTGTCGGTGATTCGGGCAAAAAATTTCAGCGAAGCGATTGCTATTGCTAACGGTACGAATTTCGCTTTAACCGGCGGATTGTATTCTCGCACGCCTTCGCATATCGATCGCGCCCAAGCCGATTTTGAAGTCGGAAACCTGTACATAAATCGCGGAATTACCGGCGCAGTGGTATCGCGGCAACCCTTCGGAGGATTCAAACTTTCGGGAGTTGGTTCCAAAGCCGGCGGCCCGGATTACTTGCTGCAATTCCTCGAACCGCGCACAATAACCGAAAACATTCAGCGACAAGGTTTTGCGCCGATTGAAGGAGTAGATTAAAAAACCTATTGGTAGGGTGCGCCGGCCGGTGCACCTTACTCAACAATTTAATATCAAATAAGTTATTGCACAAATGGAAATAACTAAAAACAGCAATAAAGTGCATCCTTTTCAGGCATTGCCTCCGAAGGGACTGCGAGTTGTAATTGTCATTTTATTACTTTTAGGCATATTTTTTCGCTTCGGCAATCTCGGAGGAAAAGTATACTGGATAGATGAAGCTTATACCTCCTTGCGGATGTCCGGTTATACAGAATCAGAGTTTATTGAGCAAGTAGTTGACGGAAAAATTCGAGAAATTCAATACTTACAAAAATACCAGCGGATTAATTCAGAAAAAAGCGTAGTCGATACTGTAAAAGGTCTAGCATTAGAAGAACCTCAACTCGCTCCCCTGTATTTTATCACAACCAGATTTTGGGTGCAACTGTTCGGTGATTCAATAGCTGTAACTAGAAGTATGTCAGCAGTTTTTAGCCTGCTGGCCTTGCCTTGTATGTATTGGTTGTGCTTAGAATTATTTGAATCATCACTAACAGCTTGGTTGGGAGTTTCTTTACTAGCTGTATCGCCTTTTCAAATAGTTTACGCTCAAGAAGCTCGACCTTACAGTTTATTTGTCTTAGTAATTTTGCTGTCGGGCGCTGCTTTGCTGCGGGCAATGCGTCTAAAAACTAACAGTAGTTGGGCAATTTATGCCCTAACAGTAGCACTGGGATTTTATTCTCACCTATTATTTGCACTGGTAGCACTAGGACATGGAATATATGTAGCCATCTCGGAAATACTGCGATTTAAAAAAAATATAATTGGCTATTTACTAGCATCGATAACCGGAATTATTGCTTTTTCTCCTTGGATTTTAGTTTTTATAATCAACTCCCAAAATGTAAATCAAAAAACATCTTGGCAGTCTTTAAAGATTCCCCTTCCAGACTTAGCTGTCAATTGGGTGTATAACATTGCTAAGCAATTTTTCGATCTAGGAATAGACTCCAATGTACCGCGATTATATTCAAGATTGCTCCTACTTTTGACTTTAATAATTGTTGCATATTCTTTTTATTTACTCCTGAAGTATACAGAACAGCGTGTTTGGTTGTTTGTTATGACATTAACCTGCGTGATAGTCGTGATTTTTTTACCCGCAGATATAATTTTTGGCGGAATTCGATCGCTCAACACGCGCTACATGATTCCCTGTTATCTAGGAATGCAAATAGCTGTTGCCTATCTTTTTGCTTCCAAAATCACATCTCCTCAAGTTACAGTGCAGTTGCAAAAGCTGTGGAGGCTGGCTTTTGCTGCTGTGCTATCTGTTGGGATTATCTCTTGCTGCATCTATTTGCCGGCAGACACTTGGTGGAATAAAGACCGTTCTTATATTAACATCCCGATCGCCCGCACGGTTAACTCAGCTTCTGGGCCTTTACTGGTTGCAGATTTGTGGGTGTATAGTGTAGATACAATCGCTAATTTACTCAGTCTGAGTTACCTGCTGGTTCCCCAAACTAAATTTATCGTATTCCCGCCTCAAACCGTGGAAATTCCCCCAAATTTTCAGGAGATATTTCTATACGGAATTTCCCCTGAAGTCAAAGCAGAAATCGAAAAAAAGACTCCCTATGAAATCGAAAAAATTTATTCTCTAAAAGATGGACATACCATTTTGAGTAAGTTGCGAACCAAGTAAAAAATATTGAAAAAATGCGTTTTAATTTACCTAGAAAATGGTTGGGTTTTCTGATAATCGCCGTATTAGCGATCGGCATTTTCTTTCGATTTGTCAATCTCGATGGAAAATTTTATTGGATAGACGAAACCTATACTTCTTTAAGAGTTTCCGGCTACACGGAAGCGGAAATGCTCAAAGAAATTTCCTACAATAAAATAAACTCGCCCTCGGATTTACAAAAATACCAGCAGGTAAATTCCGAAAAAACCTTAAGCGATAGCCTGAATTCCTTAGCAACCGAAGACCCGCAACACCCGCCGCTGTATTATGTACTAGCGCGATTTTGGGCGCAATGGTTCGGCACTTCAGTTACAGCAATGAGAAGTTTGGCCGCGGTGATTAGCTTGCTAGTATTTCCCGCCATTTATTGGCTGGCTTGGGAGTTATTTGAATCCTCTGCTGTGGCTTGGATGGCGATCGCAATTTTCGCGATTTCTCCCTACCACATCTTATTTGCCCAAGAAGCCAGACAGTACAGTTTGTGGACATTAACTACTATTTTATCGAGTGCGGCCTTGCTGCGAGCAATGCGCCCCGAAGCAAATCAAAATCCAATTTGGCTGGTTTCTCACTGGGCGCTTTACGCAGTCACAGCAGCAATGGGATTTTACACCCACTTGTTATTTGTCTGCGTCGCCGCCGCCCATGCAATCTACGTCGCCTTGATTGCCAACTGGCGCGATATTAAAACATTTATTGCCTATTATGTAGCAGCTTTAATTGCTTTAATCGGCTTCATGCCTACCCTCGTAAATACTGTAGAAAATTTAAATCAAATTAGAAGCACAACAGTATGGGCAGAACAGACAAATCTCTTAAGATTAGTTAGCAGGTGGGCGGGCTCCCTCAGCATAGCATTTTTTGATATTGGCATTGATGGAAGTGCCAGCGCCACACAACTAGCCTTGATAATTCCCGCTGGTATCGCGATTCTAGCTTTAGTCGGCTATGCGATTTATTTTCTGTGCCGGCAAACACCAAAGCGGGTGTGGTTGATGGTATTGTTATTAATTGCCACAACCGCAATATTTTTAGCTTTGCCCGATATACTTAAAGGCGGCAGGCGATCGGCAAATCCGCGATATTTAGTTCCTTGTTATGTGGGAATTCAGCTAGCATTTGCTTACCTGCTGTCTGCAAAAATTAGCAACAAATTTGATAACTTAAAACAGCAAAGATTGTGGAAAATAGTTATGGTTTCACTGTTTTGTGCAGGCATCATATCCGGTGGAGTTAGTTCTGGGGCCGATAGTTGGTGGAACAAAGGCAGCGGCTGGCTGCGCGCGGAATTGGAAGTAGCGGCGATTGTCAATTCTGCCAGCAATCCCTTAATAATCAGCGATGCGAATATCGCATACATTATGGCTTTGAGTTATCGCTTGCAACCACAAGTCAAACTGCTAATAGAACCGCGCTGTTATACTTCTTGCTACAAAAATCAAGAATTGGCACGAAAAAAACCTGAACCCCCGACAATTCCCGGCGGTTTCAGCGAGTTGTTTTTATACAGACCGTCCTCAAATTTGCGATCGGCAATTGGCCAACAAAACTATCAAATAAATCCGGCGGTTAGTAATGTCGATCTCAATCTCTGGAAAATTACCAAGAAATAATCTAAAAGTAGGGACACGGCAGTGCCGTGTCCCTACAGGTACAAATGAAAATCATTGAGGATTGCTATATGTCGCAAGTAGAGTAGAATATGGCTGCTTTTCGCGGTAAGCTAGAAATTAAGCATCTAAAAATAACATAAAAAATCTACAATGACAGTAACTGAAACCTCCAATATTCGCAAACTGCTGTGCGATCCAGAGTTAGGACTGATCCCTCATCTAGAAAAGTGCCTGAAAGACTTGCACTCGTCGGCGATCGCCAGCGGAGAGAAATTTAAGGTAGAACCTTATGATATCGAACTGCAAAGCTGCCACACCCAGAAGCATCCCAACGACCAAAGACCGATCGTCACTCAGTCAGTGTTAATCAAAATTCCCTTGACAGGGAAAGCTGAAGACAAGATGCACTTATTTCTGATTGCAAGTGACTTGCAGAACCAAATCGACATCAAAATTATCGACTGGAGTGCCTTAGAACGCCGCCAATACGACATTCACGGCATCCCCTTAAAGCAGCCGATTACCAAAATTGAGGGCGAGATGAAATACGATTTAGTATTCGATCGACCAAATCACTGCTGCATCACTCTGTGCCGCAAATTTGACTTGATTTACGCCGCCAATTATTAAGGATCGGACTTGGTGGTGGACGCTGCAACTATACAAAATTAGGACTAAGGATCGAAAACTTAATAACTTAAAAACCTCCTACAGTCCTCTCTCGTGTAAGTTGCTTTCTTCAAAGGAGGCAGAGCCTCGCCTATCTGCATTACCAGGCAGAGCCTGGTAACGAGCAGTCGCTTAAGTTATTAAATTTTCATTTCTAAAGTCCTTCTTTAGATTGCGATGAGGAAAAACTAAAGTCCTGACTACAAACCGGATCGAATTTAAACCGATCGATTGGCAGTTTCCGCCAGAATCTGCTTAATTTGAGCAGGAGTCAGACTCGGATTTGCCTGCAACATCAAAGCTATCACCCCAGCTACGTGCGGCACTCCCATTGAAGTACCCGCAAAATATCGATAGGGAATCCCCGGTTCAGAAAGCGGTACAGTTGAATAAACGTCACCAGAATCTGCCCTGCCGCCATCACCACCCGGAGCAACAAAGTAATTAATTAGTTCCGATCCCGCCCGGTTAGAAAAATCGGCAAATAAGCCGTTGCGGCTAACACCACCGACAGCAATTCCTACCTCGTTGGCAAACCGAGCCGGATAATCTACCTCCGGGCGATCATCATTTCCCGCTGCTGAAACTACGAGTATGCCGCGAGCTTCGGCGGCTTGAATTGCAGTCAATTCTCGATCGTTCAACTGTTGGCCACCCAAACTCACATTAATCACTTTCGCTCCATTTGCTACCGCATAATAAATCGCCTCAATTTCATCGTTAATTGTCCCCACTCCGGCGCTATCGAGTATTTTTAAAGGCATAATTTTCGCAGTCGGAGCCGTTCCAGTAATTCCCACTCCATCTTTTTTCGCAGCAACTAAACCGGAGATATGAGTGCCGTGACTGTTATCATCCATCGGGTCATTATCGCCGTTGACAAAATCCCATCCCCGGAAATCGTCCACAAAGCCATTGCCATCATCATCAACGCCGTTGCTAGCTTTATTGCGACCACCCGCATCAACGCCGCTTTCCCCCGGATTGCTCCAAACATTCCCGGTCAAATCCGGGTGATTGTAGTCAATTCCGCTGTCGATAACTGCTACTACAATGCCGTCTCCAGTCAAGCCTTGCGCCCAAACTTCTGGAGCTTTGATTAAATCTCGACCCCACTCGTCGCCGCCCAAGTCGGGAACGTCAGGAAAAGTTGGAACACCCGCAGCCTTAGCAACTGCTGCCGCCGCATTCACCAAACCGAAGCCGAAACGACTGTCAAAACCAGGCACGTTGCTTGGATTGTTATCAGAAATAGTTGGAGGGGTTGCAGACAGATTTAGGGTAAAGTTTGTATTGCCTTGGTATTGAGAAACTCGGATAAAGTAAGTTCCTGCTGCCAAATTTTTGAGGTCGATTGACTCCGGCGATAAACCAGGTTCTTGAGAAGCAGCAATAATATCGGTAAAGTCAATAGAATTGTCACCATTAATATCTTTAATCAGCGCAACGCCAACATCGCCGGTGAAATTGTTGACTGTTAATTTAAAGTCGCTAGTTGCGGGCAAAGTAAAGCGGTAAATGTCGTCTGGTTGAGTGCTGCTAACTGAGTCGGTGATGGTTTGAGTGCTGTCCAAAACGCCTAAATCGCGGGCTTGGCTGAGTTGGTTTCCTAATAGGGTGCTTGCAGAGATGAATTTATCGGCGAGGTCTTGTGGAGATGCGTTGGCTACCAAGCCTAAAATAGCATTGGATTGGCGAATTTTAATTAATGTATTGGAAATGCCGGGGCCGATCGCGATTTCTTCGAGAATCAAGTCAGCTTCGGTAAGATTGTCAGTCAGCCCGATCGCATCCACAAAACTGTTAAAGTCTGTAATGATGTCAGCGGCTGCGGGATCGGAGACTGCCGTGTCGCTGCGGAGGACAAAGGTATCGGAGCCCAAACCCCCTGTCAGGGTATCTTTGCCCCCATCGCCTACTAAAACGTCGTTATCGCGACCGCCGTAGAGGGCATCATCTCCCCTACCTCCCTGCAGGGTATCGCTGCCAGAATTCCCAAATAAGAAGTCATTGCCGGTACCGCCGTTGAGCAAGTCATTCCCGATACCGCCGAAGAGTGTATCGGAATTGCTGCCGCCGAGGAGTCTGTCGTTACCGCTGTTACCGTTGAGGCGATCGGCATCCGAGGAACCGACAATCAAATCGTTACCTCCGAGGGCAAAAAGTCCGTTAGGATAAGGAGTCAAAAAGCCCGGAGTTAATGCGAAACTGTTGGGACTATCATCTAGAAGATAGGAAAGACCGTCAGAACTCGGGCTGGCCATAGAAATTTACTCCTTAAGTACGATCGATCTAAATTTTAGATATAAAACATGAAATTGTGGTTAAGAAATCTACAATCCCAAATTCACTAATCAGGATCGGAAAATGGGAAAACAACACTTGCATCGAGTTCAGAATTTTTTCAAGCTGGCGAAATCGCGTTTAAAGCCTTATGTTCGCTATGTAATTCTGGGCGGGACGTTTTTATTTATTGCGAAAGCTTTTTTCACTCACTGGCGAGAAGTTGCGAACATCCAAATTCGAGCCGAAAGTTTTCCCTTGCTGGCGATCGCCCTCGGCATTACTTTAGTGTCTCTGATTTTTGTCGGCTGGGTGTGGATGTTAATTTTGCGGGAATTCAATCAAGTTGTAAGTGTCCGGTGGGCGATTCAAATTTTTCTCAAAACTAATATTGCTAAGTATTTGCCGGGGAATATTTGGCATTTTTGGGGTCGAATTTCGGAGGCAAAAAAGGCTGGTATTTCGCAGAAAGTTTCTATTCTCAGCGTGTTGTTGGAACCGCTGCTGATGGCTTCGGCGGGGGGGCTGATTGGTTTGATTTGTTTTGACAAATTCAACGGTTTTTTGCGGATTTTCGGTTGTGCTGCGATTTTAACGGCGATTCAGCCCCGAATTTTAAATCCGATCGTCCTATTTGTGGAGCGGTGGAAGTTATCTAAGAAGAACGGGGAAAATTCTGAGATTGGGGAGGAAATTGGGGAGGAGATTGGGGAGGAGATTGGGGAGGAGATTGGGGAGGTTGCGGGCGATCGACCAACTTGGCGTTTTGGGTCTAGCTCCAATCTAGCTAAAAATACATCTGGTGTCAAGTCTTCCCGGAAAATTAATTTACCAATTAAACGTTATCCTTTAGTGCCGTTAATCGGACAAATGTGTTTTATCGGATTGCGGGGCTGCGGTTTTTTGCTAACGGTAATGGCTTTAAATCCGGTGAATTTGATTGATATTCCGAACTTGTTCGGTGCTTTTTGTTTTGCGTTTGTTGTGGGTTTAGTTGTACCGGGTGCGCCCGGAGGGATGGGAGTATTTGAAGCAACGGCGATCGCCCTGCTGTCCGATCGCTTTTCTGTGGCTATAATCTTGAGTGCGGTGGCGTTGTATCGGATAGTGAGCATTTTGGCGGATGTTGCGGGTGCTGCTGTGGCAAAGATCGATCGGCAGCGGGGACAGGTTAAAAGAAGGTAAATTTAACTATTTCGGCATCAGTTACCCGCTGAAAATATCGGAGAATATGTAGATTGCAGGTAATAGGAATAGTGCGATAGAGTAGGGAACCGATTAGAACCGTTGGTGTCAACTTAACCCTAAAAATCGCCAGAGGTTTAAACCCCTAGCAGACTTATGCACTCCGACAAAGAAACCGGGTTTTTACCTAATCTGTGAGTTATAATGAACTATTTTCCGAAAAACCCGGTTTCTCGGCCTTTAGCGTAAAATAGAAATTGATGATACTAGCAAAGGACTCATCCCCATGACGGCAACAATTCCCACAAAAACCTCAGCCGAAATCATCTACCCAGACAGCGACGGCAAACCCATGTCTGACAACACTAAACAGTTTGAACTAATTGTCACCATTCAAGGCGGAATAGATGCCCTATACAAAGAAGACGAAAATATTTTTGTAGCAGGTGACTTGCTGTGGTATCCAGTCGAAGGAGATAACAAAACTCGCCAAGCACCTGATACGATGGTAGTGTTTGGCAGACCGAAAGGTTACAGAGGTTCCTACCAACAGTGGCTGGAAGACAATATCGCCCCGCAAGTTGTCTTTGAAATCCTATCACCGGGAAACCGAATGGGATCGCTGTTTAAGCTGTTTAATTTCTATCAGAATTATGGAGTAGAAGAATATTATGTCTACAATCCAGAGGATAATGAATTAATGGGTTGGCTGCGAAGTGATGGAAAACTCAACTATATTGAATTAATTGATGGTTGGGTGAGTCCGCGTTTGCAGATCCGTTTTCAAACTGCATCGGGAGATTTAGAAATTTATCGGCCTGATGGAAAAAAGTTTTTGTCTTATGTGGAGTTGTCCAGACAACAGGAATCAGCACAACGACAAATGGAACTGACACAGCAACAAATGGAACAAGAACGACAGGAGAAAGAATTAGTACAGCAAAAAGCCGATCGCCTTTCCGACAAATTGCGAGAAATGGGCATCAATCCCGACGAAATTTGAACAAACAAGACGGCGGTTGAAACCACGTCTATACTGATTTCAATCGCCCTTTCCCGACTCTCCCGACAAAATCCCAACAAAATCCGCGTGTTCCGGCGAATTAATCCCCTCCTGCAAAACCGCCATCACCTGCGCCAAATCTCCCGACAACAAAGCCGGTACAGCCAACCACAAACCCGGAAAAACTCTACTGCAAATAACACCATTATCATCCGGTTGGATAGAAATATAGTTGCCTTTTTCCAACCTAAACCAATGCAAACGTTGTTTGTTAATCTGCCAAACCATATACTCCTGCACCCCATTTCGCCGATAAGCATTTTTCTTATCGTGCAAATCCTTAGATGCTGTACTTGCAGCTATTTCTACAATCAATTCTGGCGCACCTTGCACGTAATCATTATCAGTAATTCGCGAATTTCCTCCATTCTCAATTCGCAGCAAAGCGTCGGGCTGCGGTTCATTTTCTAAATCTAAAAATACAGTAGTTTCAATCCCTAAATCTACCCCTGGTGTTGCCACTTGGTAATTCAACAACAATCCGGTAATCGCAGCATGGGGTTTACCGTGGCTTCTGTGACGTACTGGGGATGGCATATACACAATTCCTTCAATTAATTCGGCTTTCTTGACCTGCGGCATGGCGAGATAGCGATCGTGAAATTCAGGTCGTGAAAGCCGATCGCCATTTTCCAGCGGCAGAATACTCGCATCGTCATCAGCAGGAGTTGGTTGCTCAATATTTCTTGTACTTTTTACAGATATTTGAGTCATCAGAAATCACCTTTTACTACAGGTATAGAAACTCGAAATAGTCAAATAAATAAGCAGTTATTTACATTATACACTTAACATCAACCTCGTTTTATCTTGTGAAAACAACGCTTTCAATCCTCAGACAACCTATAATAACTTGACATATCAACCAACCAGCCATGCAAAATCCGCGCCAAATAGCCTTTCTCGCACTCCGCGAAGTCCACCGCCGAGGTGCGTTTGCAGATGCCGCCCTCGATCGCACTTTAGGCAATTCTCAACTCAACGACCTCGATCGGCGTTTAGTCACAGAATTAGTTTACGGTAGCGTCAGGAGAATGCGGTCGATCGACTTTATCATCGACAAACTAGCAACAAAAAAATCCTCCCAACAACCGCCAGACATCCGCACCATCCTACATTTAGGCTTATATCAACTGCAATATCTCAACCACATCCCCCCCTCCGCCGCCGTCAACACCACCGTTCAACTAGCAAAAGAAAACGGATTTTCAGGACTCAGCAGTTTTGTCAACGGTTTGCTGCGACAATACATCCGTTTAACCCCCCCAAGCGGGGCCCGCACGCACCATCCATTACCCCTAGAAGAAGGGGCTAAGAGTGCTCCGAATTCCCCTCAGCAACCAGAGACTGAAACCACATCAAATCCCCCCCCTTACCAAGAAGGGGCTAGGGGGAGTTTGAATTTCCTAACATTACCGGAAAATCAAATCGAACGCCTAGGAATTCTGCACAGCTTCCCCGACTGGATTGTCAAATTGTGGATCGAACAAATAGGCGAAAACGAAACCGAACAACTCTGTGAATGGTTCAACAAATCCCCCAAAATTGACCTAAGAATAAATCCCTTAAAAAGCTCGATCGCCCAAATCGAAACCGCCTTCACAGCCTGCAACATCTCAACTAGCAGAATCCCCAACTTACCCCAAGCATTAAGACTAAATAGCAGCACCGGCGCAATTAAAAACCTCCCCGGATATAGAGAAGGTTGGTGGACAATCCAAGACAGCAGCGCTCAATTAGTCACCCATTTACTCGATCCACAGCCTGGAGAAATCATCATCGATGCCTGCGCGGCCCCAGGAGGGAAAACCACCCACAGCGCCGAATTAATGCAGGATACAGGCACTATTTACGCCTGCGACAAAACCGCCAGCAGACTCAAAAAACTTAAAGAAAATGCAGACAGACTCCAGATGAAATCTATCAAAATTCATACCGGAGACAGCCGCCAATTCCCAGAATTTATCAACCTAGCAGACAGAGTGTTATTAGACGCACCTTGTTCCGGCCTCGGAACCCTCCACCGCCGCGCCGACGCCCGCTGGCGGCACACACCTGAAAACATTCAACAACAATCCCAACTGCAATCAGAATTATTAGCAAATGCAGCGAAATTTGTCAAGTCCGGCGGCGTATTAGTTTATGCAACTTGCACGATTCATCCCTTAGAAAACGAACAAGTTGTGCGATCGTTCTTAGACAACAATCCTCACTGGCAAATCGAACCGCCAACCATTGATTTACCTGTACAACCATCACCCGAAGGATGGGTGAAAGTTTGGCCGCACAAATATCAAATGGACGGCTTCTTTATGGTTAAACTCAAGCAAAATTAACTTGCAAGACGATTGAAATCTGCAATTGCATCGGCGTTAATCAGTGTTAATCTGCGGTTCACCATTCACAATTTAGATGGTTGCAATAAATCCAATGTACATTTAAATTGTTGGTTGGGCCGGACGGTTTTTTTCAATTGTTGGTGAGAATGAAGGATTGTTGGTGAACCCTGCCCGGAAGGATTGTGAGATCGTGTATTTTTGATGAAGGGGCGATCGCACTGGTATTGCAAAGAAGACCGGGCGGTTGAAACCGCATCTATACAGACAAAACCCGGATGGTGCGCGGGTTGAATACCCGGCCGTTTAAATTACGTTGTTTTCTTCAGGTTTCAACCGCCGTCTTATCTTTTTCACCACCAATCAACCAAAATTCAACGGATCGACATCAATAGTTAGACTAACAGAACGCGGCGTGCGTGAAGCGAAGCTATCCCGAAGGGAATCGCGCAACCCGATCAAATCCGACAAATCCACAGACTCATCCACAGGTAACTTCAGCAAAATCTGCCACCGATAGCGATTCGCCACCCGCATAATCGCCGCCGGTGCAGGCCCCAACATCTCGCAGCCAGTCACCGAAAGTCGATCGATATACTGTTGACAAACAGACGCCAACTGTACCGCAGTCACCGCAACTTCCGCCGCATCAACACTACTCAACCGCAACAAAACCAACCGCCCCGAAGGTGGATAATTCAACAGCGCCCTTTCTGCTAATTCCGTCTCCACAAAACCCGCATATTCATGCCGCCTCACCGCTTGAATTACCCGATGTTCGGGAGTGTAAGTTTGGATAATTACCCGCCCCGGATCGTCACCTCTCCCCGCACGGCCCGCCACTTGAGTTAATGTTTGAAAAGCCCGTTCGCTGGCCCGATAATCCGATAAATTCAGCAACCCATCAGCAGACACAACTCCTACCAACGTGACTCCTGCTAAATCTAACCCTTTCGTCAGCATTTGCGTCCCCAACAAAATATCAGCTTCCCCCTTCGCAAATTGAGTTAACAATCTGCGGTGGTCGCCCTTATTTCTAGTAGTATCGCTATCAAACCGAATCGCCCGCAATTCGGGAAACAATCTGGTTAATTCCTGTTCCACTCGCTGGGTGCCACTGCCGAAGTTTTTGAAGTAAGGAGAACTGCAATCTGGACAGTTTTGAGGGTGTCGTTCCGTGTGGTTGCAGTAGTGACAGCGCAATATTTCTGCGGTTCCTTCGCCGACGTGGTGATAGGAAAGCGAAACATCGCAATTCGGGCATTCCATCACGTAGCCGCAACTCCGACAAGAGACAAAGGTACTGTGTCCTCGGCGGTGAATAAATAGAATACCTTGCTGTTGTTTTGCTTGCAATTGTTCCAGGGCGTTTTGCAGGGAAGTGCTGAAAATTGAACGATTTCCTTGCCGCAATTCTTGCCGCATATCGACTACTTCCACGGGCGGCATCGGGCGGGAATAAATGCGAGTTGGTAATGATAAATAATGGATAGTTGGTAACGAGTGATAATCTCGGCGCGTCCCCACTAATGTCTCTAAGGCTGGCGTTGCAGAACCTAAAATTAAGGGACAATTTTCTAATTCCGCGCGCCATTTGGCAACAGTGCGGGCGTGGTAACAGGGCGCTGGTTGGTCTTGTTTGAAGCTGCTGTCGTGTTCTTCATCGAGGATAATTAAGCCGAGGTGAGGCAATGGTGCAAAAATGGCCGATCGCGTGCCGATGACAATTTGCGGGGTTCCAGCGAGCATCTGCCGCCATGTATCGTAACGTTCGCCGTCGGATAGGGCGCTGTGGTACACGCAAATTTGCTCGCCAAAACGGGCGCGGAATCTGTCTGTAAGTTGCGGTGTCAACCCGATTTCGGGGACGAGCACGAGGGCGGATTTGCCGCTGGCTAGGATTGGGGCGATCGCCTGCAAATACACTTCAGTCTTCCCGGAACCTGTAACGCCGTGCAGCAGCACTTGACGGAATCCCGAAAAACTGTTAATAAACGCTAAAGCTTCAGCTTGAAAATGAGTTAAATTTTTCGGCGCATCGGGTAATTGAGCAATTGCGCGATCGGCCCTGAGCACTTCCCTTTGATCGATCACAATACAGCCTTTTTCTGCCAATTTTTTGACAACGTAGGAACTCGTACTGCAAATTCTCAGCAAATCGTTCATCCACATTTCACCGCCGCCCAGCCGCAAAACTTCTAATACTTCTTGTTGTCGCTTGGTTAAATCTACAACAAAGGCGCTAGGAATTAATGTCACTGCCGGTTTGAATTGTGCTTTGGGAGGATTGGGCGGCTCTATATAACTTTCTACCCAACCCCGTTTCAACAAATCTCGCAATCCCCGATAGCTTCCCTTGACTTGTCCCTGAAGATATTTCCAAGTGTAATCGCCGTTTTTTTGAGCTTGCAGCAATTGCAATATTTGACTAGCAGCGGGATTTAGAAATGTTTCGGCATTGGGAGAAATAGCTTCTTTAATTAAGCGAATGCGGCGCACAGAACGGCTTAATAAACCGGGCGGTAGCGAAGCTCTAATTACTTGAATTAATGGCGTGCAATAATAAGTAGATACTCGTTCTAGTAGTTGCCAATAACTAGCCGGAAAAAATCCCGTAGTGACAATATCTTCGACATCTTTCACCCGCGCCGGATCTAAGTCGGTTGGCAGTTGAGAAACGAACCGAATGGCGATCGCCCCTACCTGTTGACTGCCAAAGGGTACGCTCAAAATATCCCCCGGCTGCACGTTCAATTGGGCTGGTAAGCGATAGGTAAATAGTTTGTTTTCCTCCCCCGGCAAGTCCCCCGCGCCCCTGAAAGGAGAGTCCACCAACACCTCGATCCACTCTGCTGGCGCGCTGGGGCGCTGGGGCGCTTGGTTGCTATCGTAGGATGCCCCCGGCTCTGCGGCTGCAGGGGTTGATAAACCAAAAGTGACAGTAGACATAGGGTTGCACATCAAACTAGGAGGAGCCGCAATCAAAGGGCGTTTTGATTATCCCTCAGTTTACCGCAGTCGATCGAGACTTAGACAGAACCTATATTTTACTCGTTTTACTCGTTACCAAGCTCTTCCTGGTAACGCAGATCCGCAGGCTCTGCCTCCCTAACTCTGTGTCGAGGCAGAGCAAGAGTGATATAGGTTCCCAAGCAGAGCCAGAGAACCAGTGAACTCCCCCTCTCCCCCTCTCC
>NZ_JADEWT010000045.1 GCF_015207505.1 Tychonema sp. LEGE 06208
GATATTGAACACGATTTTAGTGCCTTAAAGCGAGCCAGAATGTATGCTCCTGCTGGCACATCTTTAGATGAACTTATCTGTGCCTACTGCGCTCAATAGTGTCTCTTTTTTATTTGAAATGACTATAAATGCAGAGGGACAAGTCATTCGGTTGTTTGGCACATCCCAAGACATTACGGATCTGGTATTGGCCGAAACAGAACTCAGAGAAATGAGTACAGCCCTTGCTAATGCCGTGGAAGGCATCTCGCGGCTGGATCAACACGGAACGTATATCAGTGTTAATCAAGCCTATGCCAATATAGTGGGTTATCAGCCTGAAGAAATGGTTGGTATGAATTGGCAGAAAACGGTTGTTCCAGAAGATCTGGAAATGATGCTAGTGGCTTATCAAAAAATGCTAGCCGGAGGCCGAGTGGAAGTTGAGGCTAGGGGTATTAGGAAAGATGGCTCGATCTTTTACAAGCAGGTGGTCATGGTGACAGCCTGCGACGATCGCGATCGACCGATCGGGCATCACTGTTTTATGAAGGATATCACCGATCGCAAACAAGCAGAAGCAGCATTGCAACAAGAGTTCGAGCGTCAGGCTGTGGTGATTGCCACCCAACAGGAAATCGCCATCCGCAATCCCAATCTCGATGCAGTAATGGCGGTGATTGCAGAGAGGACTCAAGATTTGACCCGCGCCGATGGAGCAGTGATTGAAATCGTGGAAGGGGATGAAATGGTGTATCGGGCAGCCAGCGGTATCGCCACCAGCTATCTTGGATTACGGCTCAAAGTAGGGACAAGTTTATCGGGAAAATGTATTGCGACCGGCCAAATCATGATTTGCGAGGATTCAGAAACCGATGCACGGGTGGATCTGGCTGCCTGTCAGCGCATTGGTCTCCGGTCAATGGTGGTTGTTCCCTTGTTCTATCAGGGCGATCGGGTTGGCGTCTTAAAAGTCGTTTCAGCTATACCCTCTGCCTTTACAGAGTCAGATATCCAAACTTTACAACTAATGGCGGGGTTTATGGCCGGGAGCCTGCATCTGGCTTCGGAGTTTGATGCTAAAAACAGTCTCCTGAGTCAATTGCAGGAAAGCGAGGAACGGTATCGTTCTGTGATTACTACCATGACCGAAGGTGTCGTACTTCAGCTAGCAGACGGACAAATTACTGCCTGTAATGCTAGTGCTGAAAGGATTATGGGGCTCACAGCAGACCAAATGATGGGGCGTACATCCGTAGATTTAGACTGGCGAACCGTTGGCGAGGATGGCTCCCCGTTCCCGGGGGAACAGCATCCGGCAACGATCACCCTACGCACGGGAGAAGCGCGATCGAATGTGGTGATGGGCATTCACAAATCGGATCAAACCCTGACTTGGATTTCGATTAATTCTCAACCGCTGTTCCATCTCAATCAATCTCAACCCTATGGAGTAGTGACCACTTTCGCTGATATTACAGAACGCCAGGAGGCCGAGGAGATTCTGAAAAACCGGGCGGAACAAGAAAGATTAATGGCTATGACAGATGGGTTAACCCAAGTAGCAAACCGCCGCTGTTTTGATGAGCGATTGGAGTCGGAATGGCACCGACTGATGGAGGGCAAACAACAGTTGTCATTGATTATGTTGGATGTGGATTATTTTAAGCGATATAACGATTGCTACGGACATCAAGCTGGGGATATTTGTTTGGTGAAAGTGGCGAAAGCTGCGGCGGCTGCGGTTAAACGTTCGACGGATTTGTTTGTGCGCTATGGGGGCGAAGAATTTGCTGCTATTCTGCCAAATACGGATGCTGCAGGGGCGATCGCAGTTGCTGAGTCGATGCGAGATGCGATCGGAGATTTGGCCATCCCTCACGAGCAATCTGAGGTGAGTGCGATCGTGACTGTGAGTATGGGAATTGCTAGCATAGTTCCCTGCTGTGGCGAATCGCCGGATGAATTGATCGCCACAGCCGATCGAGCATTGTATGATGCGAAACGACAAGGGCGCGATCGCTACGCCTGTGGCGCATACCAGATGACAGTGCCAGATGTCAATCCAGTTGTAGAATAGGTAAAATATGTCGATCGCGCCAAACTTCATCCCTAAGTGCGTGTAAGCCGGGGCGTAGCCATCGCACAATTATCACAAGGACAGCCACAGTGCATCTCTACCTAGTCCGTCACGGCATCGCAGCGGAACCCGAAGAATACGATACAGACTCAGAAAGGCCCCTGACTAAACAGGGCGATCGTAAAACCAGAAAAATCGCCCAACGGCTCTACGATCTCGAAATTCAGTTTGATCTGATTCTCGCCAGCCCCCTACTGCGGGCCCAACAAACCGCCCAAATCCTGCTGTCACTCGGTTTGAGTTCCAAAATAGAAGAATCCGCCGCCCTCGCACCTTCAGCAGACATAGGAGACTGGCTGAGGTGGTACAAGCAGTGGCAGGAAACAGGCAACCGCAGCTTAGTCTTGGTGGGCCACCAACCAGATTTGGGTAATTGGGCAGAAACTTTGGTTTGGGGGCGATCGCAAGATGCCCTGATCCTCAAAAAAGCAGGTATCATCGGCTTAATCCTCCCCGAAACAGGCTCCCCAGTCGGCCGCAGCCAAATGTTCTGGCTCACAGGGCCCAAGTTTTTGCTTTGCTAGAAACAGCGAATCGGCCCCACAATCACAGGGCGCGCCAGCCCTCTTTGACCGGCATTCTCCGACTCCGCAACCGGGCGTGAGGAGATAAAATATCTAACGGTGCGATCGCAAACTCTATGGAAAAATCTCGTTTCTGAGCATCCTTGCGCCTCAGTAGCGAGTAAATGATTATTTGTCAAGACGGTGACACTATCTTGCTTTCTGGTAATGTAATTTGATTAGATTCAACTCACACAATACGGTATCGCAATGGTCGTCGGCGAATTCAAACCAGGTTTAGAAGGTGTTCCCGCCACCTTGTCCAGTATTAGTTATGTAGATGGACAAAAAGGGGTGCTAGAATATCGCGGGATTAGCATTGAGGAACTAGCTCTCAAAAGTTCCTTTGTGGAAACTGCATATTTATTAATCTGGGGCGTACTTCCGACACAGGAAGAACTAGAAGCTTTCGAGCATGAAATTCGCTATCACCGCCGGATCAAATATCGCATCCGAGATATGATGAAATGCTTTCCCGAAAGAGGACATCCAATGGACGCGCTGCAAGCTTCAGCAGCGGCCTTGGGGTTATTCTACTCGCGCCGAGCTTTGGCTAACCCAGCATACATTCGAGAAGCTGTAGTGCGGCTGCTAGCCAAAATTCCCACAATGGTGGCGGCGTTCCAGCAAATGCGACGGGGTAATGACCCGCTGTTGCCGAGGGACGACTTAAACTACTCGGCTAACTTTCTTTATATGCTCAACGAGCGAGAACCAGATCCGCTGTTGGCTAATATTTTTGATGCTTGTCTGACTCTCCATGCGGAGCATACAATCAATGCTTCTACATTTTCGGCAATGGTAACAGCTTCGACACTAACAGACCCTTACGGGGTGATTGCTTCTGCAGTTGGCACTTTGGCGGGGCCGCTGCACGGGGGAGCAAATGAAGAAGTGATTGATATGTTGGAGCAAATTGGTTCGGTAGAAAACGTGCGGCCTTTTGTCGAGAAGTGCGTTGAAAATAAGGAAAAGATCATGGGCTTCGGCCACCGAGTTTACAAGGTGAAAGATCCCAGAGCAACTATTCTTCAAGGGTTAGCCGAAAAGTTGTTTGAAAATTTTGGACATGACGATTATTACGACATTGCTATCGAGTTGGAAGCAGTGGTTGAGGAAAAAATGAGTCATAAAGGAATTTACGCAAATGTAGATTTCTATTCGGGTCTGGTTTATCGGAAAATGGGAATTCCGACCGACTTATTTACGCCTGTTTTTGCGATCGCCCGCGTTGCCGGCTGGCTGGCCCACTGGAAGGAACAGCTAGAAGCAAATCGCATTTACCGGCCTACTCAAATCTATACAGGGACTCACGGCGAACCTTATATTGCGATCGGGGACAGAACCGCATCCTCAAGCATAGCGATCGACCCAGACCGGTAAATGGCGATCGGACTTGTTTTTCATGCTTGAAGTTTTGAAGAAAAAATTGCTTTCGCCCTGCGAATTAGGAACCAATTTCTGTCTGGCAAAAGCTCTCGTGCTGGGTTGTACCCCTCTTGTCGGTTGTGCTGTTCGTTGGCGACAATAGTCACAAGTGACGATTTTCAGGAACTCCGGGCCTCAGACTTGCGAGTCTGAGGTTTTTTATCAAAAACCCGGTTTCTGCTTCCAGGAATATTGACCTGCCAAAAACGGAAACCGCCAACGCTCGCCTTGTAGATGCTCCCAAAATTGTAGGCTTCTGTTCTATTTCCGCTAATTGCTAACAACCAATCCGGGGCGGTAAATCCCTAAATTTTGCAAATACATTTGTTCTAGTTTGGGCATCGACGATTCCACGGAACCGCCAAAACGCCGAAAAGAAGGCCAGATGTAAGCGAGTTTTCTCACTGCTGACTCCAATCTACCCGCTTCTATATCTTCTAAAGCACCTTTTTCTCGGATTAACTCTACAGCTACCAGGTCTTGATTTTGGGGACTGAAATCGGTGAGGCTAAATTTTTTGGCGAATCTGTCCCAAGTTGTGCTCAGAAACTGATAACGCCCGGCCGCGTCGGAACACAGCTTTTTGCCGTAGCGCTGGCCGCATCTCATTTCTCTGGGATGGTCGCTGAAACTGACAAATGTGGTGCCTGTGTACTGGGTGCGATAGCCGTCGGGGCTAGCGGTGCCTTCGGCGGTGGCGATGGTGTCGAGAAAGGCTTTGACTCGATCGCGCTCAATGTTATTCTCTCTTCCGTCTGGTGAGTTGATAGCCCCAACTAACGGCGTGCGTTTAGGAGGCTCCGAGATTTCTGGCGAGATAGTTTGTCCCCACAACTTCGGGGTCATCCTACCCAAAAAAAACGACAAACAGATGCACAAACTCCACGAGACTTTAAAACGGAGGCGTTTTGACGGCTTGCTGCGCTGTCGCACCGGCCACTCCTGCAGGGGAATGGTTGCGGGTAAGATTCTTGTTTGCTGGCCGAAGGCGAACAAGGATTTGAGTGCTAGTAAAGTTTGCTTGTAGAAACGGGATCCAGCTTGGCGGGCCCTCATGGCTGCAGCGAAAGTCTGGACATCTGTCAGAGTTACTTCTGCCAGCGGTTTTGCTACAAACATCCGAAAACTATTGGCCGCCTGCCAGCTAAAGCGCTTGCTGCGGCTGGATTGGCGCTCCACCCACAGGCGAATTAGCTGGATGTCGTCCATGGGTTGCAGATGGCTTCCCAGATTTTCTGGTGCGTACAAGATTACCTCCTGATATCGCTTTTAGTTGAAGGTTCCCAGTTAGAATGGTTGAAATCCACAGGGATCAATGGAAACTCGCTTCAACCATACTAAGTGATACTATTAAGCGCTCACGGGGTCAAGTGTAACGGCCGATTTTTGTTCGAGGAGTTCAGCAAACCCGACTTAGTTGGGAGGCTACACCGTCCCTAATTCTTCAACGATGCTGCCAATCCTCCCGCGCTCTTGTCGCTTTCCCCACGCGCCAGCCACCGCCGACGATCAGTTTTAAATCGGCCTTGCGTAGCGCTGACGCAGGTAAACATTTTGTCCCCCCGCTTCTTCTTTGCCAATTTCCACAGCGGGCTCGCCCTGTACAAAGCTGGGGGCGATAGTTTTTTTTGCTAATGAAATCATGATTTTTACCAAAATTTAAAAAAATGCAGCAGGTGAAAAGTATAATTTTGGCGACTGCGGGGGGAATAAAGGTTAACTGCTAATTTTTATTAAAGTCAAAGCGCGCGATCGATAAATCAGCCTTCAGGGATAAATTGCCAGATAAATTTGAAATACGAGTTCCTTCTGCTGGCAGAGACCAGCCGCAGCTAAAACTCTGGATAATCTAAATGGCAATAAACGAGGGTGAAGGAAATTGCCCGGATTTGGGCTGGCATCTAACTCGAACCTGCTTTCAGCTTGTGGTTGGAGATGTTCCCCTCAGTCCGAGGCAGGATTTTTAACCCTTGCGATAAATAGGTATAAATTTGGAGAAACCAGAAGTAAATCGTCCCGAATAAATTCTGTATTCGGGACGCATCCTATTTCAAAAGCCAGATTTGTTCATCTGACTTTCTCGAAGAACAGCCACGATTTTTAAAGAAATCAGGTTTTTTTGACCTCAATCCTAAGAATGTGAAAAGGCGATCCTCTCCGAGGGCTGCGCTAACGAAAAAAGCAAAATTATTGCCTTCAAGCTTTGTTATTTTTTCCGCCTTTTGCCTTCTTGTTTTAACTAGAATTTTTGTATCAAAATTCGGTCTTTTAACCGCAAATTTACAGCGGATAAACACAGATAAACGCAGATCCATTCGATGGAGTCTGCGATTGAGTTCAATAGTTCTACTAACCTCTGTTAAATTAGTTAAATCTGCTCAATTATGTACACCGCAACGGCAGCAAAACTTCCTGATTCTGTCAAACCAGGAGTTGTACCTTAACCTCAAATTTCCTGTTGGTCTAATCTTAGGAATTGTTCCGATGTTTGGGTACAAAGGATTCATTCCCCGTTTTCGATGTTGAGAATCTTGTTTCGCGAACTTCGCATTTTGGAACCGTATCGGTTAGCCCAAACTTGGGTAAACTCGGCACCCAAAAACAGAATTTGAGCGGAATAATTAATCCAAAGCAGGATAATCACGAAGGAACCTGCTGCACCGTAGGTAGAGGCAATACCGCTGCTTCCGAGGTATGCTCCAATTAGGGATTTGCCAATCGTAAACAGCAGAGAGGTAATTGCTGCGCCAATCCAAACATCATTCCAGGCAAGATCGACATCGGGCAATAGTTTGTAAATTAAGGCAAAAAGCATCGTGACTACGCCAAAGGAAAGAGCAAAATCTACAATTTGCCAAAGGCCTACTGGTAAATGCAGCAAACCGTTCAACCACGAGCTGATGGCTGCTAAAACAGCGCTAATTACTAAAGATACTAGCAAGAGAAACCCTATACCTAAAATCATCGCAAAAGACAATACGCGGTCTTGCAGAAATCCCCAAATGCCACGTCCGGGAGGCGGTGAGACATTCCAAATAGTATTGAGGGCATCTTTGAGATTAGTAAATACGTTGGAAGCGCCCCACAAAAGTGTAGCGAGACCGACTAAAGTAGCGATCATGCCTGACTTGGGTTCGGAGGCTTTGAGGATGAGTTCTTGGACGGTTTGAGCGCCATCTTTGCCGATTAAACTTTGGAGTTGGCCGACGATTTGACCTCGGGCTGCGTCTTCACCAAAGACTAAGCCGACGATCGCAATTACGATAATTAGCAGCGGGGCGAGGGAGAAGACTGTGTAATAGGCTAGGGCGGCGGCTAGGGTTGGGGCTTTATCTTTTTGCCATTGAGTAAAAGTTTCTTTGAGCAGCGATATGCCTGTTTTTAAGTTCACGGTTTTGGGTTTCCTCATACTTAGTGTTTACCAAGGGATTATAATAGATTAGGGTCTTTTTAGCGTCTCCCACAAGTTAGATCGAGCGATTAGCAAATTCGGAAAATTACTTTTATGTCAGATTCCCACACAACTGTTAACAACACTGATATCAAATCTCCCAAAAAAGCAATTTCTTGGGCAAAACTGAGCGCATTAGTAGCAGCCGTCAATTTCTTGTTGGTGATTTTCCATTTCAGTTACCCGCAGATGCGCCCTGTTTATTTGAGCTATTTTCCGGCTTTAGTTAAAATTTACGATCCGATTAAAGGCATTGATTCGAGTTTGCCAAAGGCGGAATCTTTGCAAGCCTCTGACCAGTTTTGGCGAATTGATGCGTTTTTTATAGGTTATTTTTGGGCGGAATTTTTCATAAAAAGTCTGTTCCACAGCCGTCGCAAGCCGGGGGTAAGTTGGTTGGATTTTGTGCTGAGGCGCTGGTACGAGGTGTTTCTGCTGATTCCGATTTGGCAGGGGTGGCGGATTCTGCCGGTATTGCTGCGGCTGCACAAGTCGGGTTTGGTTAATCTCGATCGCGCCGTTGCTCAAATTACCTACGAACCGGTGGCTTATTTAGCCGATACGATGTCGGAATACATGATGGTGCGGTTTATCAATCAAGCTCAAAGTTCGATCGAACAGGGCGACGCAGCGCGGGTACTGCTAGATCCGCAGCAGCCCTACCTTCACGTCAATCAGGAAAATACGATCGAACGAATTACCAAGCGGATTTTCGATCTGACAATTTACAAGGTTTTGCCGCAGGTGCAACCGGGTTTGGAAGAATTGCTGCACCACAATTTGGAAGCGACAATCAAACAGTCGGATTTTTATCAACTCCTGCAAACTTTCTCTCCGATTAATATTTTGCCTGAAGAAATGACCGAACAGCTAGCCAATTATCTGGCTCAAACTGCTGTTGATGTGGTAGCAACTACTTACGAAGACGATAAGGGGCGAAAAATTATCGATAATTTCAGCCAAGAATTTAATCAAAGTTTGCGGCGGGAGTTGCAAGACGAGAAAACTCTCGGAGAATTGCAGTCGTTGCTGTCGGATTTGTTGGAAGAAGTTAAGTTGAATTACATTCAAGGCGGGTTGAATTCCGATCCGGAGCAAACTTTTACGGAAATTCACTCGTTGCGGGGGGTAAGGGAGGGTTGATCCAGCAATTAGTTTCGGGTTTGTGAATTGGATTTTTTTAACGAACCGCGAAGGCGCTAAGGGCGCGAAGGGGGAAAAGAGAAGAGTAAGAGTTCACAAGTTCTACGGGTAAGGTGCACAGTGCGCCTCCTACAAATACGGGTAGTGCGGATATCCGATGTCAATTTATCTGAATGGCTAAGCTAAAATAAAGGCGTTAGTCAAAAACATCTATCGTATTATTTATCTATTTTGAACAACTTTACTTCCCTGGAAATAGAAGTCGCCCAAACATTGCTGAGGTTAGCAATGTTGCTGGGATTAACACTTTTAATCGCGTTTTTCGTGGCGTCAGAACTAGCATTAGTATCAGCCGATCGCCATCAAATCCGCCAACTCGCCCAGTTGCGCGATCGCCCAAACGCCAAAACCGCCGAACTCGTCCACCAAGCGCAGAACAACATACCGCATTACCTGTCGGTGACTCAAACAGGCACAACGGCAGGGAGCTTGCTGTTGGGTTGGTTGGGTGAGGGTGCGACTGTACACTGGATTGAGCCGTGGATCGACAAATTGCCGATCGGTCATTTAGCCGCCTGGGTGAGCGCTCATTCGATCGCAATTCCCGCAGCATTTATATTAGTAACTTACGTCGAAATAGTATTAGGAGAACTAATCCCCAAAGTATTAGCAACCCACGCCCCGGAACGCACCGCTTTGCTGCTGATGCCAGCCATAGAAATCTGCTCAAAAATACTGTGGCCGCTGCTAGCAATTCTCAACGGTACTGTGTGGCTGCTGACAGGTTGGATTACCAGCCAAAAGTCGGAGCCCCTGCTGTCAACTTCCGAAGCCACTATCATTCAAAAAGATGCTCATTCAGCACTGATTTCCGGCATCTGGGAAGTGACAGCAGTTAACGAAAAACTCGGCTTAAACCTGCCTGCGAACCAAGCGTACCAAACAATCGCCGGATTCGTGATTCACAATTTAGGTAAAATGCCAACTCAGGGCGATCGCTTATTGTGGGGCGAGTTAGAAATAGAAGCAGAAAATGTAGTAGATGGCAGTTTAGAAACAGTGCTACTGCGCCAAGTAACACGCCCCTTATTTGAGACTCAACATCCACAACTCGTATTGAATTGAACTACTACAAGTAGGAACAATGATTTCTCAACTCTCGATCTTTCCTTCCATTTTCTTCCTTAGCGTACTTTGCGTCTTCGCGGTTCGTTTCAATCCTGAGATTTGAGACTAACAAATAATCCCAAATCTCAAAAACTGCACCTTTCTCACCCAACAGCAAGCTCGATCGCACCCCCAACCAACTGCTCGTAATCCTCCAACAACCAAGAAGGCAAACAACTATTCGCATCCTGAACTTGCAACTGCCCAGGGCGACAAAACAGCATCGCCGCCAACAAATTATTCACAGCTTCAGGCGCTCCAAAACCTTTACTCAACTCAGCAACCAACGAATTGAAAAATGCGCGATCGCTCTCATTCAAAGGATCATTCACAAACCCGCAGCCCAGCAGAGCCTTGTAACCCTTCCCGAAATCGCTCCGGTACAAAAGTTCTAATTGTTCGCCAGAAACCCTCAGCCACAAATCAGCAATTTGCCTGCGAATTGACCGCAAATCTGCTATTACCAATTCCGCCGTCGGGTCAATTTCATAAAGATTGACCGCAGCAGTTAATTGATTGAGCAACTGCGGCAAATAATCTTGTTTCACAATTGTTTGTTCCGATGCCAACAATGCGCTTTCAAACACATTTTCGTAATCCTCAATCAGCCACTTGGGCAAGCGGGTGCGAGGGTCGGGAACCCGCATTTTTCCCGGCACAAAATACAGCATCGCACCAAGCAAAGCATTGATAGCTTGAGGATTCACTAACCCTTTACTAATTTCAGTTAATTGCTGCAAAAACTTCTGTTCTGCTTCCGTCATTGACTCGGATTGCAACCCGCAGCTAAGTATTGCTTGATATCCCTTACGAACTTCGCCTCGGTAAACTGTTTCCAGTTGTTCTGAAGGAACAATCAGCCAAAAATCAGCCAGTTGTTTGCGGATTTGGCGTAGTTCTAAAACTACCGATACGTCAGAAGGATCTATGCGATAAAGATTGACGCATCCTAACAGTTGATTGGCAAATTGCGGAGATTGAATGTATTGCAATAACAAGTCAGAACTTGACTCGGACTTGACGGCAGCTTCTGTCTCAAAAACTTGTTCGTAATCTCCAATTAACCAGTGCGGTAAACGGTTACGAGCGTCGGGAATCCGCATAGTTTCTGGTGGAAAATATAGCATTCCCGCCAGCAAGGCATTGACAGCTTTAGGATGGACTAATCCTTTGCTAAGCTGAGTTAGTTGCTGCAAAAATATTTGTTCGCTTTCTATCATTGGTTGACGTTGAAAGCCGCTTTTGAGCAGGATTTGATAGCTATTACCGGGGGCGCTTTGGTAAGCTGTTTCGAGATTTTCGGCGGGAAGGTTCAGCCAATAATCAGCGATTTGTTTGCGAATTTGACGCAGTTCGGATATTAGTGAAATGTTTGATGAGTTTCTCTGGTAAAGCTGGACGGCATTCGAGAGTTTTTCACCCAAGTCGGCTGGTTTGGGAATGCTATCCTGCAAGCTGCGGGCTGCTTCTAGGTGGCTGCTTTGCCAGTTGCTAAAGAGTTCTTGGAATAATTTCGCGATCGCCCCCGAATATGCCACACTATCAAAACAGGCGGGATTAGCCTGCATTCTTTCCTTAATTTCCTGCCTTTTTTGCAGCCGCAACTGCGGGTTAGTGCCGAGATTAACAGCTAGCTGAATGTAAGATGCTTCGTCACGCGCAATTAAATCGGGCATTTGCAATTCCCGCAACATCGCCGCACCTTGGCGGAAGCGCAAAGCATTTCCCTCCACAACCACCGCCGGCAATCCTACTTGCAAAGGATCGATTAACGATGTAGCCCCAGCGTAGGGAAAAGAATCGAGATAAACATCTGCTAGCTGCAAAAACTCTTTGACATCCGCGCGGCTTGGCAGTTGTTTCACGAACCGCAAGCGGTTGTTATTCACGCCGTATTTAGCGCAGATAGCGTTCATATTGTTAACAAAAGGTGTCACTGGATAAGTCCGAGTCCAAGCCGGCCCGAAGGGATATAAAATCAAGATTGAATTCGGTACAGCAGCTAGAATTTTTACCCAAGTTTCTCTCAATTCCGGCAGAATCTTGTAGAAGTTAGCGCCGGAGACAAAAACAGTTGTGCTGTCGGAAATTCCCAGACTTTGGCGCGTAGGTTTGACTGTAGCTACTTCCGATTCTGTAGCGTATTTGAAACAAAAACCGCTACCTTCGAGTACAGCCAACTGTTCGCGATATTGTGCTTGATAACTAGCATCAGGCGCGGTAAATTTGCCTGCGATGTAGTAATCCATGTGCCGGATGCCGGTGGTTGTTGGGGAACAGAAAGAGGTTGTTTGTACCCTAGCTAAACGGTGCATTGCTAGGGAACCAACGGGTTTGTTGATAGCTGTTAAATTCGTACCAAAAAACAGGATATCTAAGTCGTCGGCGCGGATGGTTTGGACTTGCGATGCAAAGTCTTTCGGGAGTGCAACCAGCTTGTCGGCGCGACTTTGACAGTATTGTTCTAATTGGTGGCCGCTGGTGTTGAGGGCGTACAGGTAAATCTCGAACTGGTTGCGGTTTAAATGCTCGAAAACCGGGATGGTGGCGAAGGTTTCGGTTTGCGGCGCGAAATGGTCGCTGATGATGCCGAGGCGGATTTTTGTCCGCGCGGGCGATCGCGCCGGGAAGATACAATCAATCGAACAACCGCGATTTTTCAGTGCAAACTCGATAATTTCTGCTCGTTTGGTATAAATATCGCGCAGGTTTTCCGTCGTAAAGTACAGCGGAATAAAATTAGCAATTTGCGCGAATAACACACTAATATTCTGCCACAGAGGCGACTCAGAATTTTTGAACAAATTCCTATGTACGTAATCAATCCATCCTCGAATAAATTGATAGTAACTCTCTGCTTCTCCTTTTGTTTGAAAAAGGTTAGGACAGGTGAACATGAATTTGAGATATTCGTTGGCGAACCAGTTAGGAATTGTCGCGCGATCGTAGTCGATCGGCAATTGGTCGGCGCGACGGTACAGCATCGCTGCTAGCAGGTAATTGATAGCTTTCGGGTCGTTAAATCCTTTCGCCACATTGGTGGCTAATTCCCTCGCAAAAGTCTCTTCTGCATCGGTTAGCGGTTCATCTCTAATCTCGCTGGCAAGCAGGGCTTGGTGCTGTTTTCCTGTATCCCCCGCAAAGGCACTTGCCACTTGTTCGGCTGATAAATTCAGCCAAATATCAGCAATTTGTTTGCGGGTAGTTCGAGTGTTTACCGCAGCAGATGTGTTGCTTGACTCTTGCGATTGCCGAGCGGTAGAGCTGGAAAATCCGGTGGAAGGTTGATGAGATTCACCAAGTAATAATAGTGAAACTAATGCCTCTTTTAATTGGGCCGATTGACTGCATTTGAGTCCTTCTCGAATTTGAGCGATCGCCGCCTCAGATTCTCCGTCTGTTAGGAGTTTTTTAGCTGTCTCCAAAGCATAGAAAGCATAGTGTTCTCGGGCTTGATTCGATAACTTATCGGCGATCGCCCTTGGCAAATATGATTGAGAAATGTCGATCGATCTTCGCACATCAGCAATTAGCCCGCCCGACTTCAGCAAGCGAGTATTGTCTGACGAAGTATGCTGGCGATACCAAGCCAGCGGTTCCGGTTCGTACCAAATCGGATAATGCACTGCAACTCGCTTCCACATCTCCCAATCAGAAGCAGCACCAGCTTGAGGGCAAAAACCTCCCAAACTTTCGTAAACACTGCGTTTAACTGCGATGGGAGAAGCTTGCAAGCGACACATCACAATAATCTGTTCCAACCAATCAGTCAGTACCCCTGGAGTTTCTCTTTCTAACCAAGATACCCAACGCTGATTTCCCGCTTCGTCTGTATAAATGTGGCGGCAAAAAGCTGCACCCACACTCGGTTCTTTTTCTATACCTTCTCGCAAGCGGCTGTAAAATCCCGGCAATACAACATCGTCGTCGTGCAAAATGTGCACCCACTCACCGCGCGATCGCTGAATGCAGAGATTAAAGATAGCAGTTTGACCGATATCTTGCTCTGGATGTCGGTAAAAATTAACTCGTCCACCGCCTACAGCATTAACAATAGCCTCCATTTCATCTTGGATAGATTGGTTCGAGCAATCGTTAACAACTTCTATTTGCATTTCCTCAGCATTAGGAGCCTGTTGCAGCACACTTTTTAACGCTTGCTCCAAATATTTTACCCGGTTGTAAGTAGGAATCATTACAGACCAAAAAGGTCGGTGAATATTAGAAGCAACAGGAGAAATTTGCGCCACTTCTAAAGCCGCAGCCGGAACAACAGGAACAGCAGTAACATTTACCTGCTGTTTTTTTCCTCCAGCTAACAGTTGCATCCAGTCTGCCGCTTGATTAGCATCACTCATCCGATTTTTAACTTCAGAGTTCAATAAATTAAAATACGAACTGTGTAAAATTTTCTGGTGCAATCTTTGGACATCTTGCACTATTTCTCCCTTCAGCAAGTTTTCTCTTGTCAGTTGATTGAGGTGAACGCGCCAGTTGGATAAACTTTTGTTGACAAAACCAATTTTGTAGTGGCTCATAATTCTGAACCACATTTCAACATCAACTAATTGCTGCAATTCTACATCAAAAAATCCGACGCGATCGAAAACATCCCTTCTAATCAAAACTGTACTCGGTTCTCCAATTTTATTAATCGGATTGTTCAACAGATTAGGATCTGCCAGCAGTGTTTTGCCATCTTGTACTCGCTGCAAGTTTGACCAGTTTTGAGATATTTCTAAAGCACCTCTACCGATTGCTTGGCAAGCCGCATCGGAGTTAGCGTCTCCTGCTAGCAAAACTCCCCGCCGCGAAAACACCAAACCTATTTGCTCGTCTTGTTCTGCTAAATTTACCAGTTCGGCAATACAATCCGGTTCTAGCAAATCATCTTGACATAACAGCTTAATATATTTCCCTTTTGCCTGAGAAATACAGTGATTCCAATTTTTAACTAATCCAAATTTCTCGTGCACAGAAAATTTGAACTCGCCGGGAAACTTGTCAGTGAGTGACTTAGCAATGGCCATTGTGCGATCGGTCGAACCGTCATCTGAAATAATAATTTCTAGATGGGGATAAGTCTGAGCCATAGCGCTAAAAAGTGCCTCGCTCAGATATTTCTCGCCGTTATAAGTAGGAATACAAATGCTAACTAAAGGCTGCATTCTTTCGATCGGGTTTAACTGTTCGTGCAGCTTTTTCACTAAATACTGGCTGAAGCAAGGATCGCGATCTATTAAATTTTTCCATCTTGATACCATTAATTTAGACGCTGCTGCTTCAATCTTTAACTGTTCTTCATCACTCAGTTCAAACGCCCAACTTTTTAATTCTTGATGCCAGACTTTGGTGTGACTTATATATATATTGTGATAGCCCTGAGCCATCATTTTTAAACATAAGTCAATATCGCTGAATACAATGGGTAAATTTTCATCAAAACCGCCGCTGCTGGTAAATACTTCCCGGCGACACATCAAGCACGATCCGGTAACAGCGGAGACATTATTAGTAAATCCTATGTGTACTATGTCCTCATACTCTAATACCTTCTTAACTCCCTTGTAGGCATGACTGGCAATCCCGTTCACACCTAAGATAAATCCTGTATTTTGGATAGAATTATCAGGATATAGCAACAGCCCTCCCACAGCGCCAATTGACTGTCTTTGAGCTTGCTCGACCATACCATTGAGCCAGTCTTTCTCCCTGATTTCGGTATCGTTATTTAAAAAGAGTAAGTAATCTCCTTGTGCTTTTTGTGCGCCAAAATTATTCAGGCGAGAGTAATTGAATGGAATGTCTAATCGGTAGCATTTAAACTTATTTGGTTGTAAAGTTAGCCACTTGTTGATAATATTATTTGTTTCAACTTCTCCACTGCCATTGTCTATTACCACCACTTCGTAATTAGGATACGAAGTTAGGGAAAAAATTGATTGTAAACATTTATTTAAAATACTCCCAAAATCCCTGGTAGGAATGATAATACTAACCAGTTTGTAACTCTCGATCGCGTACCGAACAGTATAGTGACCGGGGTAATTTTGATGCGCTATAACTTGTCCGGCTTCCCCTCTTCTGTTAATTGTATCTGTGATGGCTCTCGCTGCTGCTTCGTAGGCATAAGGTTTAGCATCCCTAGAAGCAGAGGCAGATTCGGGGTGAAATCTCCAGTGGTAAAGGATTTTAGGTATGTGGAATATTTTGTTAGTTTTTTCTGTAAGCCTCAAAACCAGATCGTAATCTTGACTGCCATCATAATCAGCTCTAAAGCCACCGATTTCGTTAATTAGCGATCGCCGATAAGTACCCAGATGGCAAGTATACATCCGAGACAAAAATGAATCGGGACACCAATCTGGCTTGTAACAGGGAAGACAAAAATTGTTGCGCTCGTCTACCTTATCTTCATCTGAATAAATCATGTCTGCATCGGGATGCTGGTTCAGCAGCATTACCACTTCCTGCAAAGCATCTGCTGTGAGCAAATCGTCGTGATCTAGCAGCGATATAAATTCACCAGTTGCTAATTGCAGTGCCGAATTTGACGCACGAGATATGTGACCGTTTTGACTTCTAATAATTCCCTTAATTCTTGCATCTTTTGCCGCATATTCTTCTAAAATTCGCTTGACATGAGGCTGGGTAGAAGCATCATCAGCAATGCACAATTCCCAGTGAGTGTAAGTTTGATTGAAAACAGATTGAATTGCTTCTCTCAAAAATTGCTCGGGTGTATTGTAAACTGGCATCACAATACTGATAAGCGGCTGATAGCTCAACTGATTTGTAGAATTCATTTCGGGGAAACCTCTGTGTTAAATAATTGATTTTGAGCTGGCTGGTGTTGAAAAATGCTGCTGTTAGCAGCCAATTAGCTAAGGTACGAGGGGAGCATCTCAGTTTGGATTTTATAGCGTGCGAGCTTAATATCTCGCACAGTAAATTTTTTCAATGAGATGCTCCCACTCGGTAAGCCAGCCAAAACCCGTTTCCTACCTTGCTGTCGGGATCTTCGGTACCTAGCAGTTGCCAATTCACAGCCGGAATGCCGTCATTAGCTGTTTTGAGATTCTCAAAGAATTTTCTTAGAGTTGTTGAGGTAAATTTCCAGTAGTGTCCGCCTTTACCACCATATAAATTCTCCGCTGGAGCAGTCTCAATCGTCCATTTTTCTCGGTGTGCTTTAATTAATTGCGCGTAGGTAGATAGGGGGCGATTGTCTCCGGCGAGAGCATCCGGCTGCGGGACAATCATCACCACATATCCCCCTGGCTTGAGAACTCTTTGCCATTCTAATAAAGCAGATATGGGATCGGGAATGTGTTCAAACACGTGGCTGGACAAAACAAAATCCTGGCTGTTATCTTTGACGGGAATATTGTCTGCTTCGCCGTACATATCGATTTTTGTCGGTTGCTCTCCCATGTTAACTTGGTTGTCTTGAAACAAATCCTCGTCAAATTTTGGAGCAACATTAATTGCATTCACTCCGTAGGGATTGTGCGAGGCTGCTCCCAGTTCGACTCCTGAGAGTCCTGTCAATAACTGGAGGGTTGGTTGGTGCAGTGGAAATTTCATGGCAATCTTTGACTTGCAGTACAATTTTAAATATTTAGCGTCGAATCAAGAATCCAGCAGTTGCAAAAGTAAAGCCAAATTTCTGTTCGCGCAAATCATCTCTTTGATAATCATCAGGGTAAATGGCAAAATATTCTTCCATTGCTTCGTATGGCCCTTCTCCCCATCCGGGCAAAACGGGGTGTCCGTTGATATTACTATCTTCAACTACGACGTAATCGCCTGTTTGCAGTAGCGGTCGCAGCAGTTGCATCTCGCCCAAAACGTGCTGCTTTTCATGGTTGCTGTCCAGGATAGCAAATATCGGCCCGGGAAATTCTCTGCGTAATTCGACTATTCTTTGAGAAACTTGAGGGGCGGTTGAGGATGACAGCATTAACTCGATGCGGGGATGATTTCTTACTTGGGGAGTGAGAGATGTATGGTCAATATCTACCGAAAACACTTGAGATTTGTTATTAATTTTTTCAAGGAGCGAGGCAAAGAATAAAGTACCTCCACCATAGAAACTGCCAAATTCTAGGATTAAACTAGGTTTTAAATCCCAGATAATTTCTTGGTAACTCCACATATCGCAGGGAGATTTTAGTGCTTTGACTCCTGCCCATGTGGTGGTATTCCAAATTTGGTTGTTGTAGTACCACAAATGATAGCGCAGACCTGCATCTGTTGTGGAAGCAAGCTGATTTTTTGAAAGTTGATATTTAATTTTCCCCAACAAACATAAAGCATCTGAATTGTCTGGCTGACTGTCAAGAATTTTGGTACAAATTAACTCTGCCTGAAAGTGGTCGCCACAATTATATAAATTAGTTGCCGCTATAATATTATCTGCGAGGTTGTGCATATCAGTTAAAAAGCTAGTTATTTCAATTTTCCTATGCGGCGTTTTTTCTGTGCCGAAGATGGCGATCGCCTCAAGTAAGCTTGGTAGAGTACATCAGCCAACCGCATCCGCACTCAGAAAATCTGAACTGTTGCCGCGCTGAGTCGGGTAGTTGCCGGGGCTTCACTACCGCTATACATTTGTTCTGCCTCAAAAACAGCAAGAGATTGCACCCATATTACCTCTAACTCAAGCATCGATCGCGATGCGCGCTTGATTGAGACGACGATCGTCCATCTCCCTCTTGGCCTAAACTCGTTACCCACTCAATCGGCACATTGACAAAAATCACTCGATCGTGTAGAGAAAAATTTACCTTTTGCGACGAAAGCATTTCATCACCTGACGCAGTGAAGCCACGTTCGGTTTCCACCACCATGCAAGCAAGATCGCCCTAACGGGGATTCCGCCCACACAAAAACAAGTTACAATTACGTTAAGATTGATGAACATAAATAAAAAATCCCAAACTGTAGGGACTAAATAATTAGGAGGATCGACCTCGGTGAATAAACGGTGGAGAAACGCTGGACTGTACGCACTGCTGGCTATTGTAGTCATTGCCCTAGCCACGGCATTTTTTGACAAACAGCCCCCAAGCCGGGAAGTTTGGAAGTACAGCCAATTCATTCAGGAAGTCGAAGGCAAGAGAGTAGACAAAATAAATATCAGTTCCGATCGCAGCAAAGCCCTCGTAACGGCTCAAGACGGCAACAAGGTACTCGTCAACCTGCCGAACGACCCCGAACTGATCAACATCCTGACCAAAAACAACGTAGACATTTCAGTTCTGCCCCAAAGCGACGAAGGTTTCTGGGTAAAAGCCCTCAGCAGCCTGTTCTTCCCGATCCTGCTGTTAGTGGGACTGTTTTTCTTGGTGCGGCGCGCCCAAAACGGGCCCGGCAACCAAGCCATGAACTTCGGCAAATCGAAAGCTAGAGTTCAAATGGAACCTCAAACTCAGGTGACATTCGGCGACGTGGCCGGCATCGAACAAGCCAAGCTAGAACTCGCAGAAGTCGTGGACTTCCTGAAAAATGCCGATCGCTTCACCGCAGTCGGAGCAAAAATCCCCAAAGGCGTGCTGCTGGTAGGCCCTCCCGGAACAGGCAAAACCCTTCTCGCCAAAGCAGTTGCTGGCGAAGCAGGCGTTCCCTTCTTCTCGATTTCCGGTTCAGAATTTGTGGAAATGTTCGTAGGTGTGGGTGCTTCCCGCGTCCGCGACTTGTTTGAACAAGCTAAAACCAACGCTCCTTGCATCGTATTTATCGATGAAATTGACGCGGTAGGCCGCCAGCGGGGAGCTGGTTTGGGCGGCGGTAACGACGAACGGGAACAAACCCTGAACCAGTTGCTGACCGAAATGGACGGTTTTGAGGGCAATACAGGCATCATTTTGATTGCTGCCACGAACCGCCCCGACGTGCTGGATGCTGCGCTGCTGCGTCCGGGCCGTTTCGATCGCCAAGTTGTGGTCGATCGCCCCGATTTCTCCGGCCGCCTGGAAATTCTCAACGTTCACGCCCGTGGCAAAACCTTGTCGAAAGACGTGGACTTGGAAAAAATCGCCCGCCGGACTCCTGGTTTCACAGGTGCGGATTTGGCTAACCTGCTCAACGAAGCAGCTATTTTGGCCGCCCGCCGCAACTTGACCGAAGTTTCGATGGATGAAGTCAATGATGCGATCGATCGCGTGCTCGCCGGCCCAGAAAAGAAAGACCGCGTGATGAGCGAAAAGCGCAAAACTTTGGTAGCTTACCACGAAGCCGGTCACGCTTTAGTTGGTGCTTTGATGCCCGACTACGATCCCGTGCAGAAAATTAGCATTATCCCCCGCGGCCGCGCTGGCGGTTTGACTTGGTTCACACCGAGCGAAGATCGGATGGATTCTGGCTTGTATTCTCGCTCTTACTTGCAAAATCAAATGGCGGTAGCTTTGGGTGGCCGCATTGCTGAAGAGATTGTCTTCGGCGAGGAAGAAGTCACGACTGGCGCTTCTAATGACTTGCAGCAAGTGGCAAGAGTAGCACGACAAATGGTAACTCGCTTCGGTATGAGCGATCGGCTAGGCCCTGTAGCTCTGGGTCGCCAACAAGGGAATATGTTCATGGGTCGCGATATCATGGCCGAACGGGACTTTTCTGAAGAAACCGCAGCCACGATCGACGATGAAGTCCGCTTGTTGGTAGAGCAAGCTTACCTGCGCGCTAAAGACGTGCTGGTTGGCAACCGCCACGTCCTCAACTCCTTGGCAGATATGCTAATAGAAAAGGAAACTGTGGATGCTGATGAATTGCAAAATTTGCTAGCCAACAGCGATGTCAAGATGGCAACAATTGCCTAATTGATTTGGGATTTAAGATTTAAAATTTTGGATGGAATCTAAAGTTTGAAATCAATAATTGGGGTGATTCTGGGATTGTCTGGAATCGCCCCGATTTTTTATAGTAGGGTGCGTCGCTGCGACAATTCTCGCTATTTGCAGTTATCCCAGAGGGACGCACCCTACCCCTATCTACTAAACCTTGATTGTCCTGCCTGATTTTGGCTGACGAGCTTTGGCAACAACGGCACTGCTCATACTTTTTACCATTAGCAATAACATGACCGACAAACCCAGGCCTACTACATCATTAAGCAAGAACAACCATAAAGGCTCTATTTCTGGACTCTGCCTCTGCATTCTTGAAAATTCACGGTTCAACATATTTGAGGCAATAGTTAAAGCATAGAACCCTCCGATCAGGGGATTTATATACTCGGCAAACTTTGCTAATTCTCCCCCTTCCTGATTAAATCTGTTGGCAAATGTTGAGAGTGCATTCCAAATTCCCCATATACTGTATATCGGTATGAGAAATCTTGCCATCGCTCCTCCTGGGGTGATAGGATAATCATTGAAAAGAACCTTGAGATCGACGTGCAAGCGATATAGCCAGACTAGAAAAAGCACGAACAAAATCGAGGCGACAAGAATTGTAACAATCCACAAAATCTGCTGCAAACCTTGAAGCGGCGCCTCAATCGTTGGTGCAATTGCTTTCACCGAAGTTAAAAGCAGGGAAACGATGTTTAACGAGACGTTAGCCCAAGCGAACTGCATTAATAATCGACTAACTCCGTGGGACTTGAGAGGAGTAGCTGCATCAGAATTCTTCATGAGGTCTCCCAGAAAATTTGCCGCAGGAGGCTGCACCCACAGCAGACACGACTATATTAGTTTACATTTTTTTGTAGAGAGCAGCAACGTGGAGATGGTGTTAAACTTAGATCGATTCAAGCCACATTCCGCACCCTACGGTGTCACACAGTATAATTACTCAGAAAAATCTAATTTTAAAGTAATAAATTATGCCTTTCCTAAAATTTACATCCGTCAATCTACGGTATAAAATTATAATTTATAGCTTAATTTATCCATAAAACTAAGTAAAAACCGATTGTGACAGTTGAGGGTGCGAAATGTGGGATTCAAGCCAGCAGTTGGCTGTAGCGATCGCACCTATTCATCTTTGGTAAACTTCTAGCCGAGGTACGCTGGGTCATTAGACCTCTTGCAAAAATCGGAAAATACCCTGAAATCATCTGCGTCAATCAGTGTTTATCTGTTTGATATCTGCGGTTTCTCTATCGAGCCAGTGACTTCTGCAAGAGGTCTATTGGTAATTGGCAAGCGATTTTGTTACTTAGATTGTCGGTTAAAAACTTAACGTGGCGCTTCTTGTAATTTGGTATATCTCGAAGTTAGTAATCAGTCTTAAAATCCTATGCGAGTCAGAACTATCTAAGTTACAAATTAGGGTGCGTCCTCAATCTAAAATCTAAAATCGCATGAATCATCAATCTTGGTTGACACTACTCAAAAAACACCGGGCGATTGCAGTCATCCGTTCCTCCGAAAAGGAACTCGCTTGGCAGATGGCATCGGCGGTAGCAGCAGGCGGATTTTTGTTTATTGAAATTACTTGGAACACTCACAAAGCTGCTGAATTAATTGCCGAACTCCGCTCGGAATTCCCTACTTTTAGTATTGGTACTGGCACTTTATTAAACTTAGAACAGTTGCAGCAAGCCATAGATTGCGGCGCTCAATTTTTGTTTGCTCCGCACACAGATGTAGCTATGATTAAAACAGCAGTTGATGCCGGAGTGCCGATCGTCCCCGGTGCTTTTTCTCCCACGGAAATTGTGACAGCGTGGCAAGCAGGCGCTACCTGCGTTAAAGTGTTTCCGATATCCGGTTTGGGAGGTGCAGCTTACCTGAAAAGCCTGCAAGGCCCTCTGGGACACATTCCTTTAATTCCGACTGGCGGGGTGACAGTGGAAAATGCGAAGGTATTTATTGACGCTGGGGCGATCGCCGTTGGTTTGGCGGGAGACTTATTTCCCAAACAATTAGTGGAAAATGGAGATTGGCGGGCGATCGGTCAAATTGCCCGAACTCTCACCCAAAAGTTAACAACTTGTTAAGCCCTCTTTCCCAATCTAAAATCTATAATCTACAATCTAAAGTAGTACAAGCTAATCTAAAATCTAAAATTTCAAGTCTAAAATCGTTTTGGGTGTGAGGAATGAACAGCATTATCAACTCAACTTACTTTCGCCGCGCCGGCATTTTCTGTGCCGGCTGCGCCCTCACAGTTACTGCATTTTGTGGCGGGCAAAATCCTGCAATTGCCAGTTCGCAGCACAACAAAATTGCCAATAGAATTATGCAGTTGCAGCAATCCAGTCAGCGCTGGATAGAAATTGATTTGTCAAGACAAAGATTAATAGCTTGGGAAGGAAATACACCCGTTTACGCGGTGGTTATTTCCAGCGGCAAATCATCGACTCCCACCCGCACGGGAACCTTTGCCGTTCAAACCAAATACCGCGTTGCTAGAATGACTGGGGATGACTACGACGTGCCCGACGTTCCCTATACAATGTATTACGACGGAGGAATGGCAATTCACGGCGCTTACTGGCACAATTTGTTTGGCAATCCCGTCAGTCACGGCTGCACGAATGTAGCAGTAAATCACGCTAAATGGCTGTTCGATTGGGCCTCGGTGGGGACACCGGTGGTGGTGCACAAATCTTAGGTTTAGGGTATGGGGCATGGGGCATGGGGCATCGGGCATCGGGCATCGGGCATCGGGCATCGGGCATGGGGCATGGGGCATAGTCGAACATGATTAGAACTTATGCACCGGTAGTCAGAAACCGGGTTTTTTTGCGAAATACTGCGTTACAGCCCGCAGATTCGGTCAAAAACCCGGTTTCTTCGATCGGAGTTCATCAGTTTTGGTTTTTTTTAGCTTGCTTACTTAACTGCGGCTTTCAACTACAATCCCAATTGTATAAAACTTTACTAAAATCTAATTGTCTGAGTGCTGATTCATCAATAAAAAAGTTACCTATACCACTGTCTCCCCACATGATATCTACTGTATCATTTTCATCAGTATCCATTTGGAATAGAAGAATATCTGGCTTTTTTTCCCCATCGAAGTTACTACCATATCTTCTTATGTCGCCTTGTGTAAAATCAGGATAACCACCTATTTTATGACCAAAAGGAGACGATATTTCTAGGTACTCATCCCTAATTTCATCATTTAGAAATAAATCATCAATTTCTTCTCCTAACAGTTCGGTAAATTTGTAGTCACTGGTACTAATCGGCGCATATTTTTTAGTAAATTGCAAGCCGCAACAGCCATCAATAGGAAAAGCTTCCGGTTTAGGCAAAAAATCATAATTGGTAATCATGTTTTCAACTGTGAAGTCTGGCTGAGGAAAATAGATTATTTTGAATCTGCCTTCGAGTGCGGGATTATCTACATTGGCGGGATTGCCCAAATTTAAACCATATGCGCCATCGTCGGCTATATAAAACTGCAAAATTCCCCGATCGGGAAAACCATCTAAAGGCGGTATTTCATCAAAGTTGAGTTGCGCTAGCAAAAATAAATATTTACCGTCAGGAGTTTTTGGATAGTCAAAGCCTTTAGGTAAATAGGGCAATCCCCCAAATTTACTCTGCCACCAATTAACGTCATCATTATTCTGGGTTTTAATTTCGATGTAAGGTTTAATGGTAGCTTCGATTCTGTCGCGATACTTTTCTAGTTCGGGAGAGAGTGGAAATTCTAGTTTATAATTCATCTGCTTTTAACAATCAATTTGTTTTGAATGCAATCAGTAGAGTGCGCCGAAGCGCACGTTACCTGTAAAGCCTATTCCTAACTTAGCTGCACCACTGGTTTATCCTCTAACAAGGTTTCATTGGTCAGCAAATCTTCCACGGTAATGCGTAAAAAGCGCTGTTCGTCAACGCGGAAGAAGATTTTGATGCGATCGCCCCCCGGATACCCAGGCGGTGTCAATTGCGCGATACTGCGAGCTCCGTCTTTGTCATTTAGCGGCTGTACCGAGGTTTGGCCGGCGATTTGGCGAGTAATCAGCCTGTCGCCATCAAAATAAATCTCCGTGCCCCCAGTTTCCGCTCCCAATTCGCCGATAATTAATTCTATACTCGGCTGATTTTCTAAAGAAGCTCCCAAGACTAATTCTACCGGTTCACTCATCGGATAAGACTGTCCCGATTTAATTAAACTGTGCCAACTGTGGCAATTTTCGCGGCGGTTCCAGTAACGAATTCCGTAACTGTGATAGAGAAAATCTTTGATTTCTATGCCTTGACTCAGTTGCAGAGCACCTTGGGCGATCGCCTCAAAAGGTTTGTCGCACCGAATCTTTGCCGGCTCGAAATATTGCTCAACCCAACGCTGCACCGCAGGAATTTGAACAGTACCGCCAACGAGCAAAACTGCATCGATGTCGCCAATTTCTAAGCCTTGGCGGCGCGCTTGCTGCAATACTTGATTCATGCACTCGTCGAGGTTGTCAAAAAACTGATGTTCGGCGAGGATAGATTCAAAGCGCGATCGGTCTAATTCTAATTCGTAACTCTCAAAATTTTCATCATCAAAATAAACTTCAACCGCCTGATTTACCAAGGATAACTGAATCTTTAACCGTTCTGCCAATCTCGTTGTAATCGGAGATTTGGCCAGTCCTTTTGTTTTGACAAAATAGTCAACCAGCCAATTATCAATATCAGAACCGCCCAAATTTTGTCCGGCTTTAGCCAAAACCCGAGCAACTTTTGCCTTTTGTGCCGAAGATTCAGCTAATAATTTTTCGCCCCATTTGAGCAGAAAACCCAGGGGCTTTTTGCCAGCCGAAATGTCGAGGCGCACTAAAGAAAGGTCGAGAGTTCCGCCGCCGAAATCAATGACTAAGAGAATTTCGCGATCGGCTAAACCGTAGCCCAAAGCAGCCGCCGTCGGTTCGTCCAACATCCGCACCTGTTCTACTTGCAGAGATTCAGACACTTTACCCAACCAATGGCGGTAAGCTTCAAAACTATCTACAGGCACTGTAAAAATTAAAGAATCTACCGGCAAGGGCAGTTCGCGAATTGAGCTAACAATTTTGCTCAAATACCACTCACCTACTCGTTCAAAATCCACAATTTGCCCGTCTAGTTCCGGCACAAAACCCTGAACCGAAGTGCCAATTCCTCGCTTGAAATTGCGAAAAGACCGAGAATCTCCACTCAAATCGAGACCTCTGTCGCGGACTTGTTGACCGAGTATTATTTTATTTTGAGCAGCGTCCTCAACGTAGAGCAAACTGGGAATTAGGGGCGGGTTTTGAGCCGAAATTGCCGACAATCCCGGTAATTTCAAAGTTTCTGGCTGCTGGATGGCCTGATTCCAGCGAGCGACGACGGTGTTGCTAGTTCCAAAGTCAATGGCGATCGTCATTGGGCCAAAATACACAGCTATTAGGGATTAGATTATATTATGGTATTTTGAGCCGCAAATGCAAAGAGGCGATCGAATTGTTCTTACATGAACATTTTGTTGCAACTGAAAAGGCACGCCACTTTGATAAGCGGCACAAAACTCCCCTGTCTGCAGCAGCCAAGCTTTTACCTTCGATCTCAATACAATTTTTCAAATGTCGCGTAAAAAATGCTGGATAATGGCGATCGCAAAACAGCACTCTTAGCTCTCACATTGCTTGTTCCTGCCGCCAGTATTGGTGCAGTAACAGCATTGTATATTGGCGGAAGCTGGGGACAAACACTGTCAGTTTTGTGTCAAGTTTGGTTGCTGGTTTTCCCGATCGCCTGGTCTGTTTTAGTCGATCGGGAAAAACTGCATTTATCCCTCCCCAACCGCCGAGAATTGCTGGCTGGAGCTATTTGGGGAATATTCATGTTTGCGGTGATTGTGGGTATCTACAGCCTTTTCGGTCAGCACTGGATCGATCCTGTAACTGCAAAAGAAAAAGCGCAGCAATTGGGTATTAGCAGCCCTAATATTTACTTGATGATTGAAGCATATTTTGTGCTAGTCAATTCACTAATTGAAGAATTTACTTGGCGGTGGTTTGTCTGCAACAAATGCCAGATTCTGATACCTGGAAAAAAAGCAATTTTTCTCAGTGCACTATTTTTCACCCTCCACCACATTTTTGTAATCGCAGCCTACAGCAATTGGCACGGTGTGATTTTAGGCTCGTTAGCTGTCTTCGTCGCCGGAATAATTTGGTCGCAGTGTTATCTGACTTACCGTTCGCTTTGGTCTAGTTATCTCAGCCACGCGATCGCCGATTTAGCACTAGCAATTATTGCTTGGCAAATTCTTTTTAATTAGCTAATTTTTTAGCGATAATCGCTGGTAATTATACAGGAAAATTTGACACTTTTTCCAACTCGCTCTCCCGAATATCTCCTCCCATCATCTGACATAATTTCTTTGCGAGTAAGCGATTTAAAGTTCCCAACCCGTACTGCCCTACCGCAGACTTGTCCCCAGGAGTATCTGTGTTTTGCAAAAAGCATTTTGGGAGCATCTGTGTTTTGCAAAAAGCATTTTTTTTATTATAGAACCCATTTGATATCTTTTGTAAAATCCTTACAGGGCAACTATTCTAGCCTAAATCTAGGATTCTACTGATTCGGCCCAAACCTAGTTGTGGTAATAAGTCTGGAATAGATGTCAAATGGGTTCTATAGTTATGAAAATTACTTTTGTCCTTCCTACCCTCGGTCTTACGGGTGGGATGAGGGGAATATCCTGTGGCGTATTTGCCGCTGCCACCTGGTACTGAGTATAATAAAGAACCTAGACAAGACCAACTCAAAGAATTTTACAGCAAATGCGATGCTTGGCTGTTTTCCAGCAGCTCCGAAGGCTTCGGTTTGCCAATTTTAGAAGCGATGGCTTGCGGTAGGTACTCCAGTCATCGCTACGACCGTTGGTGCAGCTCCAGAATTGCTGGCTGGCGGGGGCGGAATTCTGGTCAAGCCAGAAGACCCAGAGGATATGGCAAAGGATATGGCAAAGGCGATCGAGCAAATTTGTCAGTTATCTGATGCCGAATGGCGGGTAATGTCCGAGACTGCTTTGGAAACGGTGATCAATTATACTTGGAAGGATGCGATCGACCTGTTCTAGGCTGCACTGGACACTGCTCTGGAAGGTCAGCCACAATTAACGAAGAATGCGTAAAATTGAGGTGGATTTAAAAGCTCGGGGTTGGGCGATCGTTTAATCGAGAACTTCGATCGGGCAAATTGAGTTCTCTTTCTGCAATTTTACTGCAAAAAAAACTATGGTTGCATTAATCCCAATTGCTCTGTTCGGCTGGCTTCCGATCGTTTTTTATCTGTTTGTGAGGTTTCCGCCTCACCGGGCGGTAATTATCAGTTTTATTGTAGCGTGGCTATTTTTGCCACAAGCTTCTTATCCCATCCCCCTGTTGCCCCCTTATGACAAAGTTTCGGCATCTTGCTACGCGATTTTGCTGGCTACTCTGGTCTACGATACTTCGCGCATCACCACTTTTAAACCCGGTTGGTTAGACGTGCCAATGTTAATTTGGTGTTTGTGTCCCATTCTTTCACAAGTTACTAATGGCGGCAGCCCGATTTCTCCGACTTTCGTCCAAATCGTTACTTGGGGTCTACCTTATTTTGTAGGACGCTTGTATTTCGGTAGTTTAGACGGGCTGCGACAACTGGCGATCGGCATGTTTGCCGGTGGGTTGGCCTACATTCCTTTTACTTTAATTGAAGGGGTTAAAGGCCCAATTCTGCACCAAATGGTTTACGGCGTCAATGCCTTTGAGGACTGGGGTCAAGCAAGGCGTATGGGGGGGTGGAGACCAGTAGTATTTATGCAGCACGGTTTGATGGTGGGCGTGTGGATGATGACAGCCGCCTTAATCGGAGTTTGGCTTTGGCAAACTGGGGCGCTGAAAAAGTTTCAGGGCCGCAACATCAAGACTCTAGTAATTGTATTAACTATTGCTTTTTTCCTGTGCCGTTCTACTGGCGCTTACAGTTTATTTGTGTTCGCGTTAATCGTATTATTTTCAGCGAAATTCTTTCGCACCTCTTTGCCCCTGTTATTCATAATTGGATATATAGCATTTTATCTGTACATAGCAGCATCGGGTCAATTTTCGAGTCACGACGTGATTGACTTCATCACTCAAATATTTGGCGAAGAACGAGCATCCTCTCTGAAGTTTAGATTTGACATGGAAGAAATATTGGGGGCAAAAGCACGGCAAGCATTTCTTTTTGGTTGGGGAGATTCGGGTGGAAACCGCGTGTACAACGAGTACGGTAAAGATATCTCGGTGACCGACAGTTTATGGATTATTGCATTTGGGGTCCACGGTGTAGTCGGTTTAGCTAGTTTATTTTCTTCATTGTTGCTTCCTGTTGTCGTCTTTTGCCTGTCCAAGTATCCCGCCAGAACCTGGGTTCATCCCAAAGTAGCGCCCGCTGCGGTCTTGGCAGTGTCCTTAACTATGTACGTGTTTGACTGTGTTTTGAACGCTATGACTAACCCGATTTTTGCGGTCATTGCTGGAGGACTATCGAGTTTGCTTTTAAAAGCTCCAGAAAGTCTTAAAACCAAGAAAACCATGTCCCCGCCCAGAAGAAAGTCGTTGGTTCACCAAAAATCAGGATGATTTTGAGGAAGGCGAGCCGATCGCACTCACAGCTTAAATATATCTGGCATTCGCTGCATACACAAACTAAAAAACCTACCTTTTTTGCCTCAAACCTAGTTCGGGAGTTGCGCTCTATTTTTCAATTGCTCAACATTAATTTACAATCTTTTAACTATTCGCACGAAATAGTCTTGTTTAGAAAATTGTGCTGCGAATTGTAAACAAAAAAATGGCTTGATACACTTTTTGCTAAAATTAGGTGATTCTTTACACAATCTTTAAAATTTATTACTAGACAGGTAGGGTATACGGGCATATACTGAGTAAAGTATATTCACCCCCCCGCGACAAAAAAGTGAAAATACGAGGTTGCAGTGTGGGTTAGAGTTTGAGTTGCAGTTTCATATATAAAGGGTGAAAGGGAATAAGAAATGAAAACAGTTAATTTATTGAATGTGTCCATAGATAACCTGTCAATAACAGAATTGTTTGAAAAACTCGACAGCGAAGGTGGTGTCGTATTTACACCCAACGTAGACCACTTGATTAAGTTGCAGTATGACCGCGACTTCTATGAAGCTTACAATCAATCTAGTTATCGAGTATGCGACAGTCAAATATTGATGTATGCCTCAAAATTCTTGGGTACCCCAATTCAAGAAAAAATTTCAGGTTCGGACTTGTTTCCTGCATTTTATATGTATCACAAGGATAACGAGAAAATAAAAATATTTTTGCTCGGAGCAGCGGTCGGTATTGCGAAAAAAGCCCAGGAAAAAATTAATCAAAAAATTGGTAGACAAATAGTAGTTGAAGCACTTTCTCCTTCTTTTGGATTTGAAAAGAATGAGGAAGAATGCGAAAAAATAATTGACGCGATCAATAAATCAGGAGCTACAGTTCTGGCCATAGGAGTGGGTTCTCCAAAGCAAGAGAAGTGGTTGATTAAATACCAGAGCAAATTTACACATATCAAAATTTTCTTAGCCGTAGGTGCAACCATTGATTTTGAAGCTGGTTGCAAAGCAAGATCGCCCAAATGGATGAGCGAAGTTGGCATTGAATGGGCGTACCGACTGTTAAGCGAACCGAGAAGGTTGTGGAAAAGATATTTGATAGACGGTCTGCCTTTTTTTCGATTAATAGTCGAACAAAAATTAGGGTTTTATAAAATGCCTTTCTTTCATTGACAGCAAAAACATGAAGCTAGAATGGTAAGGATGCTCCTAAAAACTGGCTCGACAAATCATACAATTTTAGATTGAAGAATTGATGAAGAATTGGGAATGATTTACTAAAGATTAGTTTGGAGTTGGCCTGTAGTTGCATTTTTGGGAAAATTGGTATCAATAACGTCAATAAAGCTGAGTATGAGCTTTAGCGTTTGACTTCGGGTTTGTAAGAAAGATGCAAGCTGTGGATAGCCCGATCGCCCTTTCTGCCAAAAATCTGCATTTTTTGCTGGACAATGCCAGTAAAATCGGAAGGAAACCTTTTTTGGAAATCCCTAATTAGGGATGCAACGGATGAATCTGCCTTCTTTCTTGTGGTTGTGGAAAATAGCGGCTTGGTCAATGGGTATTTCCCTCTTAGCTTACCTGTTGCTGGCCGTTACTGGAACATGGATGTTTGCCGCCCGCAGTAGCAAACAGCAGCGCCCAAAATGGCTGCGTCCCTTTCATTTGGCGACTGGTACGGGAATGGCGACTTTGGTAATTTTACTGCTGGGAATTGGCGTAGTCGGTACGCTGGGATACTACGGAAATTTGGGTCACTCAGGTCATTTACCGGCCGGGTTAGCTGTGGTGGCTTTGGTGTTGGTTTCTCTTGGGAGTGGTTTGCAAATTGGCCCTAAACATCCTTGGGCGCGCCCCATCCACATTGGCACTAATATATTTTTAGGTGCTGGATTTGTGACTGTGTTGCTCACGGGATGGACGATCGTACAAAAATACTTACCGAAAGTTTAATGTTAGTAGTAAGGACGACCGTCCTCTGATAACAGATGCGGACGGTCGTCCTCATTACTAACCTGCTGCTTTAGCTGTGAAATCTAAGATATGTTGAGCGGTAATTTGCGGTTTTTCTAGGTGAGGAACGTGTCCGCAATCCGGTATCCAAATTAATTGAGAATTGCCGATCGCACTTTCAAACTTTGCCGCATCCGCCGTCCCCAAAATTCGGTCTTGTTTTCCCCACAAAATCAGCGTTTGCTGCTGAATTTGCGAGAGTTTCCCCCCAAAACCTCCGTAACCGCCGCTTTTGGTAAAAGCAATTAAAGCTTGATTCCAGTTAGGCGTTTCTAAGTGCAAAGCAGCGCAAGTTTGAGCATCCACCGTAGCAAAAGTTCGATCGAAATAAGCATTGACGCTAATTTTTTGGCGGATTTTAGGGTTTCGCAAAAATGAAGTTGCCAAATATCCTAAAGGAGGAATGAGAAATTTTCCCTTGTTAGAAGTGACGGCAAAACCTGCACTGTCGATCAGCACTAATTTTTTGACAGCTTCGGGATAATTGAGGGTAAAATCAATGGCGGCGGCACCTCCCATCGATGCGCCCACTAAGATTACAGGCTGCGAAATTAGCGATTTCCAAAAAGAGTAAAGATGAGTGCCAATTGCCATGGCGCTAAATGCCAAATCCGCCCCTCTTTCTGTAAAGCCAAAACCCAATAAATCGATCGCCCAAGTTTCATTTTTTTCAGCAAGCAGCGGCAGCAGGCGGCGAAATTCAAATACGGAACTGTCGAAGCCGTGAATTAGCAAAATCGGCGTGTTGCCACTCCCCTGACGCACGTAAGTGGTGGCTATTGGCTGCGGGCTCAGAGGGGTTGTAATTGCTGACTGTTGAATGCTTTGGGCTAAGGCGATTGAGGTAGATTCTGTGAGTTGTGCGATCGACTTTGGCAGAAAACTTGCTGGCATAATTCTTGATAAATTGTTAATTCCTAGCGGCGGTGTTCCCGCGATCGCTCGAACACTTAAGTATAGCCTTTCTCAAAAAGGTAACAAGTCAGTCGATTTTAGATTTTAGATTGGGGGATTGGGGAGATTGGGGGATTTAGCAGTCAATACCTCATTTTTCGCTCGAATTGGTATATGCTCGATCGGCTTCTAGGACTTGGGTCGATCGCCCTGTAGTCTCACTCCGTCCGGCTAAGGCTGAGTTTGTTAAGCAAATGCTAAAATATTTGACAATAGTTGCCAATAATTTCTTTTTCGTTTACTATGCTTAAGGACAACAGGTATTGGTTGCTAGTGATTGCAGCGCACATGAGTATCTAACGCGCATCTAACGCAAGAGACATAAAACTAGGGGCCCGCGAAAAATCTGCCTAATTATTAGGCCTGGAGAATAGTATTTTCCGAACTATGCAACGGGAAATAGTTCGCTAGAACGGGGAATTTCGCCCTGTCTGCGATCGCGAGCCGAGCGTATTGAGAATATATCTCAAGTTGCTGGACAAGCCAGTCCAAGCAAGAAGTTACTAAAGTCGATCGACTTCCAAAACAGATGAAACAACAATACAGCCAACAAAACCAAGAGTCAAACCCGCGACATTTCAAGGGTTTTACCTTTTATGGAGAAACAGCAGAAGCCTCAGAAACCGAAAACAGCACAGAAGCTCAGATAGAAGTTCAACCAGACTCAGCCAAGAGTAAATCATTCCCCCTAGCAATGGCAAGCGTCGGCGAAAAGCTGCGAATAGTCACACTCAGGGGTTCAGAAGGCTATGTGCGTCGCCTCATCGGCATGGGATTTGTCTCCGGTACCGAACTTCAAATTATCAGTCACTCCGGCGGTTCGGTAATTGTGGCAATTGGCGAAAACCGCATCGGTTTGGGCGCAGGTATGGCACAAAAAATTATGTGTACGAATTAGGAAAAGTGCCATAAATCTACAGCAATCCTATTTGATTTGCGAACATTTTTTTAACTGCCGGGGGCATCAGAAAAAATAGAGATATTCACAAATGCTGAGAGGGTTGCTGCCTTCAAAAAGTTGATTGAATTTGTACAAATTTAGGCTAAATCAAAACAACAAATGAACGACAAAATACAATTGGGAGATTTAGCTGTTGGTAGCACAGGCAAAGTGGTTGGCTATGAAAAAACAGCCCGCGGCTACAAAGGCAAATTGTTAGCAATGGGATTGACACCGGGAACCGAATTTACTGTCACTCGCCACGCACCTCTAGGAGATCCCGTAGAAATCCTAGTGCGGGGTTTCAAGCTCAGTTTGCGGAAAGATGAAGCCAAAACCCTATTTGTAGAGGAGATGAAATAATGGCCAAGCAAATTATTGGATTGGTGGGCAATCCCAACTGTGGAAAAACTACCTTATTTAACGCTTTGACAGGTGCTAACCAGCGAGTGGGAAACTGGCCGGGAGTAACCGTCGAACGCAAAGAGGGAAAATATACTCATGATGGTTTACCAATTACGATTGTTGACTTGCCGGGAGTTTATTCTATAGATGCCGAAGATGGAGATACGGGCCTTGATGAATTGGTAGCACGAGATTATTTGCTATCTGGCGAAGCAGATGTGATTGTTAATATTATTGACGCTTCCAACTTAGAGCGCAATTTGTATCTCACCACCCAAGTCTTAGAGATGCGCGTGCCGATGATTGTAGCGCTAAATATGATGGATGTTGCCAAAGAACGGGACATCCGAATTGATGTTAACAAACTTGCAGAACGATTGGGCTGTATGGTGGTGCCGATGAGTGCTTCGTCAAATGACGGAGTGTCTCTGTTGCGGGATGCTGTGAATAAATCGCTACAAAAGCCGATCGCACCATCTGCCTATGTCGCTTATCCGGCTGTGATCGAAGATGCGATCGCCCAACTCATCCCGCATATCGAACAACACAGCCCCAATCGTCAAGTTGATGCCCGCTGGACAGCCCTGAAACTATTAGAATATCAGGATGATGTCGCCCCAGAACTCGCAAACAAAGACTTAGAACAAATAGTCGTCCCCCACCGCCGCAGAGTCCACGAAACCCTCGATGACGACTTAGATATTATCATCGCCGACAGCCGCTACACCTACATCCGCACCCTCACCCAAGGCATAGTAGAATCTTCCAGAGAAGTCAAAACCAACATTTCCGATAAAATCGACCAAATTGTGCTCAATCGCTGGTTAGGCATCCCCGTATTCTTGATGGTGATGTACTTAATGTTCACCATTTCGATTAACGTTGGTGCAGTGTTTATTGACTTTTTTGACATTTTGTTGGGGACGATTTTTGTAGATGGTTTAGCTCAGCTTTTAGAAAGCCTCAATTCCCCTGGATGGTTAATCGGAGTGCTGGCAAAAGGTGCTGGTGGCGGCATTCAAACTACATCGACTTTTATTCCCCAAATTGGGATGATGTTCCTGTGTTTGTCAGTGTTGGAAGACTCTGGCTACATGGCGCGGGCAGCCTTCGTCATGGACAGATTAATGCGATTTGTCGGACTTCCCGGCAAATCCTTTGTACCGATGATGGTAGGTTTTGGATGCAATATTCCCGGAATTATGGCGACGCGGACATTGGAAAATAAGCGCGATCGCATGATGACGATTATGATGAATCCATTCATGTCTTGTAGCGCCAGATTAGCAGTTTACGCCTTATTTTGTGGCGCATTCTTCCAAGTCGGCGGGCAGAACATGGTATTAGGGCTTTATTTATTAGGAATTTTAGCTGCAGTCTTCACCGGATTAATCTTAAAAAACACCATCCTGCAAGGAGAAGCTGCACCCTTTGTTATGGAACTGCCACCCTACCACATTCCCAAACTCAAAGGCGTACTGCTGCGGACTTGGGACAGACTGAAGGCTTTTATCAAAAAGGCCGGAATTGCGATCGTCCTCATGGTAATTGTACTCGGATTCATGAGCTCCGTCGGCACCGATGGTTCCTTCGGCAAAGAAGATAGCAAAGATTCAATTTTGAGCGCAGTTGCCCGCTCAGCAACACCAATATTTACTCCGATGGGAATTACCAAAGAAAACTGGCCGGCCACCGTCGGATTACTAACAGGAGTATTTGCCAAAGAAGTAATGGTTGGCACCTTAGACTCTCTCTATACAGAACTAGCAGACGAACAAAAAGCAGCCAGTGCAGAACCGGAAAAAGAAGAAGAATTCAACTTCTGGGGAAATATCGGCAAAGCATTTTTCAGCATACCAGAGAATCTCACAAAACTTCCCGGTCAACTTTTAGATCCCCTCGGCTTAAGTTCAGCCAATATTACAGACCAAAAACAGGCAGAAGAAGATCAAGGTATTTCTAGTAGCACCTACGGACAAATGTCGCAAAGATTTGGTTCCAATCACGCAGCCTTTGCTTACTTATTGTTTGTATTGCTGTACTTTCCTTGTGTTTCGGCAACGGCTGCATTGTACCGCGAAACTAATTTAGGTTGGACAATATTCGCCTGTGCTTGGACTACTGGTTTAGCTTATTGGGCGGCGGTTCTCTATTATCAGGTTGTGACCTACGCAGAGCATCCAGAATCTTCAATTATTTGGGTAGTGAGATTGGCAATAGCTATGATCCTGACAATTTTGGGATTGAAAATGGCTGGTGCAATCAAGCCCAAACGGCGCGAAGCAATCAGTCAATAGTTATTCGGTACCATCATTTTACGAGTGCAGTGCGAGTGTCCCCGAAGAGCGAATTTCCCCCTCGCGAACGGGGACGATCGCACTTTCAACCCTACGCTAACAAAGAAAGGAGAAAAACTATGATTTTAAGCGACATCCAACAGTTTATTGCGGAAAACAAAAGAGCTTCTATCGCTGATTTAAAGCTCCATTTCCGCATGGACGGCGATGCTTTGCGCGGAATGTTGAACCGCCTAATTCGCAAAGGCCGCATCAGTAAAATGGCAGAGGCGAAAAAGTGCGGTGGATGTCACAGTTGCAGCGAGGATGCTACGGAGATTTATGTGTGGGTAAGTCCCGATCAATCAGCACCTGTAGAGGAACCAGTTTCTGCAAATTGCCATTAATTTAATTAATTAGAGATTTTAGAAAGAACTATGATAATGGGAGCATCTCAGTTTTACAAAAAGCATTTTTTTTATTATAGTGCGATCGCTTCAAGAACTGGCGTATTGTACAACTCGCGATCGGGGAGGCTCGCACTATATTCGATCGACTTTTGAAGTCTCGCACTGCAAAAGCTGCTTGATTTTCAACTTCCTTACGCACTCCTGTTTCGAGGCTGTTGGCAAATCCGATTTTTACTGTGTGCATCACCAATAGCAATAAGCTGACGGAAAAACCTCAGAACGGTACAATAATTCTCAGGCTCAAAGGTTCTTGGAAGTAGGGTTGCAGCTTTCTTGGGCTGTTTTTGCGTCCGCCCGCAGGTTTGTTTTTATTCATATGGTTACTGCAAGTAATACTCATTAAGTTATGATAATACATTCCCCGGTAATTGTCATGCTTGGAAGTGCGATCGCACCTGTAGTGCTTTCAAGCAATCGGTACCTCGTTAAATTGGGGAAATTAGGCAAGTAGATTGCTTTTCAGGCCAAAATCTGTTAATAACTTTGATTGATGGTAGCGATACACCCTTAATATCTAAAATCTAAAACCGGTTGGCGACTGTGTAGAGATAGCCAAAAATTCAATATTTCTTCCCCGACTTGTTCTGGATAGAAGTGATGGAAAAAATGCCGCCCGTCTGGACATTCCCAAAAGCGATCGCCTTTTTTAAGAAATTTTGACCAGCGGCGCATCACAATAGGAGATACCACAAAATCAGTTTTGCTGCTGCATATCAACAAAGGTACTTCTACACCCTCATCGCGGGAATTATTCATCTTAAATAAGGAGTGAGGACAAGGAGAACAGGCTAAGTCATCCTCAAAATATGGTATAAATTTTTGACTGATACTTTGATTTTGACATCCCAGCATATCGTCTACCATTTGAGTCAAAACTTGTTTGCTACTCCACGGAAAAGCTGCAAGATGCGTATAGTAATGTGCTTGCCAATTAACAGAAGATGGCAAACCGACAGCTAAAAGTCCCAAAGAACTAACTTTGTGAGGATAGCGGCGCGCATACATTAAACCGACTAATCCGCTGGTACTGTGGCCGATGAGATGAATTGGGCGATCGCGCATTGTTAAAAAATCGTGCAAAAGCTCAACAGCCATATCCAAAGAGCAACCTTCGTCTTCAGTTTGCTGGTATTCCCATACTTGCACAGGTACAGAATCATTTAAATAAGAAAGCAGCGAGCGATCGAAGCATAGCAAACTCGGACTTACACTTAACCAAAGCACATCATCTGAACTAAATTTCATCTATTTTCAGTTGGAGATAGAGTTATTTATTACTTAAGCATAACGTTTAAATGTAGGGTGCACCCGCGCACCTTACTTCAACTGCTAGGGCGTATTTTATTGCGTCCTTTATCTCCCCGACTCAAAAAAATAAGGGCGAAAATCCCCTCAAAGCGGTTCTCCTTAAGGGGGATTTAGGGGGATCAGGAGCGAAAAAATTAGTTTAAAAATACACCCTAACAGTCTACAATCTAAATTCTTTCTTGAGTTGAGATACCCAAGATTTAATTCGCGCTTCCGTCAGATCCGATTGATTGTCTTCATCAATAGCAAGACCCAAAAACTTGCCATTGACTACAGCTTTAGATTCATTAAAATCATAACCGTCTGTGGGCCATTGACCGACTGTTTCGCCACCTTGTTCAGAGATTTTTTCAGCCAAAATCCCCATTGCATCCATAAAATTATCCGGGTAGCCTTCTTGGTCGCCAGTTCCCAAATAAGCTACTTGTTTGCCGCTAAAATCAATATCATCCAGTTCTGGGAAAAAACCTTCCCAGTCGCTTTGCAGTTCGCCGATATTCCAAGTCGGACAAGCGATAATCAGACATTCGTACTCGGCAAAATCATCATTGTCAATGCTACCGATTTCGTGAAGAGTCACGATATCGCCGCCAAATTCATCTCGGATCATTTCAGCGATCGACTCAGTTTTACCAGTAGTAGTTCCGTAGAACAGACCAATTGCTTTTGACATTTTTACTCCGAATGTGAAATTTGATAGTGCTTGATATTTCTGGTTTTCGATTCACAAATTGGCATTTCTTGCCTGCAATTGAGACAAAACCAGTAGGTGCGATTGTGGCGAACCTGAGAAATAAGAGAGTCAAGGCAGCAAGGGCAATTTTTTTTCATTTGGTTAAAGTTGAAAATTCATTAACCAAGCTGATTCGCTCAGATCTGGGTCTGGTTCGCAGTCAATTAGTAACAAGTTCAGCATTGTTTGTACTTTGAGAGTGCGCGGGATCTCGGCGGGTACAAACACAAATACTCCGGGCTTTAAAGTGACTGTTCGATCGCCCACCGTGAGAGTTCCCACTCCTTCTAAAACCGCTAGGGTGATATCTTTGGAGCGATCGAGGTCGGGTATTTCAGAATTTTTACCCAAACTCATCAGTTTCTGGCTATCGGCTGGTTGTCCGTCGCTGATTCGCGACGCTGACGCGGAAACTATTGCTGCTGTCACGGTGATTGACCTCCAGGTACTGTTAAATTCCGGCAGTTATTGCAATTAATATTCAATAAGCTACCATGCAATTTAGATAAATTGTCAATAATTTAATATTAAGATTTGTTACAAGAGTTGACCGATCTAGATATACAGGCAGTAATTTTAGCCCGAACTTCAGGCGCGGCGGTAGTTTTGGGCGATCGGAGTGCAAGGGGCGATCGCACCCGCCGCCCAATACTTGCTAATTATTTGCAGTTAAATATAAAAAATCATCAGTTATTAGCAGCAGCTAACTAATAACTGATGACTGATGACTGATGACTAATAACTAATGACTAATAACTAATGACTGATGACTAATGACTGATGACTAATTATTCTTCGCCCCTACGCCAACATACATAATCGACGTATCCTCATTAATTTGGATTTTAAACAACCCAGACTTTTTGTAATCAACATAGTTAGCGAGATTAGAAAGTAGCACTTGAGAAACCTGTTGAAAACTCGCCAGGGAAGGAAATAGTTGTTTTCCCCCCGTCAGATTTTCCCAAAAACCGTGCATTTCGGTTAAAACATAACCCATTTCTCCAAACATATCAAAACCTTTAATTTCAATATTCCCAAAACCAGTATTTCGCATTACTGCAGACAGTTCCTCCGGGGTAATAAACTTTTCCCAATCGTGAACCCCCCGCCTAATTTCTTGCAAAATATTTTCCATCAGCCCAATCATCACAACTTGCGAAGAAAAAGTTCGGTTGATGGTATCAAAAAAGAAAAGTCCTCCGGGTTTGAGAATTCGGTGAACCTCTGACACAACCTTTTTGTAATCAGCAACGTGTTCTAAAACATCTACGCAGATGACGACATCGAAGGTATTGTCCGCGTAGGGCATATTTTCGGCAAAACCTTGCCTGTAGTCAATCTCAAAACCGCTGGTAACTGCATGATTTTGAGCTGCTACGATGCACTTGTCCGATCGATCTATTCCAGAAACCACAGCGCCCCTCTCGGCCATAAACTCGCAGGAAAAACCGCCGCCACACCCGACATCCAAGGTTTTGAGCCCTTGCCAATTAGTCGCGTGTCTGTCAAAAAACTCAAATCTGGGTTTATTTAGATGGTAGAGAGCATAGATTTTAGCATTTTCGTCCCACCAATTATCAGCATTTTCGTCGTAAAATTCTAGATCGTTTTTTACTTCTATTTTCGTTGGCACGATTTTTTTAGTCCTAATTAGTGGAAGATATAGATGCAGACAGCGGTTGAAACCAGGTTGACAAAAACTTTCGTTTGCGTCTGCAGACTGAACAAGACAACGTAATTTTAACCGCCCGGTATTCAACCCACTATGCTAGGGTTTGGTTCCTATAGACCTGGTTTTAACTGCCCGGTCTTCTGTTTTGTTGCGAATCGTCACAATGTTTTAGTATAATACTTTTGGCATGAATTTCAACCAGATGAATCGCGTTTCTATTATCATTCCCGCCCTCAACGAAGCGACTTGTCTGGAACGCACTTTGCGCCAACTCAGCATTCTCAATCCTCCGGCTTGGGAGGTGTTAGTGGTAGATGGCGGCAGTCAAGACGATACAGTGGCGATCGCACTTTCCGCCATCACCAGAGTTATTTCTAGCAGTATAGCCGGACGTTCCGCGCAAATGAACCTAGGTGCAGAAACCGCCACCGGTGAAATTCTGTGCTTTCTCCACGCCGATACTTTAGTTCCTGACGACATTGTAGCAGTCATCCAGAAAACATTGTCCGATGCTAAAATTGTCGGAGGCGGGTTTATCTCGCTGATGGCTGGTTCGCAGCAAACAAGATGGGGTTTTTCGCTGCACAATTATCTAAAAACTTACTACGCGCCGCTGTTATTTCGACCTCATTTATTTTTTAAAGGATTGCGCTTGTTGTTTGGCGATCAGGTTATTTTTTGTCGCCGTACTGTTTTTTGGGAAGGCGCGGGTTTCGATGCGGCGCTACCAATTATGGAGGAAGCGGATTTGTGTTTGAAGTTGGCGCGCCGGGGGAGACTTAAGTTAGTAAATCGGGTGGTGGAAAGTAGCGATCGGCGGGTGGCGCATTGGGGCGAACTTAAAGCAACTGCCATCTATCTGGCGATCGGTTTTTTGTGGGGTTTTGGGGTTTCCGCGAGGTATCTCAAACTGTTTTATGAAGACATTCGCTGACTGGTAATTGTGCAGGGCTAGAAAAATGCGCGTTAGCGAAGCCCTCGAAGAGGATCGTCCAACAAACCTTCAAAGAATTTCAACACAGTATCGACTTTTTCCTTAGCCTTTTCGATTACCTGTGGTTCAGGAATTCCCCATCCCATTATTTCACTGCTGAGGGGGTCAAGTCCCGGCAGAAGTTCGTTAACCGTGACCAATTCTACCATCTTCACAACTGCCAAATCTTTCGGCTCTTTCGGCAGCATTGCCGATTCGGGATACTTCGTTTCTAGATAGTCAAGAATTGCTAGAGACTCGACGACAGTGAAGTCATCAGCGACCAAAACAGGGATGCGGTGAAAAGGATTCATTGCCACAAATTCGGGCTCTAAGCGAGCGCCGTCTAAGTGATTTCTACTAATTCAAAGTTGAGGTTTTTTTCTATGAGGGCGATCCACACGCGGCGGGAGTTGGGGGAAATGGGACTATGATAAAGTTTCATAAATGGTGGGGGTGGTTATTGAGAGGTAATAAAAGCCACATTTTGATTATGCACCTTCACTGTCATTTGATTTATTTTATTCAACTTTATCCTCTCCAGTTTCATCGTCTCCACTGTCGTCTAAATTTTTACTTTCATCGGAAACTTCATAATTATCCATAATTTCGAGCAATAAACGCTTTAGATTCTGATCCGGTGGGCGTTTTTCAAATTCTGCGTGCGTGTAAATCCACAGCAACACAACTTCTTTTTTTGTAATATCTAACAAATATATAAGTCGCCCCTGTTCAGCGGCTCCGCGAAGCTGAGGCATTTTAAACTCCAATTTCCACAGTTCCCATCCATCACGGCTACTGCCTTTTGGCCAAGGTTCTAAATGTCCCAACGGTGGACGGGGACGGGGGTCAACGCTCAAAATTCTGAGGAATTTTTGGAGTAATTCGACAAATTTTACTAATCCTGCCTGATTTTTACGATAGCGATCGCGGATCAGTTTTTGCTGAGTTCTCTCAAAGTTCTTCGAGAGCTTGATATGAAATTGCTCTGATTCGTTCACAGGCCTCCTCCGCTGTCATCGCCTCGATAGTTTCTAACTCTGCAAAAGTCTGTTCCAGGGCTTCAGATAGTGCTTTTTGATAAGCAATATCTTCCCGTTCTACTCCACTCAAAATCGCATTAATAAGTCTATTAAAGGCGTTAATATAAGCTACAAAACTATCGAGTTCACCTTTAAGTACAATCCAAGGTAAAGCGATAGCCAAAGAAAAAAGCCCCACAAATTTAAGCAACCTCTCTTTAATTCCTTGAGGGGGTTCAATGAAAGCATAGGCAAAAACTTTGAGTAATTCTTGCGTTTCAGCAGGAATTTTTTCCCAACGGTCTTCAATTATTACAGCTAAATTGTTTGCTTTTTGAGCCAGTTCCCAAAACCTTGAAGCGCTGGACGTGCGGGGCTGAAATATCTGCCGAATTTCGCTGGGGCTAATTGTGATGGTGGCTGACATTTGTCTGACCTCTGCTCACTTTACGATTAATCAGTCATTCTCAGTATATCATCAAAACAAACTTCTGGAAATCCTGTAATTGGCTGATTATTTACTTATTGTGACTTCCTGACGCACAGATGCGGTAATCGCCTCTACTAGGAATAGTCGCTCGCTAAGTGACAAATTAAGCGTTAATTTCATTAATTCTTGAAATGATAATTCTTTTGCATATTCGGAAGAATTATCATTTCGAGCGGGCGAAAAAACATCATCAGAACTTAAAGGCTTGAATGAAGTATTATGCTCTAAAGTTGTCCTCATGTCTGCGTGGAGAACCTCTAAAAATTTAATATCATTCCCTATATCGGCAGCCTCATCCTCATCCTCATCTACATCTTCAATTACTTGAAAACGTTCTTTATAGGCATTTATTTGATGTTCAATGGCTTTTATAATAAATCTTAAATCTTTAAATGATAGATTCATATTATTTCCATTCCCAAGGACGAATATTTAGCAATCCCTAACTAGACGGTTGCTTGAAGAAGCATATCCTCTACTTGTCTAATTTGCTCCCAATCAATTGCTGCAACCCAAAGACTTTCCTCTTCAGAATATTTCACCACGCCATCCACTTCTAATTCTTCGCTATAGAGGGTGAGCAATTGACCATTTTGCAATTTAATATTTTGGCGGCTCAAATCTTCAATTGTACCAACACAATTCAGACGAAGGCGACTCTGTTCATCAGCATTATGAAAGTCTGCAAAGATTCTGGGATAACTCATATTTATTACTACACTTAAGATGATTTTTTTTATGGGGTGATTTACGCAACTGACTCACTTAGATGAGCTGGTAGGGTGCGTCAGACGAAGTGATGGATTAATATAACCAGGGTTTGAGGATCTGACGCACCCTAATCTATGTACCAGTTGCTAAGTCCTAGATGGGTTAGGAATCGTTGGTATCAGCAGAAGACTTGCTTGTTCTGGTGTTAAGCCAGTGAGAGTTGCATGATTTAAACTTCTGCCAGAAGTACGGATGACATCTCCACCTTCCGACCGAACTTTAGCCACTGTGGTAACACCCACTTGTCCATGAGGGATTCCTAATGCTAATTCTGCTATAGACAATTCTACTGCACATTCTACAGAAATTCCCGTTATGCCGCTGGGATGGGTTCCTATGGCACGTTGAATATCTTCTGGATGATTGCGACCACCACGAACTACTAAGGCTTCGTTGGGAATGATCTCTACATTTATTTTAGTCATTTTCAAATTTGATTAAAATTTCTAGTTTTAATGTCACCGCAGGGTTGGGCTATTAGGTTGTGACCTTGCGTTTTTAGTAAAAAAATATATTATTTAATATATCTGAAAAAAGTATTTAACCGATCTTCAGAGTTAAAGTTATGCCTACAGTAAAAGCAGTTCCCAAAATAACAGGGCGGGCCCTAAAGCCCGCCCCATCAAACTATCGATTATCGACTAGCGATTAGTAATCGAAGTCGCCGCCGCCCATGCCGCCGCCAGCGCCAGCAGCAGCGCCATCCTTCGGTTCGGGCTTGTCAACAACGATGCACTCGGTTGTCAGCACCATGCCAGCAATAGATGCTGCATTTTGCAGAGCAGAACGAGTTACCTTCGCAGGGTCAACGATACCAGCTTCAAACATATCGACAAACTCATTTGTCGCTGCGTTGAAACCAACGTTGAATGGCTTTTCTTTGACGCGCTCAGCGATGACAGCGCCGTTCAAACCAGCATTTTCAGCAATCCGCTTCAGAGGAGCAGCCAGAGCCCGGGCTACAATCAAAGCACCGGTCAATTCTTCGCCCTTGAGAGTGCTATTAGCCCACTCTTCCAATTGAGGAGTCAGGTGAGCCAAAGTTGTACCGCCGCCGGGGACGATGCCTTCTTCGACAGCAGCTTTGGTTGCGTTGATCGCATCTTCAAGACGCAGTTTGCGATCCTTCATTTCGGTTTCGGTAGCCGCGCCGACTTTGATGACTGCAACGCCACCAGCCAATTTGGCTAAACGTTCTTGCAGCTTTTCTTTGTCGTAGGAAGACTCGGTTTCGTCCATTTGACGGCGAATTTGTTCGCAGCGGGACTTGACGGCGACTTCGTTACCTTCGGCAACAATTGTGGTGTTGTCTTTGGTGATGGTGATGCGGCGGGATTTGCCAAGCATATCCAGCTTGGTGTTTTCCAGTTTCAAACCAGCATCTTCGGTGATTAGTTGACCGCCGGTCAATACGGCGATATCTTCTAACATGGCTTTGCGTCGATCGCCAAAACCAGGTGCTTTGACAGCAGTCACGTTCAACACGCCGCGCAGTTTGTTGACAACCAGAGTAGCTAAAGCTTCTTTCTCGATGTCTTCTGCAATAATCACCAGCGGGCGGCCGGAACGGGCTACTTGTTCGAGTACGGGTACTAAGTCTTGTACCAAGCCGATTTTTTTGTCTGTCAGCAGGATGAAAGGTTCTTCTAGAATCGCTTCCATCCGTTCGGTGTCGGTGACGAAGTAGGGAGAAATGTAGCCTTTGTCGAAGCGCATCCCTTCGGTGATTTCGAGCTCGGTGGTCATAGACTTCCCTTCTTCTAGGGAAATTACGCCTTCCTTGCCCACTTTGTCCATTGCGTTGGCAATCATTTGGCCGACTTCATCGTCGTTACCGGCAGAGATTGAGCCTACTTGGGCGATGGATTTGGAATCTTCTACTTGTTTGGCGTGTTCGGCAATTTTTTCGACCAAAAAGCTGGTTGCTTTGTCAACACCGCGTTTGAGGGCGATCGCATTTGCGCCGGCTGCAACGTTCCGCAGGCCTTCTTTGACCATTGCGTGAGCTAGAACGGTAGCTGTTGTGGTGCCGTCGCCTGCTGCGTCGTTGGTTTTGGAGGCGGCTTGACGGATCAAGGCAACGCCTGTATTTTCTACGTGGTCTTCTAGTTCGATTTCTTTGGCGATGGTAACGCCGTCATTGACGATTTGAGGAGCTCCGAATTTCTTTTCGAGAACTACGTTGCGACCTTTGGGCCCGAGGGTGACGGCCACTGCTTCGGCCAAAATGTCCATGCCGCGTTCGAGGGCGCGACGTGCATTTTCGTTGTAGATTATACGCTTAGCCATAGTTTTTGGGGATGAAAAGGTTTGAGATTTTTGATTGGGGAGGGATTTTAGTCATTTGTCCTGTGTCATTAGTTGTTTTGCGGCCTTGGCTTTAAACTGATGGCTGATGACGGCAGGACTGATGACTGATGATTAATTAGTTAACGATCGCCAGAATGTCTTTTTCGGCTAGCAAGACGTATTCGTCGGTGCCGAGTTTGATGTCGGTGCCTGCGTACTTCGAGTAGAGAACTTTGTCGCCAACTTTGACTTCCATTTCAACGCGCTTGCCGTCGTCATTGCGCTTGCCGGGGCCCACGGCCGCGACTTCGCCTACTTGGGGCTTTTCCTTTGCTGTGTCGGGCAGAAGGATGCCGCCGGCGGTTTTTTCTTCGCTAGCGCTTACTTTCACGAACACGCGCTCGCCTAAAGGTTTAACGGTAGAAACACTCAGTGATACTGCTGCCATAAATAAATCTCCAGATTACAGATCCTAGTCAGTTAGCCTGCCGGGGTCGCTATCAAAGCAACTGCCGACTGCTTGCTACTGACATATTAGCACTCTCGACTCCTGAGTGCTAATTTAGCTTTAGTTAGGGGCGATCGCAACTTATCTGTCTGTACGGGTTCCCGAACAGAAAATGAGGGGGAGAGGGGGAGAGATGGAG
>NZ_JADEWT010000046.1 GCF_015207505.1 Tychonema sp. LEGE 06208
CTTTAATCGTTCACTGTTCATATAAGGAGTGGATAGGTTTTATTTTTCACCCTCATTCTCTCCTGGCGCGGTGGCTCTAGTTCTTCTTTGGCCACCGTTCTCATCTTTGGTTAGTCTAAACTACAGTAATCAAGACAAGCAGCTATCTGTTCTTTGGCGATATCTGGAAACTCATCTATGATTTGTTCGACAGTGTTATTTGATGCTAAATATCCTAAAATTAGACTAACGGGAATTCTAGTTCCTTTGATTCTTGGTTTACCTCGCAGTACATCGGGGGTACTAACGATATGTTCTCTCCAGTTTACAGGCATAACTTGTCCTTGTTGAATCTGATAAGTTATATTATCTAATTTGACAACTTATATTTTAACTTAAGGAATGGCGATCGCACTTTTGGTTGTTTGGGGAAAAAAGGGATCTCGCCCTTTCGGACAATAAGGGCGATTCCCTACGGGATAGCTCCGCTTCACGCAATGCAGGGATTCGACATGGTATAAGAGCGAGATCCCTTTTGGTTGTTTGGGGGAAAAAAGTATCTCGCCACAAATAGTAAAAGCTGCTTAACATTTGAAAAGTGAATATTAGGTTATGTTAAACTACAATAGATATCTTGCAAAATAATTTTATGATTTAATGAAAAGTTTTGCTGAGAGTTGATTGAATCCCAACTCCTAACTTATTTTCACTCTGGTCTTGCTATAAACAGGATAAAATGCGAGAAAGTTCTGTTGTCGTTACACAATAAGTAAATCAGGAAGAATCTATCTTATCTAAATTTGAAATCCGAGCAATTTCAACGTTTTGGTATCAAGATTCAAACCCTAAAAGCAATGGTTAACGCCAAGCGTAAACTTTGCCGTAGAAAATCCTAAAGACAGAAGAGGACCTCGCACCATTCTAACTCTAGAAGAACAGGTCTTAGTAGCCGATTAATATTGGCGAGAATATCGAACATATTTTCATATTGGGACAAGTTGGGGAGTATCTGAATCAACTATTTGCCGAATTGTAACTGATATCGAATCAGCTTTAATGGAAACGAGAAAGTTCCGTATGCCGGGGAAAAAGGCATTACTCAAAGACTCTGATTATCCATAATTCGTGGTGATGGATGTCACAAAAACAGCTATTGAACGACCTAATAAAAAAACCGAAGAGATATTCCTGTGACCAGAAAAAATGTCATAGTCTAAAAACTAAATTGGTAATTAATCAAGAGACAGGAGAAATTATTTGCACTGCTTTGGGACCAGGGTATTGCCACTATTTTAACTTATTTTAAAAAATTAAAATTGATTTTCATTCCGAAAAAAATAGCTTACAAGACAGTGGCTATCAAGGGATAAAGGATTATTACCCTAATAGTTATATCCCGAGAAAAATACCAAAAGATGGGAAACTTTCTCGTATAGAAAAAGACTACAATCGAGTTATAGCACAGGAGCGAATAGGAAATTGAACAGGTTAATCGGAGTCTCAAAATTTTTCAAATATTGTCGAGTCGTTATCGGAATCGCCGTCGCCGTTATGCAGAAGCGTTGTAATTTGTTGTCAGCAATTTACAATTATGAGTTAGCTCTAGGGGGCTAAATTTAAAACTTCTGATTATAACATATATCTTTTTTGCAAGAGGTCTATTTTTTTATGCCCAACGACTTATTGACATTTTAGCTTTGTTTAGGATGTCTAGCAGCTCAGGGAAATATTTTTGGGGATTGACACTTTTCAAAAGCGGCTCCCACCAAAGATAAAGCCACCATCGGCGCTGTTACCGCCCTCAAAATTCTACTACCCAAAGAAACAGGAGCAAAACCAAATTCGATCGCCCTTTCCACTTCACCATCAGTCCACCCACCCTCCGGGCCAACCGCAATCGCGATCGATAATTCCTCCGTTTCTTGCTCCCCCCTTAGCAAGCGAGGCTGGGGGGATTCCTCCGGTTCTTGCTCCCCCCTTAACAAGGGGGGCTGGGGGGGTTCTAAACCGCTCACGCAGTCCCACAAATGGCGATTTCCACCGCGAGCCACACAAATAAATCGATGTTTTTGACCGCAATTTTTCACAGCTAAATTAAAGGAAACAGGCTCTAAAATTTCTGGGACAATTTGACGTTCCGACTGTTCTGCGGCCTCTGCAGCAATCCTTCTCCAACGATCGACCTTTTGAGAACTAGGTTTGAGCAAAGTGCGATCGCTCGTCACCGGCACAATACTAGCCACACCCAACTCCGTCGCCTGCCTGACAACCTCATCAAAGCCGTTTCCCTTGGGCAATGCCGCCATCAAAGTTACTGTCACCGGAAGCTCCCCGTTCGCGGCAATTTCTTCTGTTATCGAGGCAAATAACCCGGTTTCGCTGGCTGCTAGAATTGCTAACCACCAATGTCCGCGGCCGTCCATCGCAATAAATCGATCGCCCGCTTGCAGCCGCAGCACCCGATTTAAATAATGCTGTTGTTCCTTAGTTAAATCGATTTGGTTAGCACAAATTTGGGCGGCGGTAACTGCTAATCTTTGTAATTGAGCCATTGAATTTTAGATTGCTCGTTTTCTATTAGATTTTTTTATTTAACCGCAGAGAGCGCAGAGAACACAGAGGAAGAGAGGAGATGGACTGTTTACCTGATGTATTTCTTAGTCTCGCGTTGCGCGGACATCGTTTGACAAGTAGCGATTTCAATCGCCTGATAAATATTAAAGGCAAAGCATTTACAACCGGAATTATTTGACAAATTCAAGGTTTTTTTCTGCAAATGCTCTGCCCTTATGTTACTTGTGCCTAAACTCTATTTGATGCGATGGAAAATTGACAATCGTAAATCGGCTTATCCTTCCTCCTTAATCTTTTTCAGATAAGTGGAAATCGCCTCTGTCGCTAGCTGTGTAATCGGCTTGCTCTGACGGGCAGCTTCTTCCTTGAGTTCGTTGTAGATTTCATCGCGGACGCTAATTCGACGGCGGACTTTGCCGCCTGCAGTAGCAGTCTCATTCTCTTCGCCGTTACTAGACGTAACATCTAAATCATTTATCTCAGTTGTCATCGAGTCAGCAGATTGGTGATTGGTTACAAATTGACGGATAGATTCTAACCCAACACGATCGCAAAAATTGCCAAAACTCTCGCTCAATTGCCGTTTTTGCTTAAAATAGACAAAAATCGGCTCCAGAAAAGCTTCAAAATCATTTACGTGCAGCTTTTGCTCAATTGGTTGTGCCAGCCGCGTTTGGTCGGGAGAGCCTCCCAGCCAAATCTGGTAGGATTCCGGCGCACTCCCGACAAACGCCAATTCTGCTAAATAAGGGCGGGCGCATCCGTTGGGGCAACCGGTCATCCGCACCACAAAATGCTCGTTTTCTAAACCAACTTTGGTCAAAAGCGCCCGAATTCGCTCTAAAAAGCTCGGCATCACGCGCTCGGACTCGGTAATCGCCAGCCCGCACGTAGGCATTGCCGGACAGGCCATCGCATAGCGTACTATGGGGTCGATGGCCGTTTCCCGCTGAATGCCGCAGCGATCGAGTATTCCCTGAATTTCCTGTTTGAAATCCGGCGAAATATCGTAAATCAAAACGTTTTGGTGGGGCGTTACCAGCATCGGCACATTGTACTTCTGCACGATTTCCCGCAAAGCCGTTTTTAACTGAAATGAACCTTCGTCCTTAATTCGGCCATTGTCTACGGAAATGCCGACAAACAGCTTGCCGTCGCCTTGTTCCTGCCAGCCCAAGAAATCCAAATACTTCCAATCAGGCAGGGGTTTAAATGCTTCTAGCGGCTTGCCAAAATATTCGGCTACTTTTGCCCGGAACCACTGCAGACCTTTGTCGTTAATCAGATATTTCAGTCGCGCGTGTCGTCTGTCTGTGCGATCGCCAAAATCTCTTTGCGTTGCTACAATTGCCTTGACCAAATCGTAAACATCATCCTTGGCAACATAGCAAATCTCATCCGCAAGCCGCGCAAAAGTTTCTTCTTTATTGTGAGTGCGTCCCAAACCGCCGCCGGCATACACATCAAAACCTTGCAACTCGCCAGCTTCATTGGTAATTACTACCAAGCTCAAATCTTGAGAGTACAAATCAACCGAATTGTCTCCCGGTACAGTAACAGAACACTTGAACTTGCGCGGCATATAATGGGTGCCGTAAATCGGTTCTTCCTTGTCGTGAAAGATTGTGCCGTTACCGTTTTGCTGTCTGGCGGCCTTTACTGCTGGGTCTTCCTCCCCTGAAACAGCCTTTTCGCCATCCAGCCAAATTTCGTAATAAGCACCGGTTTGCGGTGCTAGCAAATCGGCCACATTGTTGGCGTATTGCAGCGCATACTCGTATTCTGGGCGATTTTTGTACGGTGCTGGCGGTGCCATGACGTTGCGGTTCAAGTCGCCGCAAGCTCCCAAGGTTGACCCCATATTTTGTATAATTGAGGAAAACACTGCTTTAAGATTTTTCTTCAACACGCCGTGCACTTGGAAACCTTGGCGCGTTGTGACGCGGAGCGTGTGGTTGCCGTATTCTTCGGATAGCTTGTCTAAGGTAAGATATAGTTCTGGGGGCACGAAACCGCCGGGATTGCGGGTGCGGAGCATGAACTGATAGTCTTTTTCTTGTCCTTTAACTCGATTGTCGCGGTTGTCTTGCTGGTACGAACCGTGAAATTTGAGAATTTGAAGCCCTTCTTCGCTGAAGTGGGTTGTCTCTTCTAACAGTTCACTCGCAACGGGTTCTCGCAAATAGTTGCTGCGTTCTTTGAGACCTTCTGATTTTGAGGGCTTGCGCGCCACGGGGGTTGAAGTCGAAGATGCGATCATGGGAATGTATAGTGCTAGTTATAATTTAGATACAGCCGATCGAATATTTCTGGACAATTTGACATTTGACAAATTTGCACTTGACAAATATCCTCAGAAATGCTGCCTGGTCGGAACTGTTGACAACTCGGTTAATAACTAAGTTAACAACGGTAATCCGGTAGGAATTTTGATGTTGTTCAATTGTAACACGATCGAACCGGGGCTGAAAAATGGTAATTAAGAGCTTATACTTTCAGTAGCATAACTGCCGGAAACTTTAGAAATAATTAACCTCAACCTTTGAAACTATGTCACTGTATGACGAAGACACCTTTGTGGTGTTAGAAACAAACCAGCCGGAGCAGTTTGTGACGGCGGCAGAATTATTAGAAAAGCTGAAAGCGGTCTTAGCCGCGGAACATGAAGATTTGCCACAGGATTTGCTCAAATTATCTTCTGTGGAAGAACAAGCTAAGTATTTAATTAATACTTATTGTGAATTAGATGTCGGCCCCGGAAAATTTTTGCAGTGGTATGCAGTACGTTTAGAAAAATAATATTATCTTAAATAACCTTAATTAAATTAGTTGGTAATTTGTAGGGTGCGCCGTGCTACTAATATCAAATCCTCTCTTCATCGGAATAGTAAATTCACTGTTAGTTGTTAGTTGTTAGTTGTTAGTTGTTAGTTGTTATTTGTTATTGGGAATTGAGAATTGGGCGGAGCGAAGCGGAGGGATTCGGAATTCGTAGCAAGTAACCAATAACCAATAACCAATAACCAATTCCCAATGACTAATGACTACTGACTAATGACTAATGACTACTGACTACTGACTACTGACTACTGACTACTGACTACTGACTACTGACTAATGACTACTGACTAATGACTAATGACTACTGACTACTGACTACTGACTACTGACTACTGACTAATGACTACTGACTAATCTTCTAATTGTTGTACTGATGATACTTCCACGGCGGTAACATCGATCGTACCGGGCGGTGTCAAGCGGCTAAAATGACCTTCCTCTATTTTCAGAGGTTCGCCGCAGTTGGCACACTGAAACTGAGTTTGATTTAAAGCTGTAAATTCGTACTGACAAACTGGACAATTGTCTTCAATTAAATTGCGTTTCAGCCACCACTGAAGTGCGAAAAATGCGACTACAGGTGTTAGCAGCAAGAAACCTACTACAATCAACACTGATTTAACTATCCAACCCAAACCAATTGATCCCAACACGCAGGCGATGCCCAGCAGTATCAGCCAATTGCTAATACGGGGTAGATTTAAAGATATTTTGGGGGTGCCTTGGTTCACGGTGGTCTCCTTTGGTGTCTTTGCGGGTAGGCATAACTCTATCCTACTGAGAAATTCACGCGGTCGATCGAGTTAATTTGGCTATTGGACAGGCCAAAACCGCTCTCTACAGCATAAGTCGATCGGAGTCAGAGGGTTGAAAAATCCCTTGTAAAGATTGACAAAGCGATTGAAAACTATATTTTGCCAGGGTTTGTTCCCTCAACCAAGGGCGATCGCACCTTCGATCCTGTCCTCGCAAAATTTCTACACAAGCAACCGCTACTGCTGCTGAATCTCGGTGAGGAACTCGCCATCCCAGTTTACCATCTTGCAGCGGATCTGCCGAACCGTCCGCGTCCCCCGCCAGCACCGGTACTCCGCAAGCTAAAGCTTCCAAATAAGCTATACCGAAGCCTTCCTGGGAGGGCATTACATAGGCATCCGCCAACTGGTAATGTTCTGCTAAATTTTGTGTCGGTACAAAACCCGCAAATATTACTCTTTGGGCTACTCCCAAATCGGCGGCGAGTTTAGCTAATCTCGGGCGATCGTCCCCGCGTCCAATAACTAAGTATTTCACATTGGGAAAACTTTTGGCGATTTCCGGCAAAGCTTGAATTGTGACATCGACTCCTTTGTAACTATCGTGCGATCGCAATCTAGCTACAGTTATCAATATTTTAGCACCAACCAGATCGTATTTTTCTAATAAATGCACAGGTTTGGGCCCAGTCGTAAATATATTTTCATCTACAGTACAAGGCACTATTTGGAATTTGTCAGGATTTAAATTGTTAAGTTCGGAAGTACGCGCGGCGAAGCTATCCCGTAGGGAATCGCGCGTGTACCTGCTAATCGTCCAAATGCTGTCAGCGTCTTTCATTGCTATTTGATATTTTGGTGGCAGCAGTTCCCAAACTTCCTTGCCGTAAGTTAAAATTGTGTAGGGAATTCCCAGCGGCTGGCATAAGGTTTTAATTAGCGGTGCGAGTTTGATGTGACCGCAAAAAACCCGTTCCGGTCGTTTTTGCAGCAAACAAGTTAGTAATTTTGCGGCAAACTTAAGACGACCAAGCCAAACGGGATCAGTTTTTAGGTAAGAGAATTTGAGATTTTTTGACTCGAAGGGATTTGGGCAATCTGGAGAATCTCGCAATAGCAAAACTTCTGCTTGTGGCGGAAAGTTGTTTGCTGCGGTTAGGGACAGGTAAGCTTTCAGGATGTCTCGGGCGTAGGATTGAATGCCGCCTTCGCTGGAAAATATTTCTAGGAAACAGAATAGGTGATTTGTCGATCGCATTTTTCTCCCGATAAGAAGACTGCGCGGTTTCAACCGCCGTCTTATCTTAACTTTCCTGCGATCCCCAAAACAAAAAGCCCCTCACCATCGCTGGTTAGGGGAGAAAATTATCAGGGTGCATCTACTAATGTGCTTACTATAGCATCATTTTGTGGGGTGTCACCCATCATGGGTGACACCAAGCAAATTTTTTAATGAGAATAAGTTATCCTTGAGGTGCTAAATGATTGCCAAAGCTTGTATGTCTGAGGATATACTCCCTGTTAACCTAAGATAAGACAGGCGCAAGAACCTCAAAAAGCCTGTGAATTCGTAGATTTATGCTTGCCAAAGCTAATATTTTCCACGAAATCGGGTTTCCGGTCGCAAATCCTCATAAAATTGAAAATTTAGAAAAAATCTGTGCTAGACCTCAAATTAATCCGAGAAAACCCGCAAGCCGTGCAAGAAAGCCTCAACACTAGAGGAGGCAACTATGAAATCGAGCCGATTTTGCAATTAGACAAACAGCAGCGGGAGTTGGAGAACAAGCGATCGCAACTGCAAGCCCGCAGCAACGAAATAGCCAAACTCATCGGCCAAAAAAGAAAATCGGGTTTACCCCTCGAATCCCCCGAAATTCAGACTTTGCAAGCAGAAGGCAACGAAGTCGGCGCGCAGTCGAACGAATTGCAAGCACAGGAAAAAGACCTCAAAGCTCAAATAGAAGTTCTATTGCTGCCCTTGCCCAACTTGCCGGGTAAATCAACCCCCTTGGGCAAAAACGAAGAAGAAAACATCGAAATTCGGCGCTGGGGAGACGAATACATTCCCCAAAATCCCGATATTTTGCCGCACTGGGAAATTGGCGAAAAACTAGGAATTATTAACTTTGAACGGGCAGTAAAAATCGCAGCCCCTCGATTTATTACCTTAATTGGAGCTGGTGCAGCCCTGGAAAGAGCGATTATTCAATTCATGCTCGACCGCCACACTAAAGCTGGTTATATAGAAGTAATTCCCCCATTTTTAGTCAACTCAGAATCCCTGACTGCTACGGGTCAATTGCCCAAATTTGCCGAAGAAAGTTTCAAGTGCGATCGAGACGATTTGTGGTTAATTCCTACTTCCGAAGTTCCGGTGGTAAATTTGTACAGAGGTGAAGTATTGACAGCGGAACAGTTGCCAATTTATCACTGTTCTTTCACGCCTTGCTTTCGCCGAGAAGCGGGAAGTTACGGCAAAGATACGCGGGGATTAATTCGGTTGCACCAATTTAATAAAGTAGAATTGGTGAAACTGGTGCATCCGAGTACCTCCGAGGCAGAACACGAAAAGCTCGTGCAGGATGCTGAGGGAGTTTTGCAGGCGCTAAAATTGCCTTATCGGACGATCGAGCTTTGTACCGGCGACTTAGGTTTTGCAGCAGCAAAAACCTACGATTTAGAGGTGTGGCTGCCGAATGCTGGCAAATACCGCGAGATTTCCAGTTGTTCCAACGTCGCAGATTTTCAGGCGCGGCGGGCTAATATTCGCTTTAAAGAAGCGGGGAAAAAAGGCACTCAATTCGTGCACGCCCTCAACGGTTCCGGTTTAGCCGTGGGCCGGACAATGGCGGCAATTTTGGAGAATTACCAGCAGCCGGATGGGACGGTAAAAGTGCCGGAAGTGCTGCAACCTTATCTCCATCGCGAGGTTTTGTAAACTACGAAGACGGGGCGGTTAAAACCGCCGACTTACAAATTTTTTAGCGCTGCCTTAATATCCAGCGCTAAAAATCTATCCAACGCTAAATACATCCAATAAAGAGATAGTTGAGCATCACTGTTAGTCTTTTGAAACCCCAAAGCAAAACTCATTTTTTCATACATCGGGTGAATGATTAGCGTGTGCAAATCGCAAAGATTGGGAAAATCTTGTTTCATTTCTACTAAAACTTTCTGGATATGTTCGAGAAAAATAACGCGGTATTCTTCTAAATATTGCGGCTCGATCATCCAACTGCGGACAAATACTGACTGGCAATTTTCATCTCCCGGAAGTGCCATGATAAAAGGATCTATCTCAGCAGCAACCGAACTTAAATGCAGGCTTTTACTGGGTGCGTTAAAAAAATTAACTTCCGATTCGGCTGCGGTGGGATACAATAAGTAAAAACCTACAGGATTCAGATTGTCGCAGCGGCGCAAAACTCGCATTCCTTTTGAATATTTGCCTGCCAAAATTCGGAGAATTTTAGCAATTTGGTAGGGAACTGCGTTAGTGCTGCGATTCATCCAGTTGTAATTGGTTGCTAGTAAATTTGCAACGGGAATTGCATCGCACCGAGGATTAAAATGATCTAGTTTGAGTTTGACTGAATTTTCCGACGGCGCGGGATCTAAAATTTCGGAAACTGGTTGAATTTGAATTGCTGTAGCGTTACCGTCAAAGTGTTTTGCAATCAATCCTAGTGCTGCTAATTTGTCTAACATCATGCCGGCGGCGCGATCGCTCCCGCGATCGGAATCGGAGTAAAATAGTTCTGCTGCTTCCCGGTGAGTGCACTGCACTTCTGTTGCTAGCAATTCCAGTTTAACCAGCGGCGGTTTGAGGCTGGGCTGGCTTTCCTGAAGCTGTTTGACTGATAAGTAAATCCAAAGCCGTATAAAACATTCAGCCCTAGTGCGAGTTACGCCTACTCGTTTCATCAACAGCGAAACAGCCGCGCGGCGCTGTGATTGAGAATACCAAGCATCTAGTGAAGCAATATCCATTTGAGTCGGGAAGCAGCGAAGGAACTTTAGTTACATATTGGCTCAATTTTACAAAAAACTTCACCCCGCTTCACATTACTTCTTGCTACTGTTGCTCAACTTGTCTGATTTCGCCCAACTCTACAATATAACTGGTGACTCCTTGCAAGTTCGCTGCTTCCCAAAGCACAATTAATTTTAGATATTTTCGGGCTTGATTTAACAAAGTAAATTAGCAATTTTAGAGGTTGACGCGATGTACAGTGCTTATATCAATCGGATTGGAAAATTTTTGCCCGGAAAACCAATTAATAATGATGAGATGGAGGAGTATTTGGGCAAAATTGCCGATCGCCCTTCGCGAGTCAGACAGCGCATTCTCAACAGCAACGGGATTAAACAGCGCTATTACGCGATCGACAAACAGCAGCAAACACTGTATTCTAACAGCCAAATGGCAGCTTTTGCCGTCCGGGATGCGATCGCCCTTGCAAATTTGGAACCGGGGGCGATCGACTTGCTAGCCTGCGCCACCACTTTACCAGACTTATTAGTACCGGGATTTGCCAGCACAGTACACGGCGAACTTTCCGAATTATCTCCCCTAGAAACAGTTTCCACTCAAGGAGTTTGCTGTGCCGGAATTAGTGCCTTAAATTATGCCACATCTCAACTCGAACTCGGCAAAAAACAAACAGCAATCGCCGTAGCTTCCGAATTTCCCTCACGTTTGTTCAAAAACACCAAATTTGAAGCAGAAACATCAGTCCAAGCCGGAAAACCCCTACCTTTCGATACAGAATTTCTGCGCTGGATGCTATCAGACGGTGCCGGAGCGTTTTTGCTCCAAAACCATCCCAATGCGACAGGAATTAGTTTAAAAATAGAATGGATTGAATTAATTTCCCACGCCAACGCCTATCCAGTTTGTATGTATTCAGGATTAGCCAGCCCCACAGCAACCAAAAGCTGGTTAGATTATTCTTCCTACCTCGATGCAGCCGCAGCCGGAGCTTTTGACTTGCGGCAAAATATTCGCTTGCTCGACAATGTAATGCAATTAGGCGTTGAAGGTTGGCTGAGATTGATTAAAGCAGGAAAAGTTTTTCCGCAGGAAATCGACTGGCTGCTGTGCCACTATTCCTCTCATTTTTTTCGAGGACAAATTGTGGAACTTCTCGAACAAGCAGGCTGCATGATTCCTGAAGAAAAATGGTTTACGAACTTGTACACTAGGGGAAACACAGGCTGCGCTTCAATTTATTTAATGTTAGAAGAATTATTCAATTCTGGCAAATTGCAGCCAGGACAAAAAATCTTTTGTTTCGTACCGGAAAGCGGCCGCTTTACAACAGCTTACATGATGTTAACTGCTGTGGAAAATACCAATAAACCTATGATTTCTCAAATGTCTAAATCCGTTGATGTTGCCGAAGCTTCGCCCCTCGAAAGTGTTAAACCGGAACACCCCAACTCTCCGCAAGCTTATTTGTTGCGGGAGTTAGCCTGGATTTGGCTGAAGTTCGATCGCGAAATTCGTTCCGTTCCCATTGTCCGCAAATTGTACCGGGGAGAGTTTACAATAGAAGACTATCAAGCATTGCTGTGCAATCTCCGCCCGCAAGTTGTCGAGGGTGCTCGCTGGATTGCGCGTGCTGCTTCTAACATGACTGACTTTCGTTTGCGATCGACTTTTATCGGCCACGCCCAAGACGAACACCGCGACTATCAAATGCTAGAAAAAAATTATGTTTCTGTCGGCGGCGAGTTGTCAAAAATTGTCGAATATGATAAGAATATTGGCAGCGAAGCCCTGTCAGCTTTTATCTTCCACCAAGCATCGCGGGAAAATCCGGTTGATTTAATTGGTAGTATGTTTATAATCGAAGGATTGGGAAACCGATTGGCCCTCAAGTGGGCAAAAGAAATTAAGGAAACTCTCGGTTTGCAAGACGAACAAGTATCGTTTTTAGCTTATCACGGAGTTAATGATGAGTCGCATTTAGCCAAACTGGAAAATTTAATTAATGCCGAATGGATGACGGATGATATCGCCCACCGCATTGTCAAAACAGCCCGCGTTACTGCTCGTTTATATTTGCTGCAATTGGAGGAAATCCGCTAATGCAAAAGCTGCAAAAACAAGATACGGAAAATCTCCAGGATGAGCGAAAAATCCCTTATGTTACGAAACCCTACAACCGCCGAGATCCGAATGTTTGGGATGTCCTGTTTTGCGATCGGTCAATTCCCGTCGATTTAGTTGCAAAAGCCTCCATGCTGCGGGATTTGCAAAACTGGACTCGCAGTTATTTGCTCATCCCAATCAAAGTAATTGCTAACGTATTGCTGGCGGTAATTATGACAACAAAGCGCCTGTTGCCATTTCAATTTCGCGCTTACACTTTAATGCACAAATCCGCCACATTTTTCCTAAATAACTTTGTCTCGCCAGAAGCTTGTTATTTAATTGTGCGGCACATAAACGCTGGCTCAAACATTATCAACTTCTTGATTGATAACGGCCCGGACACCCAGATTGAAAAATCAAAACTTTATCCGCGCACAGTTAGCGATTTAGCTGACAATGCCTTTCTCGAACACGACTTAATTCTGTATAACTTTGTCTGGGATTACAACCAGGCTATGCTGACAAATCCCAACTGGTTGCAGGTTGTCAAAAAACGGGGAATTAATTATGATAGCATTCAACCTGTGGAAGTTGAAATTGATTTTGAAAGACTGAGGTGGCTGAGGATTCTGGATTTAGAATCTGCGATCGAATTGTTTAAAGTATTTTATTCTCTGTGTTTGACTAGCGACGAATTTGCGCGAGCAGTGATGTCGCTTCAGTTAGATGAAAACTTCGGAGTATACGTCAGCGAAATTACGGAAAATTGCGATTGGAATCATGTAATTGTGAACCGCCATCCGCTAGCGCCAAACAGTCCGTTTAATGCAGCCCGCGACTTGTTTTTGCACGGGATAATTTCGGAATATCTCTATCGGTACTTGGAACTGCGAAAAGAGATGAGCAATGCTGAAAATTAGAATTCATTAGCTCCCGCATAAAAACAATTATAGCCTTTCTCAGAAAGATGAGGTGATGTCGGGGATTGGGCGGAGCGAAGCGGAGGGATTGGGCGGAGCGAAGCGGAGGGATTGGGTATACCTCACTTTTTTGATAACCGCTATAAATAGGTTCGTAGTGAGGACTTTAATCCGCATAAAACCCAAAATAATAAAGGAGAGCATCTCAGTTTTGTAAAAATGAAATGCTCCCAATTTTACTCGGAACAATTGCTCGATATGATAGGATTTGCTTAATCATCGAAAACCTCTAAGCTTATGTACCCAAGGAGTTGCCAAACATTGTTGATTTTTAGCTCGAATCACAAAGAAATATCAAGCTGCTGCTAGCTGTGAATTTTCCGCTACTTTCGACAATTCCTGAACCACAATCCACTTACCTGTAATCGGATCGCGGTAAGTAATAAACGGATTAGATTTTAAAGGTTCACTGCAAGATTTAATTGCCATTTTTCCACACTCCTTAGAAATTGTTTTCCATAACTTCTACTACAACCCCATAATTTAATAATCGGCTATTTTGCCTAAAATCTGCGTGATTTATTTCTCAAGAATAAGTGATATTTTAGGTTATTTTGGGTGATACATAACACGGCTTAATGTGATTGAAAGCTGCATTGGATGTGAGCAGTATCACCAACACTCGGAAAAACAACTCAGCCTTATGCTCCTTAGCCTTTACCTTCAAAAGTGCCACTATTTTCAGTGAATATCTGATATTATTAAGTAAGGTAAAGACGTTTATCAGAGATCGCCCTCACAAATTTATGGTGCTATTTGGATTTGGCAAAAAGTCGAGCCTGCCCTCTCCCCAAGAGGCCTTACCGGGACGGGCAGAGTCGATGTCGGTACCGGCAACTCATTTTGTTAACGGCAATCCGCTCAAACCTCCCTTTCCAAACGGCATGGAGATTGCCCTGTTTGGTTTGGGCTGTTTTTGGGGCGCGGAACGGAAATTTTGGCAGCAAAATGGAGTTTTTTCGACTGCTGCGGGTTACGCGGCGGGGATTACTCCGAATCCTACTTATAACGAAGTTTGCAGCGGGATGACGGGACACAATGAAGTTGTTTTGGTTGTGTTCGATCCGAAAGTAGTTAGTTACGAAACGCTGCTTAAAGTTTTTTGGGAAAGTCACAATCCGACTCAAGGAATGAAGCAGGGTAATGATTCGGGTACTCAATACCGATCGGGCATTTACACCTATTCAGCCAAGCAAAAACAGCTAGCTGAAGCTTCGCGCGATGCTTACCAGCAAGCTCTGACGGCGGAAGGTTACGGCAAGATTACCACGGAAATTCTGGAGGCTCCTGAGTTTTATTACGCAGAAAGCTATCACCAGCAATATCTTGCTAAAAACCCGAACGGTTATTGCGGTTTGGGCGGTACTAAGGTTTGTTTGCCTGCTATGTCTCAGGCTTAAAATTTTACGCGCCTGATGGATAGGGACAAATAGATTGGGACACCACAATGTTGCGTCTCTACAACATATTTTATGACACAACATTGTGGTATGTCTAAAAAATATTTGGCGGGCTGTTGCTGCTAGCCCGCCATAAATATCCGGGTAGATTAGTAGTTGAAAATAGGTGAGAAATGCTGACGGGTGTTGTAATTATCAATCTACTAATATCTCTGGTGTGTTTTTATATAGCTGCGAGAGTGTGGAAAATTAGGCGGACGATCGCACTTTTGGAGTTTCGGATTGCAGCAATCGATCGCTGCAGCAGCAATGTCCTCGGTAAATCACCGAATTTTTTTGCTAAAAGGCAACAAGGTGCTCATCAACTGCGACGGAATTATCAACAACTGGAATTGCAACTGCAACAGGTTCGGCAACTTTTGGGATTGGTGGGTTTGGGGCGAATGCTCTGGTCCAGGCGCGATCGAGCTTTGAGGTAAGCTATCCTAAAACCTATGGAGAGAGAGTAGTTATAAAAATGTCATCTAAACGTTCAGGATTATTTATTGGCGGTCTGTTGGTGGGTTCTGCGATCGGGGCCGTGACTGGGTTGCTGATGGCGCCGCGACCTGGTAAGGAGACGCGGCAGATATTGAAAAAATCGGCCGAGGCAATGCCTGCGTTAGCGGAGGATTTATCGAGTAGCGTGCAGTTGCAGGCCGATCGACTTTCGGAAACTGCACTGCGTAATTGGGACGAAACTTTGGTTAGACTCAAAGAGGCGATCGCGGCCGGTTTGGAAGCAACTCAGCGGGAACGCCAAACACTGTCGGAAACTGAAGCCGAAGTCAGTCCTGCGTCGCGCCCTCCCATCCGCTAATTGACTTAGCTGTTGGGGACGGGCAGGATACCCGTCCCACAAGAATTTCATCAAAATTGACGGTAAAATTAGATCCACATTTCCTGATGAAATCCCAAACCCTCCATCCCAGATACAAGTGAGCGATCCCATCTTTTGGTTAGGACTTTCGATTTTGCTAGTGGCAGTTAGCCTGACTGCTGTATTAGTGACTTTAATACCTGCGGTGCAAGCATTGACACGGGCAGCGCGCAGCGTGGAAAAGCTGGCTGACACGCTTTCTCGCGAGTTTCCGCCGACTTTGGAGGCGATTCGGTTGACGGGGCTGGAAATTAGCGAGTTGACGGATGATGTTAGCGATGGGGTGCAAAGTGCGGGGGAGGTTGTCAAACAGGTCGATCGCAGTATTGGTAGCGCCAAGAAGCAGGCGCACAACGTGCAGGTGACAACTCGCAGCGTCGTGAGTGGGATTAGGGCTGCTTGGAAAACTTTAACTCGCAGGCCGTCGATTTCTGGGACAAATCGCCGTTCAGATCGGTTGTCGGCGAGTCAAAAAAGTGCGATTTCGCTGAGGGATTCGGGTTTGGATGACAGGTATTCTGGGAGTTACGGTGCGGCTGCGGGTAATGGGGAATCGCCACGGTTGAGGAATGGCGAGGGTTCTGGTTTACCGGGGGATGCTGAGGATTTTGAGCAAGTGCGATCGAATGATTCTTGATGTTTTGGATAGATTCTTGATGTTTTCGATAGAAGCCTCGGCGGTTGAAACCGCGGCTACACAAACGATGTCCGCCGGACGCCGACGCAAGAGAATATAGAATTGATTGGGATTTGTTTGGGTTGTGCGATCGCACATCTAATCGTTTTTATCTAAGTCTTCTTTTTTCGGAGTTTCTGAAGTTGAGGGGAATTCTAGTCTAATGTTAATATCAATTGATATTGTATTTTTCTCGATCGCACCTATACCAACTATTTTTACTAATGCTTCTCGGTAAAGAATTATTCATTTTAAATTCAGAAGAAGACAGAGTTTTAAATCCTGCTTCCTGTAGCCGATCGCACACATTTCTCCAATTACCCACAGGTTCATTCGGTAAATCTGCGAGTTTTTTAACATATTGGTATAAAGTCTTACACAGATAAACCTCTGCACTTTTGGGAGTCTGAAACATTTTTTTAGCTATTTCGGCGGGACTGCAACCGGAAAGCAGTCCTCGGAGATAGAGCTTTTCAGTGTCTGTGAGTCCCCGGCGCGATCGGGGAGAGATTTGCCGTTTAGCTTCTGCGAAAGCTTCGTAAAGCCTTTCTAAGTCCCAGTGTTTCGCAGCTTCGGCAAATAAGTCTTCTTTTGATGCCATTGTCGGGTGTGGTGAGATGTGACTAACGATAGCATAACCGAAATTGCTAGCGTTTGTTAGTTGTTTGCTAACAATAGGTAGTTTAGTATTAAATTACCGACTCATTGTCTAAATGCAAATACTTAGATAAGCGGGAAAGTGCGATCTCAATATTTCAAATTTTGCCTGTTTAATTAACTTTCGTTAGTCAAACAGTTAGTTTTTGTTCCTTACACTGAGGTATTTCAATGGCTAAAGGTGATGAAATAGCGAAAGCGGCAGGTTCCGCTGCTGCGGGTGGTGCTGTGGGTGCTGGTGTGGTAGCTGCTACAGGTTTGACGGCAGTTGGTGCCGTTGGCGGAGGTGCTGGTATTGGTGCTGCTGCTGGGCCCGTTGGTGTAGCCGTAGGTGCGTTGGCTGGTTTGGCATTTTACGGGATTAGCAAGGCTTTTTCTGATTAAAGCTTGAATCGCGCCAGGGACTTAAGTCCCTGGCTAATAACTAGGTTGTTGATATTTAGCGCTTGTTCCACGAGTCCGCCAGGAGTTTAAACCCCTCGCGGATAGGTTGGTAAGCGCACAATCTATATCAATTTTAACCGCGAATTTCTAGCTCTAATTTAGCCATTCCCTCAACTAAAAAGTTTCAATTTATGTCTTCTCAAGAATTTCAAACAGCATACAACAGCATTTACAGTACAGGCACTTTCCTCTTAAAATATCTCAAAGAATTCCGTGACGGACTCCGCATTCAGGGAGATGAAAGTCAAGGGCTACAAAGCATTGAAAACGAGATCAACAAAGCTTTAAATGCTTTGCAACATCAGAAGTATCAAGTAGCCGTCATTGCGGCAATGAAAGCTGGCAAAAGCACCTTCTTGAATTCTATCATCGGTGCTGATGTGCTGGCGAGTGAAACGGCCGCCTGTACCATCTGCCGTACAGATGTCCGACACATTAAACCGGGCGAAACTCCCAAACTTTTAGAGTATCGAGAAGGAGAAAGAAAACCAGTCATTCTTGTTGAGGGTGACGCTGGCGAAATTCAGCAAAAATTCCTGCTGCGTACCCGTGAAATCCGAGAAAAAGGCAATCCCGATAACACTACACGCTTTGAGATAGAGCATCCGATTGAAGCAATTAGCCAATTATCTTCTCTCACAGGCTTTACCTTAGTTGATACTCCCGGCCCTAATGAGTGGGAGTCTGCAAACTTCAACATTAATGAACTGAAGCAAACAGCACTAGAAGCACTCCGAACCTGCAATGCCATTCTGTTTATTTTAAACTACGCTTCCTACAAAGATAATGCGGTTGCCGATTTATTTAAAGATGTTGTCGAAAATCGCAAAGACTTTATAGCCGAGAACACGGGTAAAATTTACTTTATCCTGAATAAAATTGACCAGAAGACAGAGAGAGACAGAGAAATTGCTGATGTCATCAAGGATTTAGAACGAGAGTTGACTGGCTTTGGGTTTCGCAATCCAGTTATTTACCCTGCTAGTTCTCGACAAGGACTTTTAGCGAAACTGATTCAGCAAAGAAAAGCAACTCAAAACGAGATAAAAGATTTTGAGGATTTCTTTAGTGCCAAATATGCTGAGAGAGATGAAAAAGGCAGGAGAGTAATTCCTTTACCTGAAGAGATTGCACCAAGAGCTTTGCAAGATAGCGGTATCCCGACCATTCAAGAAGCAGTAATTCAAAGGATTACTCAAAATTCAGGCTGGAATCTATTGAGTGAGGTGGTGGCAGAAATCGATAAAGCTGCTAAGCAGGGTAAGCTCATCTAATTTGGTATAAATTGTACTTGACAAAAATACGACTATAGAAGATGGGGGATTTAGGTATTAGGGATTCTATAATGTCTTAAAAGCTAAGTCGCCGGCTCGGTGGGTAAAACTCAATGAATCAAGGATTCGCGCCAGTTGTAGGAACGCCTAAATCAAAGCAACCACAAAACCCGCCCCAACCTATTTCCCTGCAAGAGTTACAAGGGAGCTTGTCAAGTTATTTTGACGACGTACCCGACCCAAGAGTGAACCGAACCAAACGCCACCTACTTAAAGACATTCTCGTCATTGCCATATTATCTACAATAGCTGGAGGTGATGGATGGGAAGACATGGAAAATTATGGAATCAGTAAGCAGCAATGGTTGCAAAAATTTTTAGACTTACCCAATGGCATCCCGAGCGATGATACCTTCCGACGAGTTTTTGAAAAGCTAGACCCGAAAGTTTTAGAACAGAAGTTGACTCAATGGGTTAAACAATTAATTGGGCCAGTGTGCCAACAAGTTATCCCGATTGATGGCAAAAGCCTCCGAGGTTCTTATGACCGAAAAAACGGCGTAAATAATTTACATTTAGTGACAGCGTGGGCGAGTGAAAATCGGTTGGTACTCGGAAAAGTTAAAGTGGAAAACTATTCCAATGAAATCACAGCTATCCCAGCAGTATTGTAATTAATTGATGTCACCGGAGCGATTATTACGATGGATGCAATGGGGACTCAAACCGATATTATTCGGCTGATTCGTCAGAAAAAAGCCCATTACATTAGTTTTACCTAAGTTCTTTACCCGTAGATGCTAAAGCGGAATGGTCGCGCTATTCGCCAACATTGGAGTATTGAAAATCAAGAACATTGGGTTTTAGATGTCACTTTCAATGAAGATCGATGTCGCATTAGGTCGTTGAATAGCCCTCGGAACTTGGCTGCGATCAGACGGATGTCCCTGAATGCTGTCAATCAAGAAAGCACTCTCAAGCTTAGTTTGCGACAGAAAAGGAAACGGGCTGCAATGAATGATGAATACATGATGCTTCTTCTCAAATCCTTTTGTCAAGACTGATTGAGATGCTCTTACCCTGAACATAAAAGCCAAACCTATTAACCACTAGCCAAAGCAACAAAACATCAGCCAAGATAGAAACAACCCCATTCCCGCAACCGCCATGACAGACATCCAGGAAATAGTCGCCTCCCTAGAAAGCCAAAACTACAAACAAGCCGCCCAACTCATCAAACAACTGCAAAAAAAATCCCCCGAAAACCCCTGGGTGCAATACTACATCGGTCGCTACTACGAACTCACCAACAACCTCGACAAAGCCCAAAAAACCTACAAACTAATACTCCGCGACATCACCAACCCCAAAATCGTCACCCAAGCCCGCCAAGGCATTCAACGCATTGAAACCGCACAACAAAACCTCCGCCAACAAGCCATCGAAACCGCCAAAAACGACCCCAGCAGCCTCGAACCCGGACTCCTGATCCTCGAACCCGTGAGTCCCGAAGACAAACCCGCAGCCGTCCAAAATATCAGCAGAATCTTCAAAATCGACGCCTACACCACCCGGATGCAAATCCAAAGCCGTGGCTGGAGACTCTACAAAACCGGCCCCATCGCCGAACTCCGAATTTACGGCCAAGAACTTCTCAACGCCGGGATTCCCGTATTTTGGACAACCCTAGCCGACATTCAAAAAATCCAAATTTTCCGCGTTCAACACTTCCAGTCTCTCTCTTCCCCAGCCGTTGTTTGCAAAGATCATCTAAATCGACTCGGTTCTATAGAATTCAAGTGGTCAGAAGTCAGCCAAAGAGTAGAAGGTTTGTTACCGATGTTCATGGAAATCATGGACTACTCGCCCAACCGCAGAACCGATCAATTTCGCCACAAAGAAATTACCCAAGATTACGCTCAAATCTGCGACTTGCACATTCCCAGCCGCAACTGCATCCTGCGAATTTGCGACCAAAGTTACGAATTTAAAGCAGGGGTTGACTTCACCCAAATTTCAGCAGCTATCCCAGCTTCACCGAACCTGAAAAACCCAACTTCCAGAGTCAAAAAATCCCCACAAATTCCTCAAAGTACCACCAGAATTAACTGGAATCGCTTACTGGAAATATTCGATCGCCAGCTTGACGTTACAGTGTGGTCAGAATTTACGCCCTTTGCTGAGACAGTCCTCGATTACACGCATATGTTGAGCAAAATTAAATCTCACGTAGAGGTCGATCGCAAATCCGAAACTCCTTGGGACCCCGCTTTCCAGCTATACAGCGCCCTAGCCTTTCTCAGAAACAAAGGAGATAGGGAATAGAACAAAAAAAAGAGTTAAAAATTAAAAATGAGCAATAGCATTTTTAAATTTTTAACCCCAGCATTTGCAATTGTCAAATGCCCAATTCCCTATTACCAATTTTCTAAATTCTACTTCATTTTCACTTGACGGGCCATTTCGCGGAAATTGTTCATGCTAGGGCCCGGGCTGCGACGAGTGGTAGTTGGTATCGGCATTAAATTATTAGGAGCAAAAGTGCGATCGGATTCAGCTTGACTCGGCACTTTCCCGTTAGTTACAGCAGCAGGAACCTTCGCGGGTTCCGAAGTCTTAGCAGGAAGGCTAGCGACTGGTTCCTTTTCTTTCTTCTTAGACTTTTTCTCTACCTTAGCCTTCTTAGCTGGTTCAGACTTGTCTGACATAACAGCCTCAACTTTTGCAGGTACGGCCGCAACAGCATCCTCTACCTTCGCAACAGCATCCTCTACCTTCGCAGGTGCAGCCTCTACCTTCTTCGCAACAGCAGACTCTACCTTCGCCGCTGCAACCTTAGCGGGTTCCTTCGCGGAAGATTCGCCTAAATCCATGAAATATTCAGACTTTTTCAAGCCCAACAGTCTGCCGAAAAAGCCGAAAATACCGCCGAAGAAATTTTTGATAAAACCAAACATTAGATTTACTCCTTTTGTTCTTTTAGAGAAATTTGTACAAGCTTGTCAACAAGGTTAGCCTACGAGGTTGGGCAACCTTTGTCTATATTTCTTAATCAAAATTTACAATTATTTGATTAAAAACAGGGACATTCTAGTAATTTTTACTCAATAATCCTAATCTTACTTTGCACTTGTTTACTATTATCTCAGAATTTATGAGATATTGCCTACTAGCCTGGGATACATCGAGCCGATTCGCTAGCTGTCCCAATATGGGTAAAATTACCTAGGCGATCGATTTATGCTTTAATATGCCAGCAATTTTTTAGTAAAATGAACAGTACGCTCGATCGCAATCCCGTCATCCTGATCCACGGAATCTGGGACACAAAGGCTATTTTCAGCAAAATGTCCGCCCGCCTCACCCAACTCGGATGGTGCGTCCACAGCCTCAACCTCACCCCCAACGACGGTAGCCTCAGCCTCGACTCGCTAGCCAAACAACTAGCAGACTACATCTCTCAAAACTTCGAGCCACAACAGACTTTAGACATAGTAGGCTACAGCATGGGAGGCATCGTCAGCCGCTACTACGTGCAGCGACTCGGAGGAATTAACCGAGTACAGCGTTTCATCACCATATCTGCCCCTCACAGCGGCACCCTCACCGCCTATTGCCTATCTTTACCAGGATACCTGGATATGCGGCTCAATAGCGACTTGCTGCGCGATTTAAATCAAGATGTGATGGATCTCAGACGCATAAATTTTACATCAATTTGGACACCGTTTGACATCATGATTGTACCGTCGAAGAGCTCCAAAATGCCCGTAGGTAAAGAAGTTAAACTCAATGTAATGCTGCACCGACAAATGGTGACAGACGACCAAAGTATTAACGCATTAATTGAAGAACTAAAAGCACCCATTAAAAATAAAATTTCCCATTAAAAATGAATAGCAATTTCAGCCGCAACCCAGTCTTGCTAATTCACGGAATCTTCAGAAAATCGGGAATTTTTCACAAAATGTCTGCCTACCTCAGAGATTTAGGTTGGTCAATCTACAGCCTAGATCTTTCGCCCCACTGGGGCAATGCCAGCATCGACGAATTAGCCCAACAAATGGCAGATTATATAGACAAAAACTTCGAGCCACAACAGCCTTTAGATATAGTAGGATTGAGCATGGGCGGCTTAGTAACTCGCTATTACTTGCAAAGGTTAGGCGGAATTAACCGAGTCCAGCGCTTTATTGCGATATCTTCCCCTCACAACGGTACTTGGACTGCCTACACTCTCTGGGGAAAAGGCTGCGTTCAAATGCGTCCTGGCAGTGCTTTTCTGGAAGATTTAAATCGAGATGCTGAATTGTTGGCAAAGCTAAATTTTACTTCGATTTGGACTGATTGGGATTTTATCATCGTCCCAGCTTCTAGTTCCCAAATATCCGCCGCCAAAGAAGTAAAAGTTTCAGTGTTCGCCCATGCTATGATGGTGAGACATTCGAGCAGTTTACAAGCGGTCGCCGCAGCACTTTCAGAACCTTTACAAAATCCTAATTAACTTCTGTTCTCAACGCAAAATGCGGATGTCACTTACGAGGCTGAACTTGTAGGGTGCATCAGCAGAAATACGCTCAATTACAGAAAAAATAACACTATGCTGACGCACCCTAGGAGGTGGCTAAACTGCATCGCCGACTTCAGCATATTCGCCCAGGCCAAAAATTGCTTCAGCTTCGCAGTAATACTTGAACTCTAGTATATTGTGGAAAGGGTCTTCTAAGAAGAAGGTGCGGTGCTCTGTAGGCAAACCGACAAATCGCCTTCTGGCTTCTTGATAGAAATTTAAGTTGTTTTGCTGTGCTTTTTCTAGCAATCCTTCCCAGTCAGCTTCTGAAGTGAAAATTAACCCAAAATGCCGGGGATAGATGCCTCGCTGAGGTGTCAAGGGTTCGCGGCTGACGTGGGCGACAATTTGATGGCCGCACAAACCCAAAATCGCAGAATTGGGGGATTCGCGACCTAATTTGCAGCCGAGCCCGTCTACGTAGAAGGCTTTTGTTTGGGCAAGATCCGTTACGGGGAAGGCAAGATGAAATAAGATTTGGCTCATGGAGGTTTAAAGGTTACTGTGCAGAATTCAGAATTGTTCTTTAATTATTTATCTTGGTCTAATCCTTGGTTGGTGGCGATCGCCCTTAATACATTTTTACTCGCGATCGCCACAATTGCTCCCAAAAAATTGCTCACACCCGCCGGACAATTTCACGGCTGGCTGCTAGGTGTGATTATCTGGGCGAGTTTGGGATGGCGGGGCTATGCGGTGGTGATGTTTTACTTTCTTGTGGGATCGGGAGTTACCCGCATCGGTAAAGCCCAGAAAGAAGCAGAAGGGATTGCTGAAAAGCGATCGGGCGCACGAGGCCCGGAAAATGTCTGGGGCTCGGCTTTAACAGCTACTTTTTGTGCTGTGGGAGTTTTGGCATTATCTATTTTCGGAGATACGGGCAATATACCTGTGCCACAAGAGGTGATTTCCCTGTTGTTGCTGGGTTATGCCGCGAGTTTTTGTACCAAACTTTCCGATACCTGCGCTAGCGAAATCGGCAAAGCTTACGGCAAACATACGTTTTTGATTACTACGTTGCAGCCTGTACCTAGGGGTACGGAAGGGGCGGTAAGTCTGGAAGGAACGATCGCGGGCATTGTCGGATCGATCCTGATTGCGCTTTTGAGTTGGGCTGTGGGTTTAATTGACTTGACAGGAGTTGTTTTTTGTATTATTGCAGCTTTTATTGCTACCAACATCGAGAGCGTGATTGGCGCGACGGTGCAATCAAAGTTTGAATGGCTGACGAATGAGGTAGTGAATTTTTTTAATACGCTGATCGGAGCGATTTGTGCGATCGTCTTGGCCTATGTCTGGAAAGCTTTTTTAGCTTAGTGCATTTTGGAGGTCGCCGACTCAAGAAACCGGGTTTTTTAGAAGCATTCAAGGCATTAACGCAGTATTTGCGGAAAACAACCCGTTTTCTGCCTGCACTATTAGTTATTAATCATTAATCATTAGTTTCGAGCGATCGACTAATAACTAATGACTAATGACTGAATTGTTAGCTGTTGACTGTTGACTGTTAACTGTTGACTGTTAACTGTTAACTGTTAACTGCTAACTGCTAACTGTTGATTGTTGACTGTTGACTGTTGACTGTTGACTGTTAATTACTAACAACTAACAACTACCAACTGCCAACTGCCAACTACCAACTGCCAACTGCCAACTACCAACTGCCAACTGCCAACTGCCAACTACCAACTAACAACTGCCAACTGCTTTCCTGATATTAAGCGTCGTCGTCTTGCGGCCCAAAAACCATTTGTACAACCATCGTTGGTTCGCCTCGCTTGTGATAGCGATCGGCCCAATTGCGAATAATTTCATCTAATTCTTCAACAGCTCGATCCAGCCGTTCCGGTGGGATATCCAAAGTCTCCATAACTCGCATCACCTTCGGTTGCTTTTCCGCCCAATCTTTCATCAGCCGGAAATATCTAGCCGTATCCTCCACCATCGTAAACGTGCGCTCTTCCTGCTCTGCAGGAGAGTAGGTAGCGCGGGTGAGAGCATAAAACGGCATTCCCCAAGGAGAATCTATGCGAGTAACTGTTCCCGAATAGATCAAGCGGCGCTTGATGTGTTCTGCTAGAGCTTCGCTCAAAGGCATTCGCCTTTCTGGGTGCATATCTTCTTGCGATCGCCTGTGCAGAAACTCGATCAACTCCATAAACTGAAAAGAATTGATCAGTTGAGCATCAGGCGGATTAGCCGGAACCTTTCCTTCGAGATATTTTTTTTCATCAGCATTCAAGCTGTTTCCCGGAATGCGAGGGCGACCAGGGAACCAAGGATACTGTTCCAGCCAGACATAGGGAAACTGAATCAAATATTTAGGTTCTTGGGAACCCAACATTTTCAGCAATTTTCCCTTAGTCAGAGCTTCCTGGACTTCTTCAATAATCACCTTTACCCGTTTAGGCTCAATGTGATGCAAGTGTCCGGTCATCCGCAGGTTCTGGCGCTGCTCCATATAAGTCATATAAATGGCACACTTAGCCGCCGTTGCGGCCGCGTCTAGAAACGCCCCGTGCCTGTGCCCGCTGGTTCTCATGGCGCTAAACGCCAGATATAGCATGATCTGATCCATTGCACTAGGGCTGAGGCTTTTGACCAGATCTAAAGAGTCATTTTTCATCACAATCCCCGAAATAGCCAAACTAGGAGGCATCTTGCGATCCTCCACTAAATTATTGCGAGATCGCCGAATCTAGCATAGCCGACTGTCGCCGGAAAGCTTGGCAGCTATCCTAATATTCAGGCCTATTAATTTCCCTGAGTTCTCTGGGGCATTGGCTTAAATGCGACCGACACCGAATAAGTGGTTCTTATTGGCGAATTTAAGTAGATTGCTCCACCCTCTGCACTCAGGGTTTACCTATATTTAAGTTAGTTATCGCACGTTAATTATAGTACAGCCGTTGAAAAATTAAACCGCACCTGCTGGCGGAGAACGTAAATAAGTATTGCGAGCGGAGGAATTTGAAGTGGCTCCGACAACGGGCGAGGGTCTGATGGGGCAGAGGAAAGCGTTTTCAAAACAAAACCGCCAAATACTAGAATCTATCTCTAGCTAGATGGCGGTTGCAGATTTATATGCTAACATCGATCGCACACAAAGAATCTCCTAAAAAGTGTCAACAAAAAGTGCAGTTACCGTTTAACCTGAAAAATTAGAATTTCAGAAAATCAGATCGATCGAACCAACGGCCCGAACCAACTCAGTTGTGGCACTCGCTGAGATACCTTAATATTAGAAATCTTGTAGCGCATGAGTCACATTAGGCTCGATAAAGCTTCTGCGTCCGCTGCCTCTCTCTGGGCCGCGCTCGCCCTTTTGTTGAGTTTGCGCTGACAACATATAATATTGGGCGGTAGCAGTTTCGAGCATTGGGGCTGGAGATTCAAAAGCTCGAGCGGCGCTGGCACTCAAGGTAATGCCCAACAGGCTCAGTAAAGCAATTGCAGTGTAGGTTTGCATGGGTAGTATCCGTGTCAGTGTCTATTACCTGATACGGACTTGGCCCGATCGATCAGGATAGATTTCTGCCAATTTCGGAACTTTGCAAAAAACCTTACTCTTGTAATGCTACAGATGTCAGCCGCAGCCAACCACCGGCTTTATTGGGCCAGCCCCACACTACGATCGGCTGTTCGGTTTCGCAATTGTCTAAAAAGCTGTCAGTTTCCCAATCCAAAGTCACGAGTTGCCAAGTTTGACAGGCTAAGGATGCGGGACTTGTCAGGGTTAGCGTCCAGTCTTGCGGGCCTTTGCGGCGGAAAATGCCCGAAAATTCGGTGTGGGTATTTGCTGTCTGACTGCTGGGGTTTGGGCAGAAACTAAGTTCAGATGTCAAGGTTCTGGGTTCAAATACAGAAGTTTCGTTGAGAAACCGGGTTTGTCGCGATTTTGGATCTGAGGAAGGACATTCGCCGCTGGCGGGATATGCTTCAGGTCGATCGAGATAATAGCGCTGGCGATCGAGCCAATCCGATCGCTCCAGTGTCAAATTAAATAAAGGAACAACCGCCGCCCTCGCCTCGGAATCTTGCAGCAAAGCTTCCTGCAAAACCCTCACCGACAAATCGCGCGGCCCACATCCAGCTTCCACGCACAAAGCCGCCGCCATCCCCGCCGCCTGTCCGATATTCATCACCACCGGCTGCAAGCGAGTTGCACCGTTGGCGATGTGAGAGACAGAAATATTTTTTTCGCAAACCAGCAATCCGTCTGCACTCGCAGGAATTAGGGCGCTGTAAGGAATTGTAAACGGAGTGCCACTCCAGCGGCCGCCCCAGCGGATGGATTTTGGCTGCAAAGGAATGTCGCCGCAGGGATAGTGATGATCGTTGGCATAGTTGCCGATCGCAATTGTCTCGCAAATTCCCTGAGAATTTATCGGCAATTTCGCAACTCTTCCACCGACAACCGGCAAAATATCTTGTTCTCGAATTGTTTGTACTCCCCGCAAACGGTGGCTTTCTCGGTAGTAAGGATGTAAGGCGAAAGAACCAAGAAGCGAGGAATTTTGTTGATTTTCGATCGTTGAAATAGGGAAAATATTCTGTGCTAAACCGTAGCGGCGGCCGAGTTGAGTTTGAATGAAGCGCGCGAAACTTTGACTGTGCCAAAAACTTTCTTGGAGGAATTCTTGTCGAGATGCTGTTGATTCAATTAGTCGATCGACCTTTTCACCATAATCATTACCGCGAATCGGCCAATTAATCATCAACAATCCCCCCGGTAGCCTGCCGTAGTTGAGAAATTGTTCGGGAGTGTAATCTTTCCAAGCGCCGATAAATCGATCGGGATTGTCCACCGGAGGCGCGGGAATTTCTGGTGCCGCAGCGCCTTCCCCAAAATCCTGCATGACAACCACCCGAGTCGGAGCTTGCACCGAATACCGTTGTGTGAGATCGTTAGGGGCGATCGGCGCGCTGGGTTCTCCCCACTCAGCTTGAAATTCCCAACCCCAGCGGTGCCCGACTTCCGCTAAAGCCAATAAATCTCCCAATTCCGTTGCATCCAAAGTGACTTTGGCCAACACAGTAACATCTGCAAACCGAACGCCAGAAATTCTGTTACCTTCGCAAATCACATCGCGAGCTATTTGTCCAGAAATCCAGTGCAAGTTCGGCAAACACTTAACCCAATCAGCAAAAATTTCCGCACCGACGCGGGGATCGTAAGTAAAAAAACTGACCCAGCCCCAATCCAAACCTCCCGGCTGTCGCTGCTGAAGTTCCCGGAGAAATGCACCCCACAAACCAGTTTGAAAAGCTGCTAATTCGTTACCATCGGGAGCACAAACGCCAGCGGAAGTCAGCATTCCTCCCAGCCAAGGGAATTCGCTGACTAAAATAGTTTTGGCACCGCGGCGGGCTGCTTGCACGGCTGCTGCAGTGCCGCCGGTGCCGCCACCGACTACCAAAACATCTGCTTTTAAGAGAGAAGACATGAAGATTTTAGATTTTAGTTACGCATGGGGCCAGAAACCGGGTTTTTTGCGAAAAGACGGCTCGCAGCCGACAGGCGATCGTAAAAATTGTACAACGGATTTTAAGACCACCTATTTTTCCTCTTCCCTCTGACCTCTTCCTCTGCGTCCTCTGCGTCCTCTGCGGTTAATAAAAATCTGAAAATCAGAGCCCATCTCAAATCAAAAACAATCAGAAAATGGGAACCAAAAGATTAAAATAATAAATCGCACAATTGCCCCACTATTCACTACTAACCAAGCAATTAAAAATGGAAAAAGGTTTTATTTTGTGGTTCACCGGCCTGAGCGGTTCCGGTAAGACAACTATCAGCGAAGCTCTCCAACCAGAATTGAAGCGTCGAGGCTGCAAAGTGGAAATCTTGGATGGAGATGTCGTGCGTACCAACTTGTCAAAAGGTTTGGGATTTAGCCAAGAAGACCGGGATACTAATATTCGGCGGATTGGATTTGTCGCTCACCTGCTGAGCCGCAATGGAGTTGCCGCAATGACCGCAGCTATTAGCCCCTACAGAGCAATTCGCGACGAAATTAGAGCGATGGAGCCAAATTTTGTTGAGGTGTATGTCAAAGCGCCCTTAGCAGTGTGCGAAGGTCGCGATGTCAAGGGGCTGTACGCTAAGGCGAGAGCAGGAGAAATTAAGGGTTTTACCGGAATTGACGATCCCTATGAAGAACCGCTCAATCCTGAGATTATTTGCTACACAGAGCAAGAAAGTGTAGAAGAGAGTGTTAAAAAAGTTCTGAACAAGTTAGAACAGTTAGGTTACATTTGATGTTGGCGGGGTAGGAAGAGGATAGGGGCAAAAAGCGATGGTGGTGAAAAGTTCTTCGCGCGGCGTGCAACTTGATAAAAAACCTGACCCTCGGGCTTTCTTGGCTTTGACGGAAATGGTTCGATTGTTCGCTTCTGTTTCGAGGAAAGGAACCCGGAGAGATGTTTCCAGCAAAAGCTGCAAGCTGGGTTATTTGACAAGTAATGCCGTCAAAAATTTGATTGTCCAAAGTTTAACAGTTTCAGTGCTGGGGGCTGTGGGTTCGTCTCCGGCGGCTGCTCAGTTTTTGCCTCCTCCTCCTCCTCTTCCTCCTGTTTCGGGCGAGCCGATATCCGTACCCGTAGCGCCGGGATTTCCGGGACTTCCGGCAAGTGTGCCTGCAAGTGTACGATCGGAAGTTTACACTTTGGGCGCGGGCGATCGCGTTCAAATGGACATTTTCAACGTCCCGGAATACAGCGGCCCCAACGGTCAACACCAAGTACAGGCAGACGGTTCCCTGAGTTTGCCCTTAATTGGCAGCCTGGAAGTGGCCGGAATGACCTTAGAACAAGCTTCTAATGCTGTCAAGGAGCTATACGGCAAATATCTTAAACGTCCTTGGATTACGCTGAAACTGCTGGCGGCGCGTCCTTTGCAAATTGCGATCGCCGGTGAAATCAACCGCCCCGGAGCCTATACAATATCCTCAGCAGCAGGCCCCGGAGGCACCTCAGAACAAATTGGCACTCAAATGCCCACGATATCGCGGGCTCTGCGAATGGCGGGAGGAATTACCCAATCAGCAGACGTGCGGCAAATCAAAATCCGTCGCCCCCAGCGCAACGCACCGGAACAAGTTATTAGTGTGGATTTGTGGGAATTATTGCAAAACGGCGATTTGCGCGCCGATTTGACTTTGCGCGACGGCGACACGATATTTATTCCCACTGTAACTAGCCTCAACCGTCAAGAAGCACCGACTTTAGCAGTAGCTAACATTACCGGACAAAGCACTCAACCAATTAATATTGCTGTGGTGGGCGAAGTAACTCGCCCCGGTACTTATACTCTGGCAAAAGAGGTTCAAAGTAGAGTACAAGACAATGAAATAGGTGCAAATTCTGGTTTGTTTGCTGGCGCCAGCGAAACTCCCGCAGGTGGGGAAACTCTCGTACAGCAAACTGTAACTAAGGCGATTAAAATGGCTGGCGGCATTACGCCGGTAGCCGATATCAGACAAATACAAGTTCGCCGCCTGACTCGCGCGGGTACGGAACAAATTATTAATGTGAATTTATGGCAACTTTTGGAAGGGGGAGATGTATCTCAAGATTTAGCGCTGCAACAGGGAGATACGGTAATTGTTCCCAAAGCCGACAATCTTGATGCAGTCGAAGGCGAACAAGTGGCTAATTCTACTTTTTCACCGGATACGATTAAGGTGAGCATTGTGGGAGAAGTCGTGAAACCCGGATCGTTTGCGATGGTGCCCAACACTTCTTTAAATCAAGCGCTGGTAGCAGCCGGAGGTTTTAATAAATCGCGCGCCGAAATGGATTCTGTAGATTTAATTCGCCTGAATCCTAACGGTACTGTTTCCCGGCTAAGTGTTAAGGTAAATTTTTCCGCAACAGCCAATGAGGAAACTAATCCCAAACTGCAAAATAATGATGTAATTATGGTAAGGCGATCGGGCCGTGCTACCTTCTCGGATAATGTAGGCGGAACTCTCGCTCCTTTGAGCCCGCTGTTGGGAATTTTTCGGTTGTTCAATATTTTTCGGTGATTTGAATAGACTAGCGCTAGGGCTTCAAAAACCAGTTTTCTAGAAACATTTTCAGTTGGGTAACTAGATATCTAGTCAGAAACCGGGTTAATGAAACGACTCCAGCCTTACAGACGTTTAAACTAATAAGTTGTAAAATCAAATGAAACCAGGGAAAAAGTCTCAAATAACACAGTTTAATAACAATAGAAAAATTTGGGAACGGCAAAACATATCAACAGCGGTTTATCAAGACAATCAATTTTTAGATAGGGAAAACACAGAGGAAGAAGAGTTAAGTTTTTGGGAGATTTGTCGCAGGCGTTCCCTCTTAGTCATCGGCGTAGCAGTGGCAGTGACAACAGGAGTTTTTGCCTGGACGTTGACTCAAAAAAGCGAATACGAAGGGCGGTTTCAATTATTAGTAGAAGCCCCTATTACGCAAAAAACTTTAGCAAAAATCTATGCGGGCGAACTGAAAGTGCAACCAGCGAGTCCCGGAAGTGCGGAAAATCCTGGTTTTGACTACGAATCGCAAATTCAAGTTTTGCAAAGCCCGCAAGTGATGTCGCCAATTATTAAACAATTGCAGGCTAAATATCCCGAAATAAATTACAGCTACCTTTTGAACCAAAAAGCAGATAATTTACCGTTTTCGGGACAAACCAGGCTGTCAGTCAATCGGTTCAAAAATACCAAAATTATCGAAGTTAGATATCGAGATTACGATCCGAAAAAAATTAATTTTGTTTTGGAAAAAGTGGCCGTTGGTTTCCGCAACTACAGCGTGCAAGATACCAAATCACAAATTAACCAGAGTCTGGATTTTGTGAAATCGCAACTTCCCAACCAAAAAAAGCGCCAACAACTTCTGCAAACCGAAATTCAAAAGTTGCGGCAGCAGTACAATTTCATCGATCCGCAAATTCAGAGCCAACAATTAGCGCAACAAATTAGTCAAATTCAAGCGCAACGATTGGACGCGCAAACACAGTTCAACCAGCAGAGATTGCTCTATGCTAACCTGCAAAATCAGCTCGGATTGAACCAGAAACAAGCGCTGATGGCTTCGGCTTTGAGTCAAGCTCCCCGCTATCAAGCAATGCTGACTCAATTACAGCAATTGGAAGGGCAAATTGCCATTAATTCGGCTACATATACAGACCAAACTCCACAAATTCAATTGTTGCGAGAACAGCGCAATAATTTGATTCCTTTGTTGCAGAAAGAAGCCCAACAAGTTTTGGGAACTGATTTGGCTAAGGTGAATTCGCAGGTGCTGGCTTTTCAAGATCCGGTGCGGATTAAGTTGATCGAGCAGTTTATCGGTACTGCTAATTTGATTCAGGTGCTGGGGGTGCGAAATGTGGTTTTGGAACAAGCTGCTAAGGAGTTGAATCAATATTCTCAAGGATTTCCGGTGATTTTGCGCCGCTATTCGGATTTGCAGCGGGAGGCGGAGTTGACTAATAATACGCTGAATAGTTTGCTGGCGAAACAGCAAGCTTTGCAGCTAGAAGCTGTGGGTCAAAAAGAGGTGGCTTGGGAGGTGATTGCGAAGCCGGAAATTCCGCGCTATAGAAATGGCGAGTTGATGGCTGTTGCTCCGATTATGCCTTTGAATTTGGCTTTGGGGGGATTGGCTGGTTTGGTGTTCGGTATGCTGATGGCGCAGTTGGCGGAACGGTTTAATAATAAAACGGTGTTCGAGACTCCCGAGGATGTCAAACATTCGATTCACCTGCCTTTGTTGGGGATAATTCCTGCTAGCGATAAAATTTTGAGACTGCCGCCTGCTGAGAAGACTTCGGTGGATGTGGAAATTTCGCCGATGCCGACGGATGCTTTTCAAGAGGCTTTTCGATCGCTCAATGCTAATATTCGGTTGCTAAACGTTGATACTCCGATCAATTCTTGTGTAATTTCGTCTTGTCAAGTAGCTGATGGCAAGTCTACTGTGGCAGTAAATCTGGCACGGGCGGCGGCTGCAATGGGCCAGCAAGTGCTGTTGGTGGATGCGGATTTACGGCGGCCGCAGGTGCACGAAATGCTCGGTTTGCCGAACTGGCAAGGCTTGCACAACGTGATTGCTGAGGATTTGGATGTGGAAGATGCGATCGTGCGATCGCCCAGGGATGAAAACCTATTTGTGTTAACATCCGGGCCAGTACCTCCAGACCCCACCAAGGTGCTTTCTTCGCGAAAAATGCAGCATTTAATGGCAGCTTTGGCAAGTCATTTTGACTTAGTTATTTACGATACTGCGCCGCTTTTGGGTTTGGCAGATGCAAATTTGTTGGCCGGTCAAACTAACGGATTGATGCTGGTAGTTGGGCTGCATCAAACTGAGCGGGAGGCACTGTTGTTAGCTTTTGAGGATTTGAAAATGGCAGGAATTCCGCTGTTGGGAATGGTGGCTAATAACGATAAGGGCAGCAGGTATTACTATCAGTCTTACGTGCAGAATTACATTGAGGAGAAGTCTGTTTAACCCAGATGTTGTACCATTCTCAACAAGCCTTTTATGGACGGGATCTCCTGCCCATCCCACAAGAGATGAATTTTCTTGTGGAACGGGCTCTGCGGCCCGTTCTTGACAATGGTGCAAGATGTCTGTTTGACAGGTGCAGTCGGTTTCAAACAGGTTGACGGCGAACATAAACTTTAATAACAAAATTTCTTAAGATTTGCGATTGCTCCCCTGCCGTATAATTGAAAATTGAGACATTTAAACAAATATCGGGAGTTGCAAGTTAGGAAGACCTAAAAGTATGGCTGGCAAATTTCAATTTTGTAATACATCTATACAACAACTCCCAGTTAGCTTGCAAACTATAAGGGAGTTTTGTGTTTTTTGAAAAGGAGATGAAACAATGACTATTGCTACTATCAATCCAGCAACGGGAGAAACGCTCTCAACTTTTGAGGAGATAACGGATGAGGCAATTGAAGCTAAGCTGGAATTAGCACAGCAAGCTTTTAACAATTACCGCGACTTGCAGTTTGAGCAGCGAGCAAGTTGGCTGCAAAAAGCTGCGGATATCTTGGAGCGCGATCGCGAAATTTACGCCGAAATGATGACGCTGGAAATGGGCAAAACGTTCAAATCGGCGATCGGCGAAATAGAAAAATGCGCCTTAGTTTGCCGCTACTACGCCAAAAATGCAGCTCAATTTATGGCAGACGTACCGGCAACCACCGACGCTAGCAGTAGCTTTGTCCGCTACCAACCGCTGGGCGTTATTTTAGCCGTCATGCCCTGGAATTTCCCATTTTGGCAAGTTTTTCGGTTTGCCGCACCGGCGCTGATGGCGGGCAATGTCGGCTTGCTCAAACACGCTTCCAACGTGCCGCAGTGCGCCTTGAAAATCGAAGAAATTTTCGCGGAAGCTGGCTTTCCCGAAGGAGTTTTTCAAACTTTGTTAGTGGGAGCCGACAAAGTAGCTAAGATAGTTGCGGACGATCGCATCAAAGCAGCAACTCTCACCGGTAGCGAACCCGCTGGGGAAAGTTTGGCAGCAAATGCCGGCAAAAATCTCAAAAAAGTAGTGTTGGAATTGGGAGGAAGCGACCCATTTATTGTAATGTCCAGCGCCGATTTAGAATTAGCTTTATCAACAGCAGTCACATCGCGGATGCTGAATAACGGCCAATCTTGCATCGCCGCCAAACGCTTTATTTTAGCAGAAGAAATCGCCGACGAATTCATCAAAGGATTTATCGAAAAATTCGAGCAATTAAAAGTAGGCGATCCGATGTTGCCCGAAACCGATATCGGCCCTTTAGCTACCCCAGCAATCCTCAAAGAATTGGACAGTCAAGTGCAAACCTGTATCAAATCGGGGGCCAAACTTCTCACTGGCGGCCGCCCGCTGTCAGAGAAGGCGGGCAATTTTTACTTACCAACTATCCTGTCAGATATTCCTGCGGATGCTGCGGCGCGTCAAGAAGAGTTTTTCGGCCCGGTAGCCTTAGTATTCCGGGTTGCAGGCATCGATGAGGCGATCGCCCTAGCTAACAGCACATCCTTTGGCTTGGGTGCCGCAGCTTGGACTACAGTAAGAACAGAGAGCGATCGGTTTATTTCGGAACTAGAAGCCGGCGCAGTATTCATTAACGGCTTAGTCAAATCCGACCCCAGACTGCCCTTTGGCGGCATCAAACGCTCCGGTTACGGACGCGAATTGAGCATCCAAGGAATTCACGAATTTGTCAACATCAAAACAGTGTGGGTAAAATAAACAAAATTTGACAAATTTTTCGTCAAAACATCAATTAATCTGCGTCAATCCGCATTCATTAGCGGTTAAAATTAATCTAGTATTTTGACGAAAGATTTGTCAAAAATACCGCCTCCATTTAAATAGGAAAAAGCCGAAATGAACACAGCTCAACTACTTGTCAAATGTTTAGAGAACGAAGGCGTAGAATACGTATTCGGACTTCCCGGAGAAGAAAATTTAGAAGTTTTAGAAGCCCTAAGAACCTCTTCAATTAAATTTATTACTACTCGCCACGAACAAGGCGCAGCCTTCATGGCCGACGTTTACGGCCGCCTCACAGGCAAAGCCGGCGTTTGCTTGTCCACCTTGGGCCCCGGCGCAACTAACTTAATGACAGGAGTTGCTGATGCCAACTTAGACGGCGCTCCTCTAATAGCAATTACCGGACAAGTCGGTACAGACAGAATGCACATAGAATCGCACCAATACTTAGATTTGGTGGCTATGTTTGCGCCTGTTACTAAGTGGAACGCTCAGATTGTCCGTCCCAGCACTACCTCAGAAATCGTCCGCAAAGCTTTTAAAGTTGCTCAAAGCGAAAAGCCCGGAGCCGTTCATATTGACTTGCCAGAAAACATCGCCGCAATGCCTGTGGAAGGAAAGCCGCTCACCAAAGACAACCGCGAAAAAACTTTTGGCGCTTACAAAAGCCTGAATAAAGCAGCCATAGCAATTTCTAAGGCAAAAAGTCCTTTGCTGTTAGTAGGAAACGGCGCAGTCCGCGCTAACGCCAGCGATACTTTGACAGAATTTGCTACTCGATTAAATATTCCAGTAGCTAATACTTTTATGGGCAAAGGCGTAATTCCTTACACTCATCCTTTGGCACTTTGGACGACGGGATTGCAAAAGCGAGATTACATTAGCTGTGCTTTTGAAGAAACGGATTTAGTGATTGCTGTTGGCTACGATTTAATTGAATATTCCCCGAAAAAGTGGAATCCTGACGGGAAAATTCCGATTATTCACATTGGAGCTTTGCCTGCAGAAGTTGATAGCAGTTATATTCCTATTGTAGAAGTTGTGGGGGATATTTCTGATTCCCTCAATGAAATTTTGCAGCGCGCGGATCGCATGGAAAAAGTAGACCCTTTTGCGAAGCAATTGCGGGCGGATATTCGCGCTGGGTACGAACAATATGCAGCAGACGACGGTTTCCCGATCAAGCCGCAAAAAATCATTTACGATTTGCGGCAAGTCATGGGCCCGGAAGATATTGTCATATCTGATGTGGGAGCTCACAAAATGTGGATCGCGCGGCACTATCATTGCGATCGCCCTAATACCTGTTTAATTTCCAACGGATTTGCGGCAATGGGAATTGCGATTCCCGGCGCGGTGGCTGCAAAACTCGTTTATCCCGATCGCAAAGTAGTAGCAGCCACCGGCGACGGCGGTTTTATGATGAACTGTCAAGAGTTAGAAACTGCGTTGCGCGTCGGTACTAATTTTGTGACTCTCATCTTTAATGACGGCGGCTACGGGTTAATTGAATGGAAGCAAGAAGATCAGTTTGGCCATTCAGATTTCATCAAATTTGGCAATCCCGACTTTGTAAAATTTGCCGAAAGTATGGGTTTAAAAGGTTATCGCGTGGAAGCTGCTAGCGATTTGATTCCTATCCTGAAGGAAGCGCTTGCTCAAGATGTTCCCTGCGTGATTGACTGTCCGGTAGACTACCGAGAAAATGCCCGTTTCAGTCAATTATCTGGGGATATGAGTTGCAATATAACATAAATTAGATCGGGCGGGTTCGCGATTATTCATACTTTAGATAGGTGAGTATTCGTCAACCCCTCTCAAAAAGCTGAGATACAGGTTCAATAGGGTTTACTGAAGTGATAAGTTGTAGGGTGCGTCGCTGGTTTAATCCGGCGTTGTGGGGCCAGAGTTGTGATTGGCGATGCACCCTAGGTTGACTTTCTCAAAAAGGTGAGGTTTAGGTTTTAGATTTTAGATTGGGGATTGAGAGATTGGGGGGATCTATCAATCCCTCATATTTGTGAGAAGTGCTATAGCGATGTTTATTTACGAAATACCGCTACCAAACCGTCAACTTATATTTTTTCGGCAGAAAGGTATTATGCAGAAAGGTATTATGCACAAAAGTAGAGATGCTAAATTTACCAAATACTTCGATCGCCCAAAACTCACAAAAAATAACTATGAACGACCCAGCGTCTTACACATTGTCTCAAATGACCGATCGCGATCGCGCGAACCTCAGCCGCCTGATCGATTACAGTTCCATTAAATCCGTACCCGAAATTTGGGCGATCGTCAAACAGCGATTTCCCCAAACCGTCGCCCTCCACGACCCCCACAGCCAGCCCGAAATCAAACTCACCTACACCGACCTCTACCACCAAATCCAGCAATTCGCCAGCGGCTTGCAAGCCCTCGGCATCCAATCCAATCCCGAAGAAGCAATCCCTCCCCGCGTCGCCCTCTTCGCCGACAACAGCCCCCGCTGGCTGATAGCCGACCAAGGCATCATGACCGCCGGGGCCGCCAACGTCGTTCGAGGCGCGACCGCCGACCCCGAAGAACTCCTCCACATCATCCAAGACAGCGGCAGTACCGCCTTAGTAGTCGAAAACCAGGCATTACTCAAAAAACTCCAACACCGCCTCCCCGACTTACCCATTCAACTCGTCGTCCTCCTCTCCGACGAAGAATCGGAAACCAACCAAACCCTCAACACAGTCAAATTTTCCGAAGTCATGGCCACAGGGGCAAGTAGCACCCTCAAACCCACCAACCACAACCCGCAAACCCTCGCCACTCTCCTCTACACCAGCGGTACCACCGGCAAACCCAAAGGCGTTATGCTGACCCACGGCAATTTGCTGCACCAAATCACCACCTTCGGGACAATTCTCCAGCCCGAAGCCGGCGATGGCGTTCTCAGCATCCTCCCCAGTTGGCACGCCTACGAACGCACGGTTGAATATTTCATGTTTTCCCAAGGATGCACCCAAATTTACACCAGCATTCGCTATTTCAAACAAGACTTTAAAACTTACAAACCCCAGTACATGGTCAGCGTTCCGCGCATCTGGGAATCGATTTACGAGGCAGTACAAAAGCAATTTCGGGAACAGCCTCCCAACAAACAAAAATTGGTGAATTTCCTGTTATCTGCCAGCCAAAAATACATAGAATCCCGCCGGATTGTCGAAGGATTAACTCTCAATTTACAACCTGCCTCAGTTGCTGAAAACTTGATCGCCCGGATCAAAATTATTCTGTTGTCGCCCGTTTACGCCCTTGCCGAAAAACTCGTTTACCAAAAAGTCCGGGAAGCTACGGGAGGACGTTTTAAGTGGGCAATCAGCGGTGGCGGTTCTTTGGCCGCGCATTTAGACAATTTCTTTGAAATTGCGAATATCGGTTTGTTGGTGGGATACGGTTTAACCGAAACATCCCCGGTTTTGACAGTCCGCCGCCCTTGGCACAATCTTAAAGGTTCTGCCGGACAGCCTATTCCAGGTACGGAAATTAAAATAGTAGACTCGGAGACTCGGCAGCAACTGCTTCCGGGCCAGCGCGGCTTGGTATTGGCAAAAGGGCCGCAAATCATGGCGGGCTATTATCTCAATCCCCAAGCTACCTCAAAGGTGATGGACTCGATGGGCTGGTTTGACACCGGCGATTTAGGCTGGCTGACACCGGGAAACGACTTAGTTTTGACCGGGCGGGCCAAAGATACGATCGTCCTCAGCAACGGCGAAAATATCGAACCGCAGCCGATCGAAGATGCCTGCATCCGCAGCCCCTACATCGACCAAATTATCGTAGTAGGTCAAGACCAGAAATCGATCGGCGCCTTAATTGTCCCCAATTCAGAAGCCGTACTGAAATGGGGCGAAACTCAGAGTCCGCCCATACAGGAAATTGACTGGAATAGCAAGATAATTCAAGACTTATTCCGCCAAGAGTTGAACCGGGAGGTGAAAAATCGCCCTGGATACCGCGCGGACGATCGCATCGGCCCGTTCCGGTTGATTCAGGAGCCATTTTCAATGGAAAATGGAATGTTGACCCAGACCCTGAAAATTAAGCGCCCGGTTGTGACTGAACACTACCGCGATATGATTGACGGGATGTTTTGAAAATATTCGCAGGACTTGGGGAATGGAAAAGCAAAAATGATCCCAACACCCGAGTCCCAATTGGTGTCAACAATCGCCTGAAAACCTTTGTATCTCTGGTTGATAGCAGAGGCCAGATCCCCCTCGCATCCCCCTTAAGAAGAGGGGTTGACTTTGAGAAGATTCTTATCCCCCCCGACCTAGGGGCGTGCGGGCCCTGGGCTAGGCGGGATCTGGCCTAAATCGCCAGACAGAAGACCGATCGTAGGTTTGAGGTTAAGTTGACACCAACGCCCTAGTCTCGAATCCGAGTCCTCAGTCCTTAGGAAATGTTTGCGAACTAATGACTAATGACGGATGACTTAGGACCAATGACTAATGACTAATTCCCCTTGATAATTGACAAGCAACAACATGGAACCACAATTACTCTTGAAGCGATCGATTAGCGTGAAAGTCATCGTTACTCCCCGCTGGAAAGAAGAAGCTCAACAACAGCTCCAAGGCCAAATCAACCAAATAGATTCTCAGCTACAACAGCTAGAAATGCAAGGGAGCCGGATGATTTCTGAAATCCAAAAGCAAAACCTGCAACCCCCAGGCCCGCAAGTAACGCAGCAAATAGAAAACATTCAAGTGCAAGTGAATCAAAGAAAGAGCGAACTGCTAGAACAAAAAAACCAAAACCTGCAACAACTCCAACAAGTACAGGTTTTAGACCTCGAACAAGAAGTTAGTCAAGGTCAAATTGACGGCACGTTCACCGTCGGGATGGGAGAAAACTTGATTCAAAAAATGCAAGTAGAAATTCTACTCCGCGACGGCATAGTCGAAGAAATTCGAGGTGATATTTAGAAGTTAGAAATTGGTAATTGGTAATTGGTAATTGGTAATTGGTATGTAATTTTGAGTTGATAGTCGCACATCTTCGGACTAGAGGCTGGCATCATAATAATTATTGCCGATTGCCGATCGCCAATTATCAATCGCCAAATACCGATCGCCAATTACCAAATCAAAAGGACTTTTTACAGATGATTCGCGAAGTTTTCATGCCAGCCCTGAGTTCTACCATGACAGAGGGCAAAATTGTTTCCTGGGTCAAATCCGCCGGAGACAAAGTAGAAAAGGGCGAAACCGTAGTCGTAGTTGAATCCGACAAAGCCGACATGGATGTCGAATCTTTCTACGAAGGCTATCTAGCAATAATTATTGTACAAGCTGGCGAAGTTGCGACGGTGGGAGCCGCGATCGCCCTAGTAGCAGAAACAGAAGCCGAAATTGCAGAAGCTCAGAAACAAGGAGCAGGTGCAACCGCAGCCTCCGCCCCAGCCCCAGCAGCCTCCGCCCCAGTCGCAGCTACCGCATCAGCAGGTTTGCAGCAAAACGTCAGCCGCCAAAACGGCCGCAGCGTCGTTTCTCCCCGCGCTCGCAAATTAGCCAAAGAATTTAAAGTAGATTTGAATTCGATCAAAGGCAGCGGCCCCAACGGTCGCATTGTTGCAGAAGACGTGGAAGCAGCAGCCGGTAAAGCCCAACCAGCCCCGGTTCAGCAACAGGTAACAGTCCCCGCAACTCCCGCACCCGCAGCAGCCGCACCCGCAGCAGCCAAACCTGCACCCGCACCAGCCCCAGCAGTGGCGCTTTCCGGTAACAGAGTACCGATGAACGCGCTGCAAAATGCGGTGGTACGCAACATGGAAGCAAGTTTGAGCGTGCCCTGTTTCCGCGTGGGTTACACAATTACTACTGATAATCTGGACAAACTCTACAAACAAATTAAGTCGAAGGGCGTCACGATGACGGCTATGCTGGCGAAGGCTGTAGCAGTAACTTTACAAAAACATCCTCTGCTGAATGCTTGTTATGTAGAGTCGGGAATTCAACACCGCGCTGATATTAATGTGGCGGTAGCGGTGGCGATGGAGGGCGGCGGTTTGATTACGCCGGTGTTGCAAAATGCCGATCGCCTCGACATATATTCTCTCTCCCGCACTTGGAAGGATTTAGTCGATCGCGCCCGCGCCAAACAGCTAAAACCCGATGAATACAGCACGGGAACTTTTACTCTTTCCAATTTGGGAATGTTTGGAGTAGATAAGTTTGACGCGATTTTGCCGCCGAATCAAGGCTCGATTTTGGCGATCGGTTCTTCGCGGCCGCAAGTAGTAGCAAACGAGGAAGGTTTGATGGGAGTGAAGCGACAAATGCAGGTGAATATTACTTGCGATCACCGAGTAATTTACGGTGCTGACGCTGCATCTTTCTTGAAAGATTTAGCCAAATTGATTGAGACAAATCCTCAATCTTTGACACTTTAATTAGGACTAAAGTCCTGACTACAAACCTTACTCTGAGGTTCGTAGTCAGGACTTCAGTCGGGAACATCTCAGTATTGCAAAAAGGATTTTTATGATTATAGAACCCATTTAACATCTTTTGTAAAATCCTTACAGGGCAACTATTCTAGCCTAAATTTAGGATTCTACTGATTCGCCCCAAACCTAGTTGTGGTAATAAGTCTGGAATAGATGTCAAATGGGTTCTATAGGCCTGAACTATGCCTACAGCCATACCCTCGATAATAAAGAAAGCATCTCCAAATTGAACGTTAATAACGTGTAATTTCTCAGCGTTAAAAAAGCACGCAATTCGGAAATACGTAAAAGGAAAATTATGAAAAATACTGTTTATCACCACCAAACTTTGGATTCAGGATGCCGGTTACGAAATCGCAAAGAAGGCTTTTGAAATATCTTTAGTCTTAGTGTGCAAAAAAGGAGATAACAGCCTAAACTTTTGCCTGCATCCCCTAAAAATCAAGTATTAAGTAGTTGTACAAAATTAACTACACAAAATATCCCCTGAAAGCCTTACAGCCTAAATAATCTTTATCTAATTAATTTCGTTTGGTTACTTACGTAGGCTCTAAATACCACGCGATTCCAATGCTTTTGCTAAGCGTTCTAAAACTTCTGTCATCTTTTCCTGGTTGAGAGTAGCAGCATCAACAAGTGCAACTTCTGCTTCTGCTTCTGCTGCTTGCCGACGAATTAATCTTTTTTTTGCAGATTCTACGCTTCGGAGTAATAGAAAAATAACAAAGGCGATAATCACAAAACTAATTACAGATGCCAGGAAAACACCCCATTTTATACCTCCTGGTGCCCAACTTTCCAGGTCTTTAGCTCCCGCAGCCGTTAAAGCAGGATTAAGAAGAATGGGAGTAATAATATCTTTGACTAAAGAATCAATGATTTTTCCAAAGGCTCCACCAATGATGACGGCAACTGCCAGTTCAAGGACATTTCCCTGAACTAAAAACTTCCAGAAATCGCTCCAAAATCCGCTACTACTTCTTGCCATGATGGATGTTCCCCTATAGATATGCCAGTAAAATTTATTTTCTCATGATTCAGGAAAAACTTTATTATATTTTAAACCAAACAAACTGGTCAAAGGCGATCGGGTTCAATCGAAGAACGGAGTGGCGCGACTTTTTGGTGCAACGGATGTTGTCCTTACTTTTCACGCTATCTCTGAAAGCCCTGTCAGGCAAGGGTTTCATCTGAAGACGTTTGTCAATGATTTCTACTTAGGGCTTGCTGAAAAAGTGTACGCAGTGGAAAAACGAGGCTACACAGCTTGAAAAATAGTAGGTTTATTGGTGAATTCCCAAATTTAGCCAGAGACGAACAACCAAGGTGCAAACGTTTTGAGCCTCTATAAAACCCGTTTGACATCTTTTATGCTGTTATACGTGACCGCAAAAGCATTATCCAGCAGCAGCAGCCATGCCTTATTGTAGCAGTCTGACGGATTCAGAATGGGAAATAATTGAACCCATACTACATGAGATATTGCCCAGGAAGAAGCTAACTAAACCATGTAACTGGACAAAAAGAGAAATCTTAGACGGAATCTTCTATCAACTAAAAAATGGCTGCAATTGGTAAGACCTACCCAAGGATTGGCCCCCTTACAAGGGCCGTATATTGGCTTTACTTGCAGTGGCGAAAGGGAGTGATAGAAGAGCTGATGAGAGTGCTACATGGGCAAGTGCGTGAGCAGGTAAAAAAAGCCCAATGGACTACATTTTAGTTTTTCTTGATGCGGACTAAAGTCCTCACTACAAACCTTTGACTACTGACTATAAACTAATTACTCGATCGCACTGTCAAGACTTGCGGCGGCGTCGCATCCGGCGGATACAAAAAATCCACCTGAACCAAACGGCGTTCCCCCGGCTTCATATTCACATTCACCAAAGGTTCCCCCTGCTGTCCCCGGCGCTGCACAATGTGAATGTAGCGCGTCAAAGTCTTGCCCGTATCGTCATTAAATATCACCCGCACCGTACCTCGGAAAAATATCCGATTTTCCGGCGGATCGTAAAACATCAATCCACCCGATTTTGTATTTGTTTTAATCGGTGTTTGCATTCTAATACTCACCGATTGAGACTCGCGAGATTTGTTGTAAAGCGGAAAAGCTAAGTTGTATTGAATTCCGTAATTGCCGTGAGCAAAATAAGCAGTATCGGGATAGCGAGCTAACATTTTAGCGCTTTGAATTTGGCCTGTGCCAAAAGTACCCGTATCCGTAGTGCTCAGAGCATAGGAAAATGACTCGCCGCGCTTGGGAACAGTTAAATAATCGGTTCTAGAATTATCAGTAATTTTAGCTTTCCACTCCGAACCTTCAGCTACTCCCGCCACGCGGCCGTAAATTTTTTGCAGCGGATTTTCGTCTTGCGGAGTTGGTGCCAAATCTCTCGGCCCCGCTAAACCTTTGGTATTTAAAATATTTTCCCACTGTTCTAATGTCGGAGATTGTTCGACTCCATTTTTAGTTGGAGGAGCAAACATTGCTAAACTAGCAACATAAACCGAATTGCTGCTCGACATTCGCATCAAAGTCGATCGCCCGTTGGAAGCAGGCCTAATATTCCCCACAGGTATCGGCAAATTCATCAGCATTCGGCTCTGCATGGCCGGTATCTCGATGGCAGCGGGCAAAATGGCTTGTCTGTACCCCCGCAGCACATCGCTGGTAATCCGGCTTCCAGGCCCCGCAAACACTGTGCCGAATCGATTTTCTAAATACGACGGCAAATCGACAAACAACGCATCCGGCTGAGTTAAATAGGTCGCTCCTTGCAAGACTTTTAAAGTAACAGCTTCCGAGTTGGGATTGTAGACAATTATTCCTTGAAATAAGGTGCGAGTTTCGTTGCGATTTTTAGCTTTGGCGATGTGGTGGGCGAAGATATCAAATCGACCTTTGAAGGGAAAGTTTAAGTGTGCAGAAGGTACTTGTTTGCTTTCTGGTGGAAATGTGGAGAGCAAAATGCCTTCGGTTTGCACGACTTCCGGGCTGTTGCTGTTGAAAACGGGAATGTTGTCGAGTTTTCCCGGCAAAACGCGCACTTGCTGGGGCACTGTCACAGTATTCAGCGGGCTGCTGCTTGGCGGCGGCGGCTGCACATCTCGTTCGTTTTCCGGTAGGGGGACTTCTGGCTGGATAATCAGTTGCTGTTGGGTGGGAGGTGCGGCAATTGCTTGAGCTAAGGGTAGAATTGGTAAAAACATAGCTGCGATCGCGTTTAACTGAACTTGTGCTGATAATTCGATCGGGCGATCGACACAAAACTTTACCACAAGTTGGTTGAGAGCTGCGACAATTTTTTAATGACAATAATTTTAACCAACGACGACGGCATCGACGCTCCGGGGATTCAGGCACTTTTGCAGGCTGTAGAAGGCAAAACAATTATGGTGGCTCCCCAAGGGCAGTTATCGGGCTGCGGGCATCAGGTGACGGCTCACAGTCCGATTCATGTCGATCGGCGATCGGAATTTGAGTATGCTGTGGGGGGAACACCCGCAGACTGCGTGCGAATCGCTCTTCATCACCTTTGTGCGAAGCCGGATTTGGTGCTTTCGGGGATTAACGCCGGTGGCAATTTGGGCGTTGACGTGTACATTTCGGGTACGGTGGCTGCGGTGCGGGAAGCTGCAATGCACGGTATTCCTGGTATCGCAATTTCCCACCGGATTAAAAGGCCGCTCGAAATTGACTGGGATGTCGCGACTCGCTGGACATCCCGAGTATTGGCGGATTTGCTGCAACGGGAACCAAAGTCGGGGTGTTTCTGGAATGTGAATTTTCCGCATTTAGCGCCGGGAAGTGCGGAACCGGAAATTGTGTTTTGCAAGCCTTCGACTGAGCCGCTGCCGGTTGAGTACAAAATGGAGGGAGAATACTTTTATTATGTTGGAGAATATGGGAATCGCCATCGGGCGGCGGGAACTGATGTTGACGTGTGTTTTGGCGGTAATATTTCTGTGACTGAGATATCTCTATGAGCGGATTTTGAGCTGTTTGGGCGATCGAGATATTTTTTTATTAGTATAGTCATTTCAAATAAAAAAGAGACACTATTGAGCGCAGTAGGCACAGATAAGTTCATCTAAAGATGTGCCAGCAGGAGCATACATTCTGGCTCGCTTTAAGGCACTAAAATCGTGTTCAATATC